>NZ_JAWOUT010000276.1:0-704 GCF_033339515.1 Vibrio sp. 2130-1
AGAACCATTTGTCAGCCGACTCTATAGCGACAACATTGCTATGCAGATCGATAGTATCGCCAACGGACACGGCATTGGTCTCTTGCCAACTTGGACTGCACAAGGGTATGAGAAACATCACCCCGGCCGTATCACCCCATGCCTTGAAGGCTGGCTTTCAGAGCCAATAACGATCAACTGTTATACACCAGCAGGGCGTCATCCTCTTCGCTTATCCGTACTGCTTGAAGATATTCACCAAAGTATTCCGCTAGATTGGAAATATTGAGACAAATAAAAAGGCCATCAACATGATGGCCTTTTCTCACAACCGCTCAACAGAGCCGGTTTAAACAACTGTCTCGATTACGCTAGTAGTTCTTTTGCTGTGTTCACTACGTTTTCTACAGTGAAACCAAACATTTCGAACAACTGGTCAGCAGGTGCAGATTCACCGAATGTTGTCATACCGATGATGCGACCGTCGAAACCTACGTACTTGTACCAGAAGTCTGCGATGCCCGCTTCAATAGCGATACGTGCTGTTACGTCTGATGGTAGAACTGCTTCACGGTAAGCTGCGTCTTGTTTGTCGAATGCATCTGTTGATGGCATTGAAACAACGCGTACTTTCTTACCTTCTGCTGTTAGTTGTTCAGCGGCTTTCACTGCTAACTCAACTTCAGAACTTGTTGCGATTAGGATTAGCTCAGGTTTGCCATCGC
>NZ_JAWOUT010000277.1:0-704 GCF_033339515.1 Vibrio sp. 2130-1
ACCTATTTGTAACGCAAGCCATCTACAGCACATGGTTGCATTTTCGGCTTATCATTATCAATTATGTTATTAAAGTGTGATCGATATAGTGCATTCCCCTGCAGGACTAAGAATAATCCGTAGAACCTTTGTTCTCATCGGGTAATTCGTTGTTCTGAGAAAGAAAAAAGGTGAGGCATCCTAGCCTCACCTTTATCCATTTAATGCTCGAGAGTTATTACTTGCTAGCTAAACTGTCGTTGATAGATTTCAATACGGCAGCAGGGTCCGTCGCCTGAGTGATCGGACGGCCAATAACAAGGTAGTCAGAACCCGCTTGAATAGCATCAACTGGCGTCATAATACGACGTTGGTCGCCTTGCTCAGAACCAGCAGGACGAATTCCTGGAGTGATAAGTTTAAACTCTTTACCTAGCTCATTTTTAAGTAGTGAAGATTCTTGCGCAGAGCACACTACGCCATCGAGACCTGAGTTCTTAGTTAATGTCGCTAGACGAATCACTTGCTCTTGCGGTTCAACATTCAGACCAATACCTGCCAAGTCACTTTGTTCCATGCTAGTCAGTACCGTTACACCAATCAGAAGTGGACGTTCTTTACCATATGGCTCAAGAATCTCACGTGATGCTGTCATCATACGTTCACCACCGCTTGCATGAACGTTCACCATCCATACACCTAACTCAGCAGCAGCGCGTACTGCT
>NZ_JAWOUT010000278.1:0-703 GCF_033339515.1 Vibrio sp. 2130-1
GCTTGTGCCACGGCTGAATTAATTAACTTTGCCACCAAAATATATTGGCTGTTAAAAAACACTGAAAGCTGTGGTTGGCGATGCAGCAAAATGTCTTGGTCAAACTTAGATGGAATGACGGCAAAAGCGTAAATATCGCCTTCAATCATGGCATTCTTGGCTTCATTCGCGCTGGTGTAGTAATAATCCACAGACAGTGTTGAAGAGGCATCCAACGTTTGGATCAGCTTACGAGAGAGCTGCGAATGTTGTAAATCGACCACGCCAATCGGCAGGTCTCTCGCGATTCCCGCAGAAAACACGCCCCAAATGGTAAGCGAAAGCAAAATAGGCACCCAAGTTAAGCACGACAGTAACCACTTGTCGCGCCGTAACACATGCCGTTGTGAAATCTTAATCGTCATAGACTTTTTACCTTGAGCGATTACAGCTCAACCACAACGCTCATACCCATGCGCAGTTCTGGTTCTGGTTGAGTAGGGCGAGCTTCTACTTCAAAGGTACGCAGATCGAAACCTTGTGCTGCATCGGTCGCTCGCCAAGTTGCAAAATCGCCCATTACTGCAACGTGCGTGACTTTAAACTCGACACTTTTATCCAACGCTGGCAGGTATGCGTTAAATGTGGTGTCTTTAGTGAAGTGTTTAAGCAGATCCTCGCGCACGTTCAGTGTTGCCCACGCATCTTCAGTGTCGATGACGGT
>NZ_JAWOUT010000279.1:0-703 GCF_033339515.1 Vibrio sp. 2130-1
ACTGTTTGCTCAGTTATCAGCGCAAACCGCACAGTAAGATCGAGTGAACTTGTCCATGTTAACGCCCCCAGCACTCAGCTTGTATGTACACATCCCATGGTGTGTACAAAAGTGCCCTTATTGCGACTTTAACTCCCATGCGCTTAAAGCGGAGATCCCAGAAGAAGAGTACATCAGTGCCCTTCTAGAAGATCTGGATACCGATATTGATAAGTACCGCTTAAATGACGCACCGCGTCCGCTGCATTCCATCTTCATTGGCGGTGGTACGCCAAGTTTGATTTCTGCAGAAGGCATTGAGCGTTTGCTAAAAGGCATCGAAGCGCGAATTCCATTCAAGCCAGACATTGAAATCACTATGGAAGCAAACCCTGGCACCATCGAAGCAGAGCGTTTCGTGGGTTATCGTAAAGCGGGCGTCACGCGAATTTCCATCGGAGTTCAAAGCTTTGAGCAGGAGAAGTTGGAGCGTCTAGGACGAATTCATGGTCAAGACGAAGCCGTTAATGCAGCGAAACTTGCCCATCAAATTGGTTTGAACAGCTTTAACCTCGACTTAATGCACGGCTTACCCGATCAAAGCATCGAACAAGCGCTAGCCGATTTGGACAAAGCGATTGAGCTCGCACCGCCGCACCTGTCTTGGTATCAGCTCACCATCGAACCAAACACCATGTTCTACTACAAGCCACCGACACTACCA
>NZ_JAWOUT010000280.1:0-701 GCF_033339515.1 Vibrio sp. 2130-1
AAAAGGCCCCGAAGGGCCTAAAATAAAAATACTAAACGCTAAACTTTCAACACTAAACCCTAAGGATTTGAAACGCATGAGGCATAGAGGCCTGAATTAACACCGTTAATCTCTTCATTTTTATTATGTAGGTCAATACTCCAGCGATATTTTTCGCCGTCAGCCCAAGTAGCAGACCAATACCGCGCTTTAGTTGGCCAACCAAAATTCTCATACATATACGCGTCCACCTCTCTCAAATCAGCTAAACTAGGTTGAGACCACTTACTCTTTCCAGCAAAATTGATTCTAGAAAGATGATTGCAATAACTATCCAACTGGGCACCGTCATCTGACATGCCTGAACCATACATAAACTCAGCAAATTCTCCAGCTGGCCCATGCGTTCCATCTTCTACGGCAAGTCCTTTATATGTGTTGGGCCTGTTGTTGTCGGATTTTATATACCCCAAATAATCCATTACTGCTTTAGAAGGAGAGCTGGTGAACCATTTACCATCGGCTTCAGCCACTTTCAAACAAACACCTGTGGCATTGGACTTATTCGTATCATTCACCTGACCACCACAAATACCAAACATTTTAAAGGTGACACTCGTGGTTTCACTTACACTGAGCGGTGAGCCCTCCAAGTTAAATTCCGCGGTAATATTAACCGTTGTGTCATTGCTAGGTATTGTACCCACCCAAGTCACTTTAGC
>NZ_JAWOUT010000281.1:0-701 GCF_033339515.1 Vibrio sp. 2130-1
CTTGTGGATTATCGAAGATATCCTGTGGAGAACCTTGTTCGACGATGTTGCCTTCCGCCATAAAGATCACCCGATCGGCGACTTCTTTAGCAAATTGCATCTCGTGTGTTACCACCAGCATGGTTTGATGCTGATTGGCTAACTTCTTCATTAATGAGAGAACTTCACCGACCCATTCCGGATCCAGCGCGGAAGTTGGCTCATCAAAAAGTAACAGTTCTGGCTGTAACGCCATAGCGCGACCGATGCCGACACGCTGCTGCTGGCCACCAGATAGAGCTGCCGGGTAGCTGTCACCTTTCTCGCCAAGGCCAATATCATCCAGAATCTGCTGTGCACGAGTCAGAGCTTCCTGTTTCTTCCAGCCACGCACGGTAATCAAACCTTCGGCAATATTCTGGCGAGCCGTCATGTGCGCAAAAAGGGCATAATTTTGGAAAACAAACCCAGTACGGCGACGCAGCGCCAAGACTTCGGCTTTCGTGTGCTTTTGTGTATCGACAGAGATGTCGTCGATAGTGATACGACCTTCGTCGGCCTGCTCAAGGAAGTTAACGGTGCGCAACAGGGTCGACTTACCCGTACCGCTAGAGCCGATAATCACGATGATCTCACCCTGTTTGATATCGAGATCAATGCCTTTCAGGACTTCAGTATCGCCAAAGCGCTTGTGGATATTTTCTAATTTGATCATCGTACGT
>NZ_JAWOUT010000282.1:0-701 GCF_033339515.1 Vibrio sp. 2130-1
GTTCCTACCTCACCGGTCAGCATGGCAAAACCACCGCCGTCGCCCAATCCCGCATTGAGGTGCGTGATCGCTTCTTTATGACGTTGGCTTAAATACAAATAACGTGAGTTTGGAACAATCGAAAACGGCTGTTCAACAAACCCAAAAAAGTCCTTATACATTAGGATCTCCAGCTAAAAACCCATCCCAAAAGAATCAAATATGATGTAAACATAGTTGCATCTGTTCTTGGGAGTAAAGAAAAGTACCATTGCTTGCTACAATGTCCAACGTCATATCCATAAATTCAGAGGTAATTCGTGCAAGTTTATTTAGTAGGTGGCGCAGTTCGAGATCAATTGCTCGGCATTGACAGTTATGACAACGATTGGGTGGTAGTCGGTGCCACACCAGAAATGATGCTTGCTCAAGGATACACTGCCGTCGGAAAAGACTTTCCTGTTTTTCTTCATCCTAAAAATAAAGAAGAACACGCACTTGCACGAACCGAAAGAAAATCAGGCTCAGGTTACACGGGCTTTGACTGTTTCTTCGATCCAAGCGTAACGCTAGAAGAGGATTTGATTCGCCGTGATTTAACCATTAATGCCATGGCGATGGATGATAGCGGCCAGCTGTACGATCCTTATGGCGGCCAAGCCGATTTGAATAATCGCATATTGCGTCATGTATCGGATGCTTTTGTGGAAGATCCCCTTAGA
>NZ_JAWOUT010000283.1:0-701 GCF_033339515.1 Vibrio sp. 2130-1
TGCTTCAGTGTCAGCTGGTAGGAATAAACCCCCATTGATACAAACAACCGCCTTTAACTCTTCGCAGTACATCACTGATAAGCGCTGGTTCGTGTTAGGGATGAATACCATAGCAGGTATAAAAGTTTCCTCTCCAGTAACCATATGTGTAAAAGTATTTAATTCCATACATGCCCCCAAGCATTTAAATAATTGATTAAACTGGCGTTATTATATACTAACCCTTACAAATATACCATATGATAACACAATATTTTATAAATTATTGTTCCCATATTTTATTGACTTTGGGAAGGACAAAGTCGACACAATAGGGCTCGTGAGAGGGTCGGCTTTTTAGGCGAAGCCGTTAAGAAAAGCGATACAAAAGCTTCTAGCTCGCCGAAGGCGATTCATTTAGACCACCAGCACCCTGCCATAGCAATGACAACGGGGTTTATGTTGGCATTGCTATGGCGCTGGAGGTCTAACAGCCTTGAGCGATACATTGAAATTCATCAAACCTTACCACTGCACTATGGATGACAACGGATTTTTGTTGGCGTCCATAGTGATTTAGGTTTGAATGAAATTTCAATGACAGCACTTAGCGAGGCACGAGCTTTAGTGATGTAGGGGTAAGTCCGGCGGGTGGGCCTCGGTGGCGACTAGGGGGAACCCCTGTTAGTGGAGAGCAAATATTGCCCAGTAAATCTGAGCAA
>NZ_JAWOUT010000284.1:0-700 GCF_033339515.1 Vibrio sp. 2130-1
CAACTAAGTAACTGCGCACGACCTCTGCACCGCGAATCACGCCATCGACCGCGCCACTCGTGCTTTCAATGCCAAGACGCTGATCTTCAAGTTCGGCACGACCGCTTACTCGCATGCCGTAAACTTGCTCTGCTAACTCACGATACGCATCAATTTTTGATGCTCGCATCGCGCGCACACGTTTTTCTTCTACCGTGCGGCCAGTTTGTTCGCTTACGCTTGCATAACCTACCGCCACTAAAATTTCATCTTGGCGCATCTGTTGTAATGGCTGACATCCCACAAGCACCAAGGTGGCAATAATAAATAATAACTTCTTCATGGTTCTATCCTATGGGCGGAGAATCACAGTGTATGGCTGGCGAATGGTTGGGTCTGAACGAATCAACACGCCATCTTGGGTACGGATGCTATTTAGCGTATCCAAATCACGGCCGATTCGGTCTGCAGGCAAGAACCCTTGCGCTGTGGCAACCACAACACGGCTTTGCATACCAACAACGCGAGCATTAACCAATACGCCACCTTCTTGACGAAGCATGGTTCCCGTTAACACATACTGAATTTGCTGCTCTTGCGCCAAATCTTGCCAATCGCGGCTTAAGGCAAAGTCGCCTTGCTGCGTCACTTGGATAGATCCTGTCGTTTTAAAATCGACGACTTTAAAACCGCGACGTTGGAACTGATGGATAAACCCTTC
>NZ_JAWOUT010000285.1:0-699 GCF_033339515.1 Vibrio sp. 2130-1
ATGGTTGTTTTGTTCTCACCGTGTTATGTCCCCTAAGTGCTCACCATTCTGCTACTGACCCTTTAACTTCGTACAATCAATGCGATGCGGTGGAAAGTGTTGTTGAGGTAACCTTTCGGATTCCATGCGATGGCAAAAGGCTGGCTGACTCCTTGATCGTCAGTCGCTTTCGCCCACACTTCGTAGTAACCCGCTTGAGGGAACTTCACCTTAGCATTGAACGTTTGCCAAGCACCGTCATTGGCAGGAGCTGCGAGGTCGGCATCCATCCATGTTGCGCCAAAATCAATCGAAATCTGCACTTTGGTCACTTTTCGGTCGCCAGACCAAGCATGTCCGCGAATGGCTATTTCATTGCCATTGACTTCTGTGTTGGTTTGCGGAGAGGTGATGAGCGATTTTACTGGCATGCGCTCTATGATCTCGAAATCCTCTTTCGCCACGTTTTCTCCCGGGGCGACAGGTCGGTTAGGGACTCGGTAGGAAGTGCCTGTCATCTTTGGCCCATCGTGTATTTGATCGCGAATTTGAATGCGAGTGAGCCATTTTTGCGAACAAGAACCCGGCCAACCTGGAACCACCAAACGCAATGGTGCGCCATTCATAGGGTGAAGCGCTTCGCCGTTTTGAGCAAAGGCGATGAGATTTTCACTGCTCATGGCTTTAGCGATGGGTACGCCACGAGAAATTGGTAACTTT
>NZ_JAWOUT010000286.1:0-699 GCF_033339515.1 Vibrio sp. 2130-1
AGGGTTATGTTGGGTGTACAGCGGAACGCTTAGTGCTTGAAAAGTTCGAAGACTTAGCTTTGTTACAAAGAAATGATAAAGGCTTTTATATCCCGACAGAGCAAGGCAAGAAACTCCTGTACACGATAAAAAACCTCTAACAAACTGTTTAAGAGTGATTCGCTACGCGTGGCATTTTTACTATGCGTTGTGTTTAGTGTTTAAGGTGGTATGCGTAGGCATCGGTATTGCGTTGCTCACACCTTAACAGGGCGTTATACGATTAAGGAGAAAAATGAAGCCTGATTTACACGGAAGTAGGGTTGTATTGAGGTCAATTCAAATGGAAGATTCTGAAGACTTGTTTGAGATTTATGGTGATGTTCAAACAATGGAATTTGCCTCAGATCCGGTTTTTCCATCGAAAGATTTGATATTTCAGATGCTAGAAAGCGTCGTCCAATTAGAAAAGTCGGGTGAATCACTGGAATGGGCAGTTTTAGAGCAATCGACCAACAAAGTTATTGGAACTTGCGGTTTACATAGTTTTAGTGATTGTAGTCGTTCATGTGAGGTTGGATGCTTACTTAATTCAGCATATTGGCGACAAGGCTATATGTTGGAAGCTCTGAGTTTATTATTTTCTCACGCAAAATCTGTGGGCATTGAAAAATTGTATGCCGACATTGATGAAGGTAACTTTCGGTCTAAAGCTCTGTT
>NZ_JAWOUT010000287.1:0-698 GCF_033339515.1 Vibrio sp. 2130-1
TGGCTATCGATTGCTGGGCTGATTTACTTGTTTGGCTTCTTAGCTTTGTTTATTTGGTGGAAGTGGTTGATGTAATCCACAGGCAAACCGCAGATAAAGAAAAAGGTCTTCGATTGAAGACCTTTTTTAATGCGTTTTACGCGATTAGTTGTGGCTCACCACGATCAGACGGAGCGAGTCGAGCTGCACTTGAGCTTGATTGATGTAACCAGTCAGCTCTTTGATTTGCGCTTCAATCGCTTCAATCTCTTCATCACGAATGTTTGGGTTCACCGCTTTCAAGGCTTGTAAACGCTCTAGCTCCGCATTCAAGCTTTGCTGCATATCTTGCTGTGCTTGCTTGCGAACGGCTTCCACTTTCTCTTCAACCAGCACATCACCTGCTTCAATCAAACGGTGCACGTCTTTTTGCACAGACGTCACCAGCTTGCTGCCAAGATGACGGTTTACTGGGCTAAGTTGACGGTTGAAACCTTCAAACTCCACTTGAGCCGATAGATCGTTACCACGCGAGTCCATCATCAGACGGATTGGCGTTTTCGGTAAGAAGCGAGTGATACCGCTGCGTTTTGGTGCTTGCGCATCTACCGCGTAAATCAGTTCAAGCAGAATCGTACCAACTGGCAACGCCTTGTTTTTCAACAGAGATACCGCAGAAGTACCCACACCTTCACTCATCAGAAGATCGATACCACCTT
>NZ_JAWOUT010000288.1:0-697 GCF_033339515.1 Vibrio sp. 2130-1
CAACCAATACCTTAACGAGCACGCGCCAGAGTGGACAAAAGACATCGATAGCATGGGCGGTAGCAAACCACAATGGATGAATCCTGTGGTCAATGAGCTAGCGAACAAGATGATGACGCATATTAACGATGCGGCAGCGGCAAACGCCTTAACGCTTTGTGCAACAGCATTGTTGGCTTCTCGTCAACGTGCACTGTCTCGTGATTCTCTGATCAATCAGATTGAGTGCTACTTGAAGCTACTCAAGAACAACCCATACTCAAGCACTTCAACCATCCCAACAGAAAGTGCTGAAGAGTTGGTTGATCACGCTATCTCGTTAGATAAGTTTGTGATTGAAACAGACAGCATGGGCGACATCATTTCTCTTGATCGTAGTCAATCGATTCTGATGACTTACTATCGCAACAACATCATTCACTTGTTTGCGCTGCCATCGTTGATTGCCCAGATGATTATTCGTCAGCGCAATCTCACCGTGGAGAAAATCCAAGAGAACGTTGCGCAAATCTACCCATTCTTGAAGAAAGAGCTGTTCCTAAGCTACCAAGAGGAAGATTTAAACGACCTTGTGGTGAAAACGTTGAATGAGTTTGCCGAGCAGAAAATGATCTGTCTTGATGGCAACAAATTGGAAATCAACCAATCAAACAACCAACCGCTGGTTCTACTTGGTCGCACGATTACTGAGACGCTG
>NZ_JAWOUT010000289.1:0-697 GCF_033339515.1 Vibrio sp. 2130-1
AAGCAAATTTTCTTTTCATGTCCTGTGAGATCTTCATATTCACCTGTTCTTGACAGGCCCAACCTCTTTGGCTGGGCCTCCTTTATTAGCCTTCGACACTCAGGAGTTCAATGTCTGACACAGGCACATGAACATGCTTTTCCTTGCCTTCGCCATCGAGCGTTTTAACCCAGACAGTAGACGGAACCAGAGCAACACGGTCGGTCATGATGACTCCACGTTTGGTCTCGCCATCCAGGTTAACGTTGACAGCAAAAATCAAACTGTCAGCCCGGACGTTCTTCCATTCCTTGTCCTTCGGCAGAGGAGGAAGAGCATCACCGCCTTCTTCATCTTTGTCCTTGCCGCTGTTATCTGGCTGCTTGACAGGATCTTTGTGCTCACCCTCTTCATCACGCAAAGGGTCTTCGTCATCATCGTCCTGACCATTGGAATTTTTACCCCCTTCCAGTTCCTCCTGGGCAAGGTTCAGGTCGTCATTCCCGGTTTGTTCCGACGTACCATCCCCACCCGAGTTGAGGGATTGCTCGTCGGTGTTGCCAGCGCCAAGCTCATCATTCTGGTGGGAGCCAGTCAGTGGGCCTTTTTCCATTTCGTCTTTGATACGTTTGGCATCATTCAGCAGCTCACGGCTTTGTTTACGAGTAATCCCGTCAGCCATAGCCACCGCGCAGACGGCGCGACATCTTTCTTCATT
>NZ_JAWOUT010000290.1:0-696 GCF_033339515.1 Vibrio sp. 2130-1
GACCACAGAAGTACACTTGTACGTTGTCTTGTTTGAGTGCGGCTTCGATTTCATGCAGGTTTACAAAGCCGGTAAAGTGGAAGTCTTCACCTATCTTGTCTTCTGCCGTTGGTTGGTTATACCAAATGAGCGCGTTCATGTTTTCTTTCGCCGTGACTAGCTGGTTTACGTGCTCTTTAAAGGCGTGGTGTTTGCTGTTTTCTGTTGCATGTACCCAAGTCACTGGCGCGTGATGTTCCGTCAAGCTTTCTAGCATTGACAGTGTTGGCGTAAGGCCGACACCTGCAGAAATCAGCACCACTGGTGTATTGGTGTCTACATCCATAAAGAAATCACCCGCTGGCGCTGCGAGTTTTACTTTATCGCCGATGTTTAGCTCATCGTGCAGATAGTTGGATACTTTACCGCCTTGTTCACGTTTTACGGAGATGCGGTAAGTGTTCTCTTGAACCGAAGAAGATAGGCTGTATTGACGGATCTCTTGGTTTTTAAACTTATCGCTGTTGATGTAGATGCCGAGGTACTGCCCAGGCTTGTACTTCGTCACTTTACTGCCATCCGTCGGTTTGAAAACAAAACTGCAAATGTGTTCACTTTCCAATTGTTTACCTACCAACTCAAACTCACGTAGCCCTCGCCAGCCACCTTCTTGCGATGCATTCGCTTGATAGATTTGCTCTTCGCGCTGGATAAATA
>NZ_JAWOUT010000291.1:0-696 GCF_033339515.1 Vibrio sp. 2130-1
GCACTCTTGGATGATAAGGACTTCACCAGAAAGCATCAGCACCTATCGAAGGTGCTGCATACTTGGAATGAAGTTGTTTCTCAAAGCAAACCCTGAGTAACAAAAAGGAGCCTAACTGGCTCCTTTTTTAATGGGGATGATGTTACGTTCGTGGACGTTATTTTCACTCGGGATATGTAACGTTGAAAAAGGCGTACCGACAAGAGAGTGGTCACATAGCTCTCCATAATAGATGAGCGACAAAATCTCTTGCTCGTTGATTTTTCCCACCTTAAAAAGGTAATTGATTATTGCTGTATCCAGTAGGTCGTGACACCCATTAAGCAGATCCACGATATTGGCCGCAGCTTCATTTTCCTCTCCGTCATCTCGACCGGCTAATACTGATTCAACCCAAGCCTCAAGGCTCGGATGTCCCTCAGCGAGCTCTATTTGACGGCACTCGTTCTCGATCAACCCTGTGATTGCTTCGTTGAGCGTTCCGCCATAAGTCGGCATGTTGAGAACAACTCCAAATCCGGGGATTTCTTTTTGGATTGGCTTCGCATCCTTGGGAGCTGATTTCAGCCACAGGAAAAACCAGATCCCAGAGCTTATGTCTTCCGGCTTGACCTGGTTGGCCGCAAGGAATTTGGAAACCTCGTTACAGATGATGCCATCTGGCGCTGCCATCTCGTAAATACCCGCCATCAGATC
>NZ_JAWOUT010000292.1:0-696 GCF_033339515.1 Vibrio sp. 2130-1
GAAAGGAGCAGTTATGTCTGCATTTGCTTTTTTTGGCGCGCTTGAGATCGGCTTGATTTATGGCTTGGTTGCTTTGGGCGTCTATCTTACGTTTCGTGTTCTTGATTTTCCTGACTTAAGTGTTGATGGTAGTTTTCCTATGGGAGCCGCGGTTGCTGCGACAGCTATCGTTGCAGGCATCAACCCTTGGATTGCAACCGGTATGGCGATTATCGCTGGTGGCATGACAGGCTGGGTCACCGCATTTCTCGCTGTACGCTGTGGAATTTTGCATCTCTTAGCGTCCATCCTCACTATGATTGCCGCGTTTTCTATCAACATTCGCATCATGGGCAAACCCAATATGGCTCTTTTGGGTGAAGACACCATTCTCACTCCTTTTGAATCGATGGGTGATGCGATGTTTATTCGTCCGTTGGTCGTAGGCGTACTGGTTCTCATCTCTGCCTTTTTGGTGGTGCGATTGCTAAATAGCGACTTCGGCTTGGGCCTTCGAGCGACGGGTGTGAATGGCCGAATGGTGTCTGCACAAGGCGCAAGCACAGGGTTCTACACCTATTTTTGTTTGGCGCTGTCGAATGGATTTGTTGGCTTCGCTGGTGCGCTATTTGCGCAAACCAACAGTTTTGCTGACGTAACATCAGGCGTTGGTACCATCGTGGTCGGCTTAGCGGCGGTTATTTTGGGCCAAACACT
>NZ_JAWOUT010000293.1:0-696 GCF_033339515.1 Vibrio sp. 2130-1
TTCTATCTGGTTTGCTACGTAATACTTAGCCTACATACCTAACGCGTACTTCAATACTTGTGCTTTGATCGGCCCTGAATTTTCAGCCAGCTTTAATGCTGCATTGCGTGCAAACTTCAAAGGCCCCAAATCATTGCTAAAGCCTTTGTAGAAAAAATCCATACCGGTCTGCATTAGAAGATTATCCGGGCGACGAGTACGCTCATATTTTGCTAATAGAGCATCCGTTAACTCATCTTGCCCTTGTGTCACTGATAGCAATACATCAACGTCTTTCAAGCCTAAATTCACGCCCTGCCCCGCTAATGGATTGATTGTATGCGCTGAATCACCAACTAGCACACAACCTCTATGCGAATAGGACTGCGCGTGTCGACGTGTCAAAGGGAAAGAACCAAACTGCAGAACTTCGATATCTCCAAGCTCTTTAGGAAAGTGACGCACGATCTCTTCTCTTAATTGAGGTTTGGTCATCGCGCAAAGCTGTTTGATTCGTTTTGGGGAATCATACCAAACTAAAGATCCTTGCCCGACTTCTTGTCCATCTTCTGTCAATGAACACAAAGGTAGGAAAGAGCGAGGCCCACTAGGGGTGAACTGTTGCCAAGTAATGTCTTGTTGTGGCAACTCAGTCTTAACATTGATGAGCATACAATGTTGACGGTAATCCCAAGCAGTCACGCCAATACCCGCTAG
>NZ_JAWOUT010000294.1:0-329 GCF_033339515.1 Vibrio sp. 2130-1
GCTATTGGCCGCCTTTCTCGCTCGTCGATTTCCGTTTTGATCAACGGGGAGTCCGGTACAGGTAAAGAGCTGGTTGCTCATGCCCTTCACCGCCATAGCCCTCGCGCCAACAAACCTTTTATCGCTCTCAATATGGCCGCGATTCCAAAAGACTTGATTGAGTCTGAGTTGTTCGGTCACGAAAAAGGCGCATTTACGGGCGCGAACAGTGTTCGTCAAGGCCGCTTCGAGCAAGCCAACGGAGGCACGCTCTTTTTGGACGAAATCGGGGACATGCCGCTGGATATCCAGACACGTTTGCTGCGCGTGTTGGCGGATGGTCAGTTCTA
>NZ_JAWOUT010000294.1:339-693 GCF_033339515.1 Vibrio sp. 2130-1
GTGGTCACTCTCCGATTCGTGTCGATGTGCGTATTGTCGCCGCCACGCACCAAAACCTCGAAAAGCTGGTACACCAAGGCGATTTTCGTGAAGACTTGTTCCACCGCTTGAACGTCATTCGCGTACAAATTCCTGCGCTTCGTGAACGCAAACAAGACATTGAAAAGCTCACACAACACTTTCTGGTACGCGCCGCAGATGAGCTTGGAGTGGAAACCAAAACCTTGCACCCGTCGACGGTCGAAATTCTCACTCGACTCAATTGGCCAGGCAACGTACGTCAGCTAGAAAACATTTGTCGCTGGTTAACCGTGATGGCGAGTGGCAGTGAAGTATTACCGAACGATTTGCCTT
>NZ_JAWOUT010000295.1:0-691 GCF_033339515.1 Vibrio sp. 2130-1
CATCATTGCACTCATTGCGTTTGGCATAGTGCAAATCTCTGAGCTTCGTCGCCGTTTTCCCATTGATATTGTGGTGATTGTGGGTTCTGCGCTCTCTATTGCGCAGCTGATGATTTCATCGGGCTTGTCCGTCAGGATGGGCGAAATGTTTATCGAAGCGTTTAACGGCTGGGGCGTATTTGGTGCGCTGGTGGCCACATACATCATGACCTTGGTGCTGACTGAATTGGTGACCAACAATGCCGCTGCCGCGTTAGCATTTCCGATTGGCTATAGTATGGCTGTCGGGTACGGGGTGGATCCGATGCCATTTATTATGGCGGTATTGTTTGGCGCAAGCGCGAGCTTTATTTCTCCCTACGGGTATCAAACTAACTTGTTGGTTTACAGCGTAGGTAATTACAAATTGACCGACTATGTGCGAATTGGTGTGCCGATTTCGATTGTGTATTCCGTATTGGTACTGACATTGATTCCGGTCTTCTTTCCGTTTTAATTCCGATAAATACAAGGATTCGTTATGACCGCTGAAACACCGGTAAAAGATGAAAACATTGTCTGGCATCAGCACACGGTTGATAAACAGTTTCGTGCTGAGCTGAAAAAACAGAAACCAGCAGTGCTTTGGTTTACTGGTTTATCTGGCGCAGGTAAGTCAACCGTCGCGGGCGCGCTGGAGAATCGTTTAGCT
>NZ_JAWOUT010000296.1:0-691 GCF_033339515.1 Vibrio sp. 2130-1
CCTACTTCATCTCGAAATAGATGCCCTAAGCGTGAGGCGGACAGGCAGGTGAAATCAGCGATGTCTTCTAGTGTGAAATTTTGATTCAGGTTCTGCGTCATGTAGTTCATCGCTTCAATAACACGAGGATCTAACGGTTTGCTCACCACATCAGGTTGAATAGTTTTACAGCGAATCAGCAGTTGTTCCAGTAAGTTAATCGCGAGATCATCTCGATAAGGCATGTCTGATTTGGAAATGTACTCAATGTCGATGAATAGGCGTTCAATCTGAGAAATCGTGCTGTTATCCAATCCTTGAGTCAGATACACACCATTTCGTTGTTCATGCCAACACAACCAGTCATTCCAAAAGGCACGAGGACGAAAATAGACCCAGCGGTGAAACCATGATGCGTTGTCTTTTTTACGATGGTAGAAGTGCGTTGCGCTTGGTGGAAATAGCAATAAATCCCCGGTTTTGACATCAAAAGCATCATTACCATGAAATATCGTTCCTTCACCTTGGCTCGTGATGTTGATGATGAACCCTTTCATCCCGTTCGGACGATCAATCACAAAATCGAGCTCGTCGCCTTCGATAATGGGGGTAAGCCCAGCCACAAGGTGTGCGTCAAAGTTGTAGCCGGGTTTTAAAGGGTCGTTGTTTTGCATATTTCAACTAATTTACTTTTTCATCAGTCTATTCTGGA
>NZ_JAWOUT010000297.1:0-690 GCF_033339515.1 Vibrio sp. 2130-1
ACCGTGCCATAAAGCACAACGGTTAAAACTGGCTCCTCTGAAGCAAAAGTAACTTCATTGACCGTCGGTTCATCACTGTCTGCAGGTAACTTAGGTTTCGCCAGATCGACCACGTCGCGAACATCCGCCATCGCTTTATCGAGATCCACGCCAACGCTAAACTCCAAAGTGACTGAGGCGTGGCCTTCGGAGGCAACCGATGTCATCTCTTTCACCCCTTCAATTGAGCGCAGTTCTTGTTCGATAGGACGAACCAGTAAACGCTCAGCATCAGTTGGAGAAATACCTTGATGCCCCACAGAGACGTAAATGATAGGAATAGTGATATCGGGACTAGATTCTTTTGGGATGGTGACGTAAGTAATGACCCCTGCGATGAGGATCATCACCAACAAGGTCAACATCGTTCTTGATCGGGATAACGCAGCGTCAATTATACTAAACATGCTGCCTCCCTATTTTTCGGCCGCATCGGCAGCGACATCACCGACTTTATTCGCAATCACGGTATCGCCATCACGAACAAACCCCTGTCCTAATACAATAATGTCCGCTTGCTCGCCAAGCCCAGATAACCAAACGCCATCTTCTTCTGCTTTGACTAACTGAATAGGAACAAACTTAACGTGTTCATCTTGCAGTATTTTGACACCTAAATTCCCTTCTTCATCTAACGCCAACATTGCAGCG
>NZ_JAWOUT010000298.1:0-689 GCF_033339515.1 Vibrio sp. 2130-1
CTTAGCTTCAATCGCGTTACTGCTTCTCCCACTGACATTATCCAACGCGCTGGCTATTCTACTTGGTCACGCATTTCGAGTGGCGGGCTTGGGTGATGTTTCCTTACTGCTTTTCCACCTTTCCGACATTTTGATCAACCTATATCCCACGGCATTTTGCGTGGTTGCTGCATATTATTTGTCGCACAAAGCCAATGTATCGAGTGTGGTGCTTATTATTTATTCGCTGATCATGTTTTATTTGGTGTCGATAGAAAATGAAAGCTTATCCGCGACGTATACGTTGCCCAATAACTCTCTGCTGGCGCTGATCAGCGCCATGATGTCGTATTTGTACTGCAAACATTTGAGAATTCAATTGCTTGAACCCCAAGCACTGGACTTTACTTCTCGGCTGTTTAAAGACGTTTTGCACTTTTTCGTATTTGTTCTTGTCGCGGTAAGCCTGTCTCACGTTACTGCGGCGATCATGGTGTGGTTTAGTGGTGCAGTGCGCAGTATCGGCGTCGATCCTTTAACGCTTGAAGGCGGTTTAATCTATCAAACCGTTTTGGGGTTGCTAGGGGCGACGGGCATCAATGCTCACAACATGTTGTTTGCCATCAAGCAGCAGATATACGCCGCGACCGAAGCCAATATGGCCGCTTGGCAAGCTGGCGAAGCATCGCTCAACGTTATCAGTCAAGGTT
>NZ_JAWOUT010000299.1:0-687 GCF_033339515.1 Vibrio sp. 2130-1
TCGCCCTCTCAAAGTCGAGTTTTACGACCGAAAAGGCGCGTTATTGAATTCTCTAATTTTCGCTAATTATAAGCAGTACCTCGATAGATATTGGCGTGCACATACCATGGCAATGACGAATCACCAAACTGGCAAAAGTACAGAATTGAACACTAGCGATCTGCGCTTTCAAACAGGGTTGGAAGAGAACGACTTCAACAAAAACGTGCTCAAGCGAGTTAAATAAGGGAGTGGTATGAATATGGGCAAAGGAGTAAACCAACTTGGCGGATTACTCGCGATGTTGGTAACGCCCTCGCTGTTCGCATTTGAGCTTGCGGGGCAATTGAATGTTGAGCATCGACAATTTCTCTCTCACGGGCTGCAAGGGCAGAGTAAAGGCCAAAGCTCTGTTGTAGTTCAGCCTGAACTTTACTGGGACTTCCAAAGCGGAGATAGTAGCTTCACCTTCACACCGTTTTTTCGAGTCGATAGCCTCGATGATGAAAGAACCCACGGTGACATTA
Organism: Vibrio sp. 2130-1; assembly: GCF_033339515.1. Lineage (NCBI taxonomy): Bacteria > Pseudomonadati > Pseudomonadota > Gammaproteobacteria > Vibrionales > Vibrionaceae > Vibrio > Vibrio sp. 2130-1. Next base: position 507 of record NZ_JAWOUT010000299.1, read on the forward strand.
GAGAAGCGCTTTTTCTCACGTATTGGGATGATTACGAGCTTAGAGTTGGGATCAGTAAAGTGTTTTGGGGCGTCACCGAGTCCGCGCATCTGGTTGATGTTGTGAACCAAACAGATGCCGTGGAAGCGGTTGATGGCGAAGATAAACTGGGTCAGCCAATGGTACACTTTACGGTGATTAA
>NZ_JAWOUT010000300.1:0-686 GCF_033339515.1 Vibrio sp. 2130-1
CGTAAAGACGTAGCATCGGCATAGTCAGGGAAATCAAAGCATCACGCAGGTCAACATCCGCCAAAATATTTAAACCAACCAATAGTGACTCTGGGTTCGGCTGAGGACGCGATAGCACCGCTTGTTTGAGTTGTTTAACATCTTTACGTGCAGACGGACTTCCCATGGCTTGCAGCGCCATAAAACGCTCAATGGTCAGTGAGAAGTCTTCTAGTAACTGAGAGGTGAACGCGCTCAGTACATTCGGTTGAATGCCACGCCACGGTTTTTCTGCGGCAAATTTTGGTGAGCTGGCGACGGTGATCAACTTACTCACTCGTTGAGGAGCATTGAGCGCAATGTGCGTGGCAACCAAACCACCCAACGACCAACCTAGCCACACTGCTTTCTCTGGCGCATCTTTTAGTACCATGGCAGCGATTTGTGCGAGGTCTTCACCATGATGCCCAGCGCTAAAACCATATCCAGGAAGATCGACGACATGGACACAAAAATCGGCCTGCAGAGATTCGACCGTTTGCTGCCAAACTGCGCCATTCATCCCCCAGCCATGCAGCAACACCAAATCCGGTCCCTGACCGAACGACTGCCAGTGTAAATTCGTGCTCATGCTCTCAATCTCTCCCACTTATTTTATTCCTTATCGCTTCACTCAAGCGTTAGGCTGTGCAAAATCTAACCTTGAA
>NZ_JAWOUT010000301.1:0-683 GCF_033339515.1 Vibrio sp. 2130-1
ACCCTAGTCTATCACCGAAGAAAGGTTTCCCTAACATGCAAAGTACCCAGTTACTACAAACGCTTCAATCCGTGTTTGGTTTTGACTCATTACGCCAAGGCCAACAACCAGTTATTGAATCGGTCATGAATGGTTACTCTGCAGCAGCAATATTTCCAACGGGCTCGGGCAAATCTCTTTGTTATCAACTCCCCGCCACCATGCTGCCAAACCTCACTTTAGTGATCTCGCCATTACTGGCACTAATGAAAGATCAGCTGAGCTTTTTGCAAAGCAAAGGGATCGCCGCCGCTTCTATTGATAGCAGCCAAAGCAGAGAAGAAGCGCAATGCGTAATGGTTGGAGTCAAAAACGGTGAAATCAAAATTTTGATGATTTCTGTCGAACGCCTCAAAAACGAGCGCTTTCGCGAGTTCATCCGCCAAGTGCCAATCTCTTTGATGGTGATCGATGAAGCGCACTGTATCTCTGAGTGGGGACATAACTTCCGTCCGGATTACCTCAAGTTGCCGCAATATCAGCGAGAACTGAATATTCCCCAAACCTTGTTGCTGACCGCCACAGCAACGCCCGCCGTTATTGAGGACATGAAAAATAAGTTCGATATTGCGAGTGACCACATTACTGTAACTGGCTTTTACCGTTCGAACCTCGATATTTCAGTCATCCCTTGCGAAGAGTCC
>NZ_JAWOUT010000302.1:0-683 GCF_033339515.1 Vibrio sp. 2130-1
TCACGTCTTTGTCGATCCAATACGTGCCATCACCGATAATTCCGCCACTGAACAACGCTTCTGTCATTCGATTCATTGGTTTCTCTGGCAATTTCAACCAACGCCAGTGTCCATAACGAACGTAAGGTACCATGTAGCCAGTGACAATCACGTGCGCATCAATAATGTCTCGCTGAATCTCATGACCTAATTGGATCTTCTTATCCATGTCCATGTTAAAGCGATACGCAATGATCTTTTCATCTAGCTCTGGCGTGCTGTAGTTAGTGAATGAGTTCGTTTGTGGTTTGTTCGCGTTCACGGAATGGAAGTATTCCCAATAAGTTGGGATTTCCGAAGTCCCCATATCAAAGAAAGCAAGTTCGTGTTTTTTCTCACGCACATACTTGAACATCGATGAACCATCAATCAGCTTCAGCTCAATGTCCAACCCTGCCAATTTTGCCTGTTCACGCAAGAAAGCAATACGCGGTGTATGAACTGGAGATGAGTACGTCAATTCAAAGCTCAAACGCTGACCTTTATCATTCACGCGAATACCATCGGAACCAATCTTATCGAAGCCCGCAGCTTCAAACGCTGCCGCCGCTTTTTCTGGTTCAAACTTTGGCGCTTTCACATCTGGCAACGTGTACTTACCATGCCCAAAGCCCGTTGGGTTGGGTTTACGGCTGTAGTCTCCA
>NZ_JAWOUT010000303.1:0-683 GCF_033339515.1 Vibrio sp. 2130-1
ACGGCAAATAAGCAGCTGGAAGCGCTGTCATTAACGGACTCATTAACTCAACTTCCTAATCGACGCAGTGCAATCAAAACGTTGAAAAAGCTTTGGGATGACACGGAGCACAAAACACTGCCTTTGGTTTGTATCATGATTGATGCGGATTATTTTAAACAAGTCAATGATACGTGTGGGCATGAGGCCGGAGACTTGGTGTTAATCGAGCTTGCACAGGCACTTAAATATCATTTTCGTAGCGATGATATCGTGTGCAGATTGGGAGGTGATGAGTGCTTTGTTATTTGTCCAGATACAGGATTGGACGGCGGGTTACATGTTGCGGAAATGGTAAGAAAACAGGTTTCTCAAATGCTCGTTCCAACGTGTTATGAACCGTGGAGAGGGAGCATCAGTGTTGGTGTTGCAGAACGAACAGAAAACATGAGTACGTACACCGATTTGATTCGCGCAGCCGATGAATCCGTTTATTTAGCGAAGCAAGAAGGTAAAAATAGAGTTCGGGCTGTTCAAAAGTACATAACGCAAGAGCAGGTTTCTGTCCGACAAAACTAATCAGTGCAGAATGATTTGAATGGTGAGATTCTGCTACCAAGTTAATGCATTTTCCCCTTCTATGTTTGTAAGCTTATTTATGAAACTGGTGCTTGTTACACAGGCGCTCGCACACCGTTAAGTTC
>NZ_JAWOUT010000304.1:0-682 GCF_033339515.1 Vibrio sp. 2130-1
TGTTCGTACAAGCTATAAGGAGAGAGCTTTGAAAATGGAAATGTTAAATCTAGATCATTTGCCTTTACAGAAGGCATTGGTGGAGTCGGTATATAACGCCTTTGTCAATGAAGAGAATGTTATTGCCGCGGTATTGCTAGGTTCATTGTCTTCAGGAAAGGGAGACCGAGTATCGGATGCGGATGTTGTTGTTTTCACCAAAAACAATTTCCATAAAAATGCTGAGCCTTGTTTTGCTCAGTTTGAAGCTGACAGAGAGATCTTCTATCGCTTAGAAGGTGATCATAATGAGATGGCACACTTCAAAAAATATATCTTCAACGATCTAACTAGTGCTGAGATTCATTGCTTAGATTTGAGTGAACCTTTTAAGCTTTCTAAGCCCTTCATAATCCTATTCGATAAAGATGAATTTATTAATGAACTGGTTACTAACGAACCGGCACCCAAGCATGAAGATTTTCCTGTTTATACTATTGGCGACCAAGGTCTGATTTGGGAATTGTTTGACTGCATAAAATGGCTTAGCCGCGATAATAATGAATTAGCCAAAAGCTATTTAAAGAAACTCGCAGACAAACTATAGACTCGGTATTTCAAATCAAAAGAAGCGAGGTGCTTAAGAGGCCTCTATGACGTACAAAAGACGTCGGAAGTACAAGTGTCATCTTCATTCAGAAGA
>NZ_JAWOUT010000305.1:0-682 GCF_033339515.1 Vibrio sp. 2130-1
GTTTGGTTGCGGTTTGCGCGGAGTCAGATTTAATGCATCCGCTTGGTGCATTAGTGACAGGTGCCGTTGCCGGGGTTTTGTTTGTGTATCTGTTTACATACCTGCAAAACCGAACCAAAATCGATGACGTACTGGGTGTGTGGCCTTTGCATGGCGTATGTGGTGCTTGGGGCGGGATCGCTGCAGGAGTTTTTGGTCAAAGTGGATTTGGTGGAATGGGCGGTGTTAGCTTCGCGGTTCAAGTTTTAGGGACATTTCTTGGCATTTCCATTGCGGTTTTAGGTGCTCTTGTGGTCTATGGCGCAATTAACGCTCTAACAGGTTTAAGGCTTTCAGAAGAAGACGAGTTTAATGGTGCGGATTTAGCGATTCATAAAATATCGTCTACTAACGAAGATTAAATTAATCGAAAAAAGAGCGGCATCAAACCGCTCTTTTTTAAACTATTTGCTTCAAACCGATATACAAGCCGCTTTAGCAATTGCCTTTTTTAGCTTGACCAGGGGGGCAAAAGCTACCATTGCCATGCGGCCCATGATTGTCATTATTTGTGCTGACTTTTACTTTTACGTCGTCAATTTCACCTTCCACATTTGTCAGCTGACAGCCTGCTAAAGTCGTAAGTAATATAAGCGCCAGAGATACTTGTCTCATTGCGATTCCTCTCAAAATGTAATTCTAA
>NZ_JAWOUT010000306.1:0-681 GCF_033339515.1 Vibrio sp. 2130-1
CATCGACCCTCGCCATGTGGTGGGTACGTATGTGAAACCTCAAGACTGGAACGATTTGATCGCCGATCCAGAAGTGTTTGTGGTGGATACTCGCAACGATTACGAAATCGAAATCGGCACCTTCAAAGGGGCTGTAAACCCAAATACCGAAACGTTCCGTGAGTTCCCAGGCTATGTGAAAGAAAACATGGATCCGGCAAAGCACAAGAAAGTGGCGATGTTCTGTACAGGTGGTATCCGATGTGAAAAATCAACCGCTTACATGAAAGAGCAAGGCTTTGAGGAAGTTTACCACCTAGAAGGCGGCATTCTTAAATACCTTGAAGAAGTACCACAAGAAGAGAGCATGTGGGAAGGCGATTGTTACGTGTTTGACGGTCGTGTGGCTGTCAACCACCAGCTTGAGAAAGCCGATTACGATTTGTGTAACGCTTGTCGATTACCGATCACAGAAGAAGACAAGCAGTCTGAATTGTTCGAGCAAGGCGTGAGCTGCCCGAAATGTCACGGCAAACATTCAGAAGAGCAAGTTGCGCGATTCCGCGAGCGCGAAAAGCAAGTTTCATTAGCCGATCAACGAGGCGAGCAGCACGTTGGTGGTGAAAGTGCTAAGCAACGTGCGCAGCGACGCGAAGCAAAGCTAGCGAAAAAAGCAGCTCAACGTAAACAAGCTTAAGTGAC
>NZ_JAWOUT010000307.1:0-681 GCF_033339515.1 Vibrio sp. 2130-1
TAACATTCGATATTTCTACATTTTGTAAAGGTAGCCAAAACCAGCGATTTTTTGACTCAAGTAGTGCTCTTTTCGAGTTCCAATCCAGTCCCCATAATAAATGCTCTTGATTACCATTCACGAGCCGACAGTGCATCGCTGCCTTGATCCCCAATTTTTCAAGAAAGAACAACATACTTCCTACTTTGCGTAAAAAAAAACCATATTGACACATACTAAGATGTTACCAAGTATGTATCAATTATCTTTTGTTTTTATATGGTTATGATCAAGCTTGTATCTATATGTGGCTGGCCAGCCAGGTCTTGGTAGGCACAAATTGGTCTGACACCACATTGCCATTATTTATACAGATGGGCAATACGAAGTCAGTACCACTTCCTTTTGCAAACTCCCGTACTTCTCTTAAGGTATCTTTGCTATTGCTAACTGGTACTAGTAAAGAGTGGCTAAGTTCCCTTGTTCCACGCAACTTAATATTGGGTATTGAAAAACCTCGATGTAACAGCTCCTTTGTTTTAATGATTTGCACAGAACTGAATGACTTTACGTATTGGAGTTGTGCGGTTACTAGTTCGTTATATACCGTTTTTAACTTAAACTTTGCTAGCAAATAGTCGTCTGTCAAATTACTGAGCTGATACAAAGCCTTTTTAATAATTAATGTAATTTCTGGGTTAT
>NZ_JAWOUT010000308.1:0-681 GCF_033339515.1 Vibrio sp. 2130-1
TAAGGTGACGCAGAATGTGTGTGAAGAGTCGATATGCTGCAAAATGTTCATGTTGTACGTCAGGGACGGCAATCGTTTCAGCTCATCTTCGCCTCCTTCCAGCAAATAGTTCCACGATGCCCATGCAGATTTTCGTTTCGGTACTACACTCGTGTCAGTGTGAAGAACCACATCATTTGCTTGGTAAGCCATATTAGACAAAATGTCGTTTTCACATGACGAGGCATCACTGAGCATCGCTAAAGCTTGGTCGCTATGGCAAGCAAAAATGACTTCATCAAACCATTCACACTGCCCATTTGCATAAATCGCTACACCTTGTTCACTGCGAACAACTTTTTCAACCGGACTATTCAGTCGAATCTTGTCTGCAAACCCTTGCGTTAAAGGTGAAATATAAGCACGTGAACCACCCTTGATAACATACCATTGCGGACGATTCGTCACGTCTAACAAACCGTGATTGAGGAAAAAGCGTAAGAAGAACATCAATGGAAATGCACGCATGTCAGCGAGGGAAGATGACCAAATCGCCGCGCCCATTGGCAGAATATAGTTGTCAGAAAAGAAATCACTACACTGGTGCTCATCCAAAAATGCACCCAGCGATTGAGAACTCGATATTTGCTCAGTAGCAGACGCTTTTGCTAGTTTATTGAAGCGTAAAATCTCAAGAATAAA
>NZ_JAWOUT010000309.1:0-681 GCF_033339515.1 Vibrio sp. 2130-1
GAAATCAGCAGTTCCGCGTAAAATCGCCTCGCTATTGCTTCCGTCACTCAGCGTGATCGGATGCCAAATTGGCGATGGTGGGGTCGTTGCCATACTGTTTCCGGCAACAAGTGCAGTCAGCATGGTCAAGGCAAAGGTGTGGAATTTCAAAGTACGGCTCCATCTTTTCAATTCACCATGCATAAAACGAACTCAGATACCCATCAATTTAACGAGCGGTTACCTGATGGTTATTTACGCATTAGATATAAATTAAGTGAATGAATGGTACAGAAATGAAAGGATAAGGGAATGCTGACAAGGGGATCAAAAAGAAAATTTGAGCAGAAGACCACGTTATTTATAAATGTTTGAGCGCCGATGACCAATCGACGCTCAAAAAAGTCAAAATATCACTTTAAATTCAAAGCGTTATTTTACGTTCATTTTGCTTATTACTGACAAATCATCCAGTAAGAACCGTGTCTTCTGGGTACTTAATCAAGGTTGGCTCTGGTCTCGCTAACATATATGCGAGCGTCAAAGGCCCAATACGGCCAATGATCATCACGACGATCATGATGTACTTTCCAGGCTCTGAAAGCTCTGCCGTCAAACCTGCAGTAAGCCCAACCGTTGCAAAAGCAGAAATCGTTTCGAACATCACTTTGTCAAAAGAAGCTTTCTCCGTCAGCATCAACA
>NZ_JAWOUT010000310.1:0-679 GCF_033339515.1 Vibrio sp. 2130-1
TGTCGCTGCCGTTGATGATCGAATCAGCTTTCAGCGGCCAGTTCAGCATCTCCCAGCCTAATCCCTGGTACATATCGCCAATACGCCAGTAGCGAGACTGCGCAAGCGCAATGCCCTGCTGGAGCGTTTTCTCCTGAACGTGGCTGGCATCCATGTTGGCCTGAACCCAGCGGGCGATATCAATAACGCTGGATTTCACGCCATAGGCGTCGGCGTCAAGTTGTCCCGGAGAAACGTGTACGGGCTTCCCTTCGCGATAGCCCCTGGCATAATCTTTTTGTTCGTTCTGCGGAACCGTAATCCAGGTATGCGCCAGTTTTAATGGTTGCAGGACGCGTCTGGTCATTGCCTCTTCGTAACTCATTCCTGAGGGTTTCACCGCCAGCGCGCCAAACAGACCAATGCTGGAGTTAGCGTAAAGTCGCTTAGCGCCCGGAGTCCATTGCGGCTGCCAGTTTTGATAAAAATGCAGTAATGCGGCTTTATCCCTAACGTCATCGGGGATCTGCAGCGGTAGGCCGCCTGCCGTATAGGTGGCTAAGTGCAGCAGGCGGATACCCTGCCACTGTTTGCCTGTCAGTTCTGGCCAGTATTTCGTGACCGGATCGCTGAGCTTAATTTCGCCGCGGGCGATAGCATCGCCGCCCAACACGCCGTTAAACGTCTTACTAACCGATCC
>NZ_JAWOUT010000311.1:0-678 GCF_033339515.1 Vibrio sp. 2130-1
CAGGGCCACATACAGGCGCCCGTCTGCCTCGTCGCTGGCGTACTCGGCAAGCAGCCGGAAGCCCTGCCGCTTGCGGCCATTCTGGGCGATGATGGACACCTTCCAAAGCCGTTCAATGCAGTCCCTGATGGGCTTTGAGTCCTCGATATTGGCATAGCCTATTTCACGAGCCAGCGCCCGATAGCTACCCTTGACCACCATGGCGTCAGCGGTAACGGCTTCCCATTTGGGTTCCAGGAACAGCCGGAGCTGCCGTCCGCCTTCGGTCTTGGGTTCCGGGCCAAGCACTAGGCCATTAGGCCCAGCCATGGCCACCAGCCCTTGCAGGATGCGCAGATCATCAGCGCCCAGCGGCTCCGGGCCGCTGAACTCGATCCGCTTGCCGTCGCCGTAGTCATACGTCACGTCCAGCTTGCTGCGCTTGCGCTCGCCCCGCTTGAGGGCACGGAACAGGCCGGGGGCCAGACAGTGCGCCGGGTCGTGCCGGACGTGGCTGAGGCTGTGCTTGTTCTTAGGCTTCACCACGGGGCACCCCCTTGCTCTTGCGCTGCCTCTCCAGCACGGCGGGCTTGAGCACCCCGCCGTCATGCCGCCTGAACCACCGATCAGCGAACGGTGCGCCATAGTTGGCCTTGCTCACACCGAAGCGGACGAAGAACCGGCGCTGGTCGTCGTCCA
>NZ_JAWOUT010000312.1:0-678 GCF_033339515.1 Vibrio sp. 2130-1
TTGAGTTCCGATTGAACATCAATCCAGCCTTTGTGTGCTGCAACGATTTGTTGGCAAATAGACAGTCCAATACCTAAGCCAAAGTTGCCTTCTTTTTTGGTTGTAAAGTTGAGTTCAAAAATTGCTTTTTTCTGAGAATCCGGAATACCGCATCCATTATCTTCAAATGAAATCACGGCATAACGCTGTTGGTTTTTTTCAACTTCTCTCGTTTGTATTTTTAACGATCCTTTATCAGGAAAGGCGTCAATCGCATTGGATATTAGGTTGGTCCATACTTGTTGCAATGCAATAGGTTGGCAAAGCATACGCGGAAGTGGGGCGTAATCTGTTGAAACTTGATGTACCTTTAGCTTGTTTTCGAAAATCACTAAAGTGTCTTCGATGCCTTCATGGATATCGGCGTAGTGCATGCGTTCATCATCAGATCTCGCGTAGCCTTTTAGGCTCTTCACCATGTCAGCGATGCGAGCGGCACAAACATTGATAGAACGGAGAGAAGCACCTGCTTGATGGTATTGTTCTAACGTCTCTAGCGTAGAGGAGGCATTGTCTTTCTTCTTGGCGAGCTGGGAACCGAGTTCGGAATCGCTCTCTAGGCCTAAATTGACGACTTTTTTGGCAATGGCACGATCAGGTAACGTGCTGTTGAGCTCTTTGACGCGTGAGCGCAGTTCC
>NZ_JAWOUT010000313.1:0-678 GCF_033339515.1 Vibrio sp. 2130-1
AAAGCCCAAGGTGCGTGTTCACGAGATGAGCCACAGCCGAAGTTTTCACGCGCAAGTAGGATAGAAGCGCCTTGGTAACGTGGCGCATTCATTACAAACTCAGGGTTTGGTCGCTCGCCTGCATCATCAAGGAAGCGCCAGTCATGGAAAAGATGCTTACCGAAACCTAGGCGAGAAACTTTTTGTAAAAACTGCTTTGGAATGATGGCATCCGTGTCAACGTTGGCGGCATCTAGAGGCACAACCAAACCAGTATGTTGTTTAAAACCTGACATGATTGTTCTCCCTAATCCTGTTTATCAAAAGTTAATTCACGAATGTCAACAAAGTGACCAGCGATAGCTGCCGCGGCTGCCATTGCAGGGCTAACCAAGTGGGTACGACCATCACGGCCTTGACGACCTTCAAAGTTACGGTTTGATGTTGATGCACAACGCTCGTGAGGTCCCAAACGGTCATTGTTCATTGCTAAACACATTGAACAACCTGGTAGACGCCATTCAAAGCCCGCTTCTTTAAAGATGACATCCAAGCCTTCGGCTTCTGCTTGTGCTTTCACCTGTTCTGAGCCCGGGACAATCAATGCTTGAACGTGCGATGCGACCTTACGGCCTTTCGCCACGACGGCGGCAGCGCGCATGTCTTCGATGCGAGAGTTCGTACAAGAGCCAACAAACA
>NZ_JAWOUT010000314.1:0-677 GCF_033339515.1 Vibrio sp. 2130-1
GCCACCAGCACGAGGTCGATATCTTGATTGTGACGCACATAATCAGCAATCTGAGCAAGACGCTTTTTAGACGCTTTCGTCAGTTGGTCACCCTGACGTTCGTAATGCAAAATCGTAAACGCAATATCTTCAAAACTGTACTTCAACAAGTTGGCGATACAATCACTAAACGCATTGTACTTACTTTGGAATAATACGGATGACAACGCGACTTCAATTCGTTGATCGCGACTTTGCCAATCTTGATAGCTGAATGTTGGGTAACGGCCTTTCTCTAATTCAGATAAAATACCCCAAGCAGTTTGACCACCGACATACCCATCAAACTGTTTGAAAAACTTCAGATTCGTGATGCGGTCGGCGTGCTCACCTGGTCGCCAAGGCGGTGGCATTGAGATCAAGCTGACATTGCGTGTTTCACCCATAGGGCGACGCATCTTAAGTTCAAAATCCAAATTGATTTTTTTACTCGCACGCGACGAAAACACCGCATCACCAAAGCTTGGAATTGGATGCACAAGCTGACATTCCAAAGGGGTATTTACCACCATTTCCCATTGTGATTGCTGCGGAGTAGCGACATAACGCTTGCCCATCACCGCGTAACTGTTTGCGCTAAGCAGTGAAAGCATGACACCACTGGTTATCAGCCATTTATTCATCTAGTACAATCTCTC
>NZ_JAWOUT010000315.1:0-677 GCF_033339515.1 Vibrio sp. 2130-1
GCTCAATTACATCAATCAATACAATGGTGAACATTTACGCCTGTTCTACGGGTCTCGCCTCGTTTATGCGAGATTGTTCAGCGCCCTGCACTACATTTTGAATCACGTTAAATCGGTGATCGAAGATTGGAGCCACGATCGCTACCCCTATCAATTACCCATAGAACTGTACACACCAACGACAAGTGAGCCGCAATCGGCAGTACGAAATACATATCACCATTTCAATAGTGCTAACTATCAATCACTTAAAAACTATTTCCAGCAGCACTATTCAAGTTGGATTGAAGAGCAATATCTCAATTGGATGTTCGAGCTCAACACACAACTTAATCACCAAACCGCCGCCACTTACATCATTGAATACGAGGATGAACTTGGCATTCCGCGTGTCGACTTTATTTGCAAAAACGAAAACACTTTGCGGATGATTCGCCCCGCTCATTTTGTTGAAGACATGCGACAAATGGTGAGTTCGACCGATTATCTTGATCACCAAGTACAGCAAGTCGCGCTCAGAATCGAACGGCAATGCCGAGCGAAAGGATGGTAGATAAAGGCAGGAACAACGTTAGGGAAATTCGAACAACAAAAAGCCATCTTCTAAGCTTGATCATTAGAACGAGAATTTTGAACGGCGAGAAGACTCAACGGATGGATAAACGCTATGCTATCGA
>NZ_JAWOUT010000316.1:0-676 GCF_033339515.1 Vibrio sp. 2130-1
CTTACTCCCGTTGTGTAAATTTCAACCTGCAAAAACTGTAGCAAAAATAATCAACACAAAAAAGCGCAACCGGTTGCGTTATTCGTGAACAGAATCTCACTTTAGAAAATAAGGTCTATTTTTTAATAATTATTTAGGTCTAGGATAAAAGTCAGAGAATTAAGGAAGATTACAAATTTACATTTACAACTATCAATATATTACTACTGACAACGTCATTATTAATTTCGAAAAGGAATCGAAAATGAAATTAAATAAACTGGCTATTGCAACGCTTGTAAGTGCCGCTCTATCTCAATATGCATTTGCCCAAACTGACACCAAAGGAACCATTTATCTGACGTTTGATGATGGCCCAATCAACGCCTCAATTGACGTCATTAATGTGCTAAATCAAGAAGAAGTAAAAGCGACGTTTTACTTTAATGCGTGGCATCTAGATGGTATTGGTGATGAAAACGAAGACAGAGCGTTAGAGGCACTAAAACTGGCGTTGGATAGCGGCCACATCGTCGCAAACCACAGTTATGACCATATGGTTCACAACTGTGTTGAAGAATTTGGCCCAAACAGTGCGGCAGAATGTAATGCAACGGGTGATCACCAGATCAACTCTTATCAAGATCCTGCCTACGATGCCTCGATGTTTGCAGAAAACTTGTCAGTACTAGAAAAA
>NZ_JAWOUT010000317.1:0-676 GCF_033339515.1 Vibrio sp. 2130-1
CCCTGGATATCAAGATTGTCAGTTTCGAACCGGTTACCCGACAACAATGTATCCACTCGATATTATCTCTGGTTCATTTGAGAACGCGCCTTTCAAGCCTACTGGCTCTAAGTGGGAGCATAATGCGCACTCTGTACTAAGGTGTCGGCTGAGTGCTCATGATTCAGAGTCCTCTATCAATTCCATGGGTATCGATTGTTTGCGTTTGTACTTAAATGGACAGACGCAATTAACACTCAAGCTATATCAAATGTTATTCCAAAGTTTGATTGGTCTTTCAATCGTATTGGATGGTAAAGAAATCATGCCTCTAACTAAGAGGCATCTTCAATCGGTTGGTTTTGGGGACGAGGAACAAGTCGTCCCTTACAGTAAGAGAAGTTTTTCGGGATCTCGTTTATTGGTCGAGTACCTTCATTTCCCAGAAAAATTCATGTTCTTTGACTTGATCGAGCTCGGCTTAGATAAGTTAGAGATTCAAGGGCAGGTCGAGATTTGTTTTTACTTCGATACAAGCGATGACTGGCTACCAAAGCAAGTAGACGAGGAAAGTGTCATGGTTGGCTGTGTTCCCATTGTAAATCTGTTCAAATCAACCATGGAACCTAAACGTCTCCTTCCAAGTTCCATTGTAAATCTGTTCAAATCAACCATGGAACCTAAACGTCTCCTTCCA
>NZ_JAWOUT010000318.1:0-676 GCF_033339515.1 Vibrio sp. 2130-1
ATCTTCCCAGTTTTCCACTTTCACCATGTGTGTACCAGCGGTTTCTAGGTGAGCTTCTAGCTTCTCGAAAGAGCTCCAGTCAGTCCAGTTGAAACTTGCGTGTAACGCAAGTTGGCATGTTACTTGGTGGAAGCTCGCTAGTTCAGCCGTTGCTGGTAGGTTTAGGTACATGTAGCCATTGTCACGCAGCTGTGGAAGCTTAGGAGTACCGAAGCCAAAACCAAGGCCCTCAGCATGACCTTCAAGCTTCAGCTCAACCTCAGATTTGTACGTGAAACCGATGCGGTTGTTTTCATTGATCTGCCACGCTGTACCCAATTGCCAACCCCAAGCCGTATCGTCACCTTCCATGTACTTAAGAGTCGTACCTTGAGGTTTTTGTAATACGTTTACTTTAGGAGTCGTAGCGCCAAAACTTCCTTCACCGATGATGTAACGAATACCACCACCAATACTTACCGCATCATTAATTTTGTATGCTGCGTTTAGGTTTGCTTCCATTGTGGTTACGCTTGCTTCGTTACCAAAATGAGAGGCGGCAAAGCCTTTGCCTAGATCCGTTTCCATACCGTAGTTCGTACCGAACGCTAGGCCGATTGCGAATTGTTCGTTGTATTGGTGTGATAGGTAGAAGTTTGGAATGATTGCATCATGTGCGAAGTCATCTGAAGAGGTT
>NZ_JAWOUT010000319.1:0-676 GCF_033339515.1 Vibrio sp. 2130-1
AGCATATGATGGCTTCTTGAATCAAGATCTTGATGGTGTTGTGGTTCCTGACGTAACTCAATTACCTCCGGTTATGTTGCAGTCAGTGATTCAACCTGTTGGGGGGAACTTGATGTATACCACTTCTCCAGATACAGGTATTGGTGCAGATGGTGGTTATATTAGCGAAATAGAACATGACGGTGTCACTTATTCGTTTGATGGTACAGACCTAATAGTTACTGACAATAACGATGGTATTTCGCATGCATTTGACGACACAACGATGCAGCTTACTATCTATATCGACAGCAAACATACTCTGGAAATCGACTTAAACGACGGTGCGTATGCATTTTATGGTGCGGTGGGTGATACAGTTGAAACGTTAGACTTCGATTATGTATTGACGGATAACGATGGCGATCAAAGTGAGAATACCCTGCAATTCATTATTGATGAAAACGGAGGAGTAAATGCTTCAAGTAATGGCTCTGCAAATATTATTGAAGCTGAAGTAGATGTAAGTCATGACATCTTGATCGGCAATGATAACGAGGCAGATGTCTTTAAATGGGTCAACGACTCCTTGGATACAGGAACAGATCTAATTAGAGGTTTTGAGAGAGATTTGGACACCTTAGATCTGAGTGAAGTCGTTGAAGATGCAGGGCACAATACGATAGAAGAACTTCTT
>NZ_JAWOUT010000320.1:0-676 GCF_033339515.1 Vibrio sp. 2130-1
GCAAAACAAAATGAAACGGGAAGTAAACGAGGCGACAAGCCAGTACACGAATAAAGTGGAACGCGTTAAAAATGCCACTGATCCAGACCAGCTCAAGCGTAAGGTGAATAACGAGTTAAATCGCGAATTTGATGAGTGGTTGTATGACGAGGATTGATGCTTGATGTATCAGCTCCGGCAAAAAGATAAGGTGGCCCATGAGCCACCTTTTTACTGTCCAACCTTCTTACATTAGGTCAGTTTGCTTTGTGGCTTTCTACCGCTTTACGCAAGAAGCCCTCTTGATGATGAAGGTGCTGACGTGCGGACTCGATATCAAGATCGGTCAAGATCATTAAGATTGCCAGTTTCACCTCATAATTGGTCTGCTTAAGTACCTCGGTTGCCTCTTCTTTAGTGCACTCCGTCGCCTGCATAACAATGCGAGCAGCACGCGCGACCAATTTGTTGTTGGTCGCTTTCACGTCCTCCATCAAGTTTTGGTAGCTCTTACCTAAACGTATCATACTTGCTGTAGTGAGCATGTTGAGCACCAACTTTTGAGCGGTGCCTGATTTTAAGCGAGTGGACCCCGTCAAGGCTTCTGGGCCAACAACGGGACTTATTGCGATATCAGCAATATCTGCGATAGGAGAATCCGGATTGCACGACAACGCAACGGTAGTTGATCCAATCG
>NZ_JAWOUT010000321.1:0-676 GCF_033339515.1 Vibrio sp. 2130-1
TATTTCTGGCCAATATGTCCCATGAGATTCGAACGCCGTTGAATGGCATCATGGGGATGACTGAAATTTTGTCGCAAAGTGAGCTGTCGCCTCATCAGCAAGAAGTCGTGGATGACATCGATACCTCTTCCCACACTTTGCTTGCATTGCTAAACGATATTCTAGATTTGTCTAAGATCGAGTCGGGGCGCCTCGAATTGTCGTTGGTTGAAGCTGACATTCGCGAAGTCGTTTATCAATCGGTGATTTTGTTTCAATCTAAAGCCACGTCTAAACAGCTTGAACTCGATATTTCATTGGATGAAAACATTCCGGCTCGCGTAATGGTCGGTGATCATCGCATCAAACAGATCATTACTAACCTGGTTTCCAATGCCGTTAAGTTTACTGAACAAGGCTATATCTTAGTCGACGTGAGTTACGAAGAAGCGTTAGAGCAAGGGCGAGGTTCGCTCACATTCCTGATCAAGGATTCGGGCATCGGCATTGAAAGGGACAAACTGGCGACCATTTTTGAGCCGTTTACTCAGGAAGACGAAGGCGTTTCGAGACAGTTTGGCGGAACAGGGCTAGGGCTTGCGATTTGTCGCCAACTAGTGTCAATGATGGGAGGCAAGCTAGTGGCAACCTCGACCAAGGGGGTGGGCACATGCTTTGGTTTTTCAATAGAAGTAGA
>NZ_JAWOUT010000322.1:0-676 GCF_033339515.1 Vibrio sp. 2130-1
CGTTCGCGACATCGGGATGCATTAAAAAAGCCTTCTGACCAACCATGGTTGATTGAAGGTGAGAATCGGTTGTTCCGGTGAGTTGCGCAGGAGTCATGGTATGCTCATCAATGGGTTAACTACGTGCGATTACTTCGCGAGTAGGTGTTTTAAGGTGTTTTCGTACATGTCAGTCAACTTCTCAAGATCGTCCACTTTTACGCACTCGTTCACTTTGTGAATCGTGGCATTGACAGGCCCAAGCTCAACAACTTGACCGCCCATACGAGCAATGAAACGTCCGTCTGATGTACCCCCCGTTGTGAGCAGAGCTGGTTTAGTGTTGTTCACTTCCGCTACGGCAGCGACCACAGCATCAAGTAGGGCACCCGTGTCCGTTAAGAACGGGTCGCCATTGAATGTCCAATGTAGATCGTAGTTGAGATCATGCTTATCCAGTGTTTCTGTTACGCGCTGGACGATAGTGTCATTGTTCAGTTCGGTGCTAAAACGTAGGTTGAATTGAACGTTGAACTCGCCAGGAATCACGTTAGATGCCCCTGTACCCGCAGATACATTGGGAATTTGGAAGCTTGTTGGCGGGAAGTAATCATTGCCTTTATCCCACTCTGTTGTTGCCAGTTCGTGGATGGCAAGTAGCGATGCGTGAACAGGGTTATTGGCTAGGTGAGGGTAG
>NZ_JAWOUT010000323.1:0-675 GCF_033339515.1 Vibrio sp. 2130-1
TGATAACCCTGCAAACCTAAACCTGATTTCAGCACTACTGAAAGAAAGGGTTGAAACCGTAACGGCTTGTAGCAATGGTCAGCAAGCCGTAAATCTCGCTACCGAGAAGAAATACGACCTGATTTTTATGGACATCCAAATGCCATTAATGGATGGCGTGACCGCTTGTCAGAACATCAAAGAGCTTGAGTTAAACAAAGACACACCAGTGATCGCCGTTACCGCGCACGCCATGGCCGGGGAGCGCGATCGTCTGCTCGCCGCAGGTATGGATGATTACCTCACCAAACCAATTGAAGAGCATGTACTGCAACAAGTGTTGGTCCACTGGAATCCGAATACCTGTACAGAAAGCATAGGGAAAGTTGCGCCGTCCTACGTCGATGAACCAGCAAGTGAAGCACCTGCCACAGCTGAAAATACACAACCTGATGTGATTATTGACTGGCAAGCCGCATTGAAACAGAGCGCTAATAAGGAAGACTTAGCCAAAGATATGCTGCGTATGTTGATCGATTTCATTCCAGAAGTAGAAGAAGTTGTCGACCACGCACTTGAGCAAGACGATTATTCGCGTGAAGAGTTAATTCATGTGATCCACAAACTGCACGGCAGTAGCTCTTATTGTGGCGTACCAAGGCTAAAATCTCTCTGTGCTACGCTTGAACACGCCAT
>NZ_JAWOUT010000324.1:0-673 GCF_033339515.1 Vibrio sp. 2130-1
TCTGCTCTTTTGGCAGTATCTGATCGGATACTGTTAGAACCAGCTTTACTCCATGTGCAAAACCAACTTTTCCTTTCTGACTAACCCTACCGGTTGTATGTTCAAACTCTAGCTTGACTAGAGCATCTATAACGGCTTTTGTTTCGGCAGTGCCTGCAAATGCATACAAGTTCAATGTTTGTTTTAACGTTGCTAAGCCGTCAGCTTCAGTAAAATGGTTCAGTGTTAATAGCTTGGTAAGCTGCCATCGTGTGCTTTCGTCCATCTCTGGTCTAAGCGGTTCGGAGAGAGACGTTAAGCACCTGATTGATTTAAAATTATCATCAACATTGGGTAACTGAACCTTTGGTAGCCCGCCACCAAATGGAATTTTTTGTGGCAAATTACGATTGCAACACTCAGCTTCCACATACATCAGCCAATTATCTCTGCTTTCAGGGCTGAACAACTGGTATTGCTTATCAACAAAAGAAACATAAGTCTCTCGACCAGGCTCATCGTAGCCACCGGCCCAGTTTTTATCCTCTCGTCTCATTAACCAATACACTTCACTCGCGCTCATGTAGTGCGTGTGTTCTCCTGAATGGTAGCAGGGTAAGTGCTCGTAAGTTTTGTTCCAGTTTCTCAAGGTCACATCAGAAATCGAGACAACTTCATTACTCTCTGCATCTTG
>NZ_JAWOUT010000325.1:0-673 GCF_033339515.1 Vibrio sp. 2130-1
TCGCAAGAGGCACGTTTAGAACTTGGGATGGAATCTTTCCTCAAATCTGTTGGAGCAGGCGCTTTCACCAACACGTTTGAGAACCTAACTGGCTTAACAAATTTACCAGGACTAGCAACGCAGCGCTTAATGGCTAAAGGTTTTGGTTACGGCGGAGAGGGTGATTGGAAAACCGCAGCAATGACGCACATCATGAAAGTCATGGGGCAAGGCAAACCGAGCGGTACATCTTTTATGGAAGACTATACCTACAACTTCGGCGAAAAAGGGCAAGTGTTAGGCGCTCACATGCTAGAAGTTTGTCCAACTATCGCAGCAGCGAAACCAAGATTGGAAGTTCATCGTCACACCATTGGCTGTCGTTGCGATATTCCACGCTTAATTTTCAGCGGCCAATCTGGTGAAGCGTTAAACGTGTCGATTATTGATCTTGGCGATCGCTTTAGAATGATCGTCAACGTGATTGATACCGTCACACCACCACAGTCACTGCCACATTTGCCTGTAGCTCACGCGCTTTGGGAACCTCAGCCCAACTTAAATATCGCAGCAGCCGCGTGGATTCACGCTGGCGGCGCACATCACGCAGTGTACAGCCAAGCTGTCACATTGCCGATGCTTGCCGACTACGCTGAAATCCTTGGCATCGAAATGGTTGTGATTGACAACAGCA
>NZ_JAWOUT010000326.1:0-673 GCF_033339515.1 Vibrio sp. 2130-1
CAAATGGAGCTCGAGTAATCGCAACGTGATTGGCCAACACCGCAGAACTGAGAATACTTGCCAGTTACACTATGAGGGTGCGAACTTCCCGGCGTTTGTTGGATTTCGCCGCAAACCTGACTTCCAACACCTTGATTAAAGTTTAATGTCTGGCAGTACTTAATCGCAGTATCTTTCGCGTAGAACGAACCGTTCAGTGCGGCAGATGCACCTTTGGACTCCGTCGTGCCGTAAATCGCCATATCATCAATAAGCAGAGAACTGTGCGCCACAATATCACCGACGACGAAATGTTGTTGGAAAGGGTGATTCGTCTTGAGATGCAATTGATGGCCTTTTGATTCAATGGTGCCACAAACGTTAGTATTGATTATATCGGTCGTACTGTGAGTCAAAATTTTACTAATAATGGTGTTGTACTTACCGTCAATATGAAGCGTCGACCCCGTTAGCACTATATCCCCATCGATGAGAACATTATGCAGTTTTGTTGGGTAGGCCGACAGAAGGTCACCATAAATAACAGTGTGTTTGTTTTGGTAATCTTCAATGCTAGAAGCTTGCTCATTGTTAACCTTCAACTCGACCGAAAGCGAGCGAAGTGAGATGCGTTTATTAGGCTCACCAATTCGGTTATTACCCTCTAAAACAATGCCTTGATGAGCTTCTAGTA
>NZ_JAWOUT010000327.1:0-673 GCF_033339515.1 Vibrio sp. 2130-1
GTCTGAGATACACAAACGCACGAGCGTTGGGATTATCGCGGAGACGAACGTTTCCCATTAATGAGCACATTCAAAACGTTAGCGTGTGCCACCATGCTAAGCGACATGGACAGCAGCAAACTCAACAAAAATGCCACAGCGAAAATCGATGAACGCAATATTGTGGTTTGGTCTCCGGTGATGGATAAACTGGCTGGACAAAGCACGCGTATCGAACACGCTTGTGAAGCCGCCATGTTGATGAGCGACAACACCGCTGCGAACTTAGTGCTAAATGAAATTGGTGGTCCTAAAGCGGTCACGCTGTTTTTGCGCTCTGTTGGCGACAAAGCAACGCGACTTGACCGATTGGAGCCTCGTTTGAATGAAGCAAAACCGGGCGACAAGCGAGACACCACAACGCCTAACGCCATGGTAAACACCCTGCACACCTTGATGGAAGATAACGCCCTATCTTACGAGTCACGCACACAGCTGAAAATCTGGATGCAAGACAACAAAGTATCGGATTCGCTCATGCGCTCTGTTCTGCCAAAAGGCTGGTCGATTGCAGACCGCTCTGGCGCAGGTAACTACGGTTCACGCGGCATTAGCGCGATGATCTGGAAAGACAACTACAAGCCGGTTTACATCAGTATTTACGTCACAGACACCGACCTTTCGCTTCAAGCTC
>NZ_JAWOUT010000328.1:0-672 GCF_033339515.1 Vibrio sp. 2130-1
CAACTCTTATGCAATGCGTGGTATGAAATATATCTGTAACAAAAATCTCATAATGTTTTCACTCGTCTGTTTATCCCCATGATCAGTACGATTACTTCACTTTAGGCTAGGTAAGGTTATGAGCGCAGAAAAACTATATATAGAAAAAGAGCTTAGTTGGTTATCTTTCAATGAACGAGTGTTACAAGAAGCGGCCGACAAAACCGTTCCGTTGATCGAGCGTATTCGTTTTCTTGGGATCTTTTCCAACAACCTCGACGAATTCTACAAAGTGCGCTTCGCTGATGTGAAACGTCGTATTTTGATCAACCAAGAGCGAGGAGGGAGTGACAACTCCAAGCGTCTGTTGAGTAAGATGCAAGCCAAAGCCCTTAAGCTTAACGAACAATTCGACGAACTTTACAGTGAATTAATTAGAGAAATGGCACGGCGTCGCATTTTCTTGGTCAATGAGCATCAACTCGATGAAGCGCAGGAAAAGTGGATCACCAAATACTTCCGCAAAGAAGTCATGCCACATATCACGCCTTTGTTGATGAAAGATGAAATCGACGTGCTGCAATTCCTCAAAGACGAATACGCTTACATCGCCGTCGAACTGCGCAAAGAAGACCACTCTCAATACGCTCTCATCGAAATTCCAACCGACCACCTGCCACGCTTCGTGATGGT
>NZ_JAWOUT010000329.1:0-672 GCF_033339515.1 Vibrio sp. 2130-1
AGAGAGTACACATCGCTTTGTGCCGTCAGAAACTGACCAGTCTGTTGTTCTGGACTGGCAAAGTTTTGGCTAAACGCAATTAATGCGGGTGGGGATTCGCCACCGCTGTTTTGCACTTTCTGCGTCAGGTTGAAATCGAGCAATTTCGGTCGTTTATTTGGGTCAATCAGGATATTTTCAGGCTTGAGATCGGCGTGTAACACATGGTGGTGATGCGCGTGTTCCATTGCCTGACAAATCTGCTTAAACAGCGTGAGCTTCTCATGGTCTGTCAGCGTGACTTCGGCAAGATAATCATCCAATGTTTGGCCAAACACGCGCTCCATGACGATGTAAACCGAGCCGTCATGCAGGCCGCCGTCAAAGACTTTCGCAATATAAGGGTGATTTAAACGTGCTAGTAGCTGCGCTTCATCGAAAAGTGCCCGTTGTCCGAGTACATTACTTAAATTGCTTTGGATGAATTTGATTGCAAGATCTTGCTCAAAGGTCTCATCTGCGCGTTGCGCGGCATAAACGACGCCCATACCACCACGCCCCAACTCATGAGTTAGGCGATACTTACTGATCACTTCGCCACTAAGGTCGATCTCGCTGTTGGTCGCTTGATGAGCGCCAAAGTAAAGCAATTGCGTTAATCGCTCTTCTGGGGCTTCATGGGCTAAAAGGGGC
>NZ_JAWOUT010000330.1:0-672 GCF_033339515.1 Vibrio sp. 2130-1
TGGTTGCCGCCGTTAACCCCGTAGGCATCATGCCTGTTTTCGTGTCTGTAAGCGGACATATGACACCAGAAGAAAAGATCAAAACCGCGACAACAGCCAATGTGGCAGTGGCCGTGATCCTGATCATTTCCCTGCTTGCAGGTCAGTTACTGTTGGATATGTTCAGTATTTCACTGGATTCATTCCGAGTGGCGGGTGGCTTGCTGCTGTTAAGCATCGCCTTTTCGATGATGAGCGGTAAGCTCGGTGAGGATAAGCAGAACAAACAAGAAAAATCTGAGTACGTTAGCCGCGAACAGATCGGCGTTGTACCACTAGCGATGCCACTAATGGCTGGTCCTGGTGCAATCAGCTCAACAATCGTTTATGGCGCGCGTTACCCAAGTATGTTCGATACCGTGGGCATCGTTATCACGATTGGTCTATTTTGCCTTTGTTCTTGGTTGCTATTTCGTTCGGCGCCTTTGATCGTTCGTTTCTTGGGTCAAACAGGCATCAACGTGATCACACGTATCATGGGTTTGATTCTTGGTGCGCTAGGCATCGAGTTTATTGCAAACGGCTTACGTAACTTGTTCCCTGGATTAGCCTGATTTTATTAATGGCGTTATGATAGAGCGATTCAACAATGGATCGCTTTGTCATGACGACTCACTCTCTAAAAAATACACT
>NZ_JAWOUT010000331.1:0-671 GCF_033339515.1 Vibrio sp. 2130-1
ACATTCGTCGAGTTGGCTGGCCAACTTAGGCTGTTGTAACCACAAATCATAATGTGACCAATCGGAGCTAACTCCACTTTGCGGATCCGCCAATACAGGCCACCCCATTTGCTGTGCAAACGCTTTTGCCGCTTGCGCGTGATCAGCAAGTAAGCTGCCAATAACAACCACTCCTTTTCTATCAGCACAAAATGGAATGTCACGGAATGATGGGCTGACAAATCGTTGAGTATATGTTTGACCGCCTTTGCGCCACGCTTCGACACTGTTCAGGTAGCTTTGGTAAGCGCTTTTTTCCCCGTCAGAATACAGCGGCTCAGGAAAGGCGCAGTTAATGTGAACCGCGCTGCCATGTAACTGCTGGTTAAACATCACCTCATCAACCGAAGTGAGTAACCAGTTGAGCGGCGTATTTAAACTCGGACTTGGCAAGTTCAAATTTGCCGATACATGATGCGAAAAAATCCCAAGCTGATTAATTGCTTGGTTTGCGCCACAACCGACGAGTTCAACAGGGCGGTCAGCAGTAAGCAAAACCAGTTTTTCGCCCGTTAATTTAGCTTCTGCTACCGCAGGCAACAAGTTTGCGACCGCAGTGCCAGAAGTCACGATAACGGCTACCGGCTCTTGGCTAGCTTTCGCCAAGCCAAGCGCCATAACACCTAATCCAC
>NZ_JAWOUT010000332.1:0-669 GCF_033339515.1 Vibrio sp. 2130-1
GCGCGTTCACCTTGCTGAGCGGTTACATAGCCAAACAAAAATACATCACCATCCTCTGTAATGACTTTGACTTTAACGCCATTGAGGTCTGAGTCGGTTAATAGAGCCGATTTAACCTTGGTTGTGATCCAGCTGTCGTTGCTGATTTGCGTCACGCTCAATGGCTCTTTAGCCTTAATTTGGTTATGAATGGTTTTGACGCCATCAATGGCTCTAGCTCGTTGCTCAATTTGATTAATCAAATCTTGAGTTGGAGCTTGGCCCATTAAAACAACCGTACCATTGTACGAGCTCGCAACAACTCGAACATGCCCTTTAAATGGTTCTTTATTACCGATCGCTGCGACTTCAAATTCAATATTGTTGTCTTGCCAGATCTGCTTCGTGGTGCGAGTGTCTGTCACAATATTTGCCGTGGTGGCAGCTCCAGCAATGAACAGTCCTGCACATCCGCTCAAGCTTAAGATGGTACATAAAATGACAAGGCTACGTATCATAATGCTGATTCTCAAATCTGTTATTCTTCGTGAGCAGGGAAAAGTACTTGGTCAATCAAATCGCATAAGCAGTGAAGAGTGACCATATGCACTTCGTGAATGCGAGCCGTGCGATGGGATGGAATACGAATTTCTACATCGTTTTCGCCCAGTAATCCTGCCATCTCACCAC
>NZ_JAWOUT010000333.1:0-669 GCF_033339515.1 Vibrio sp. 2130-1
GTTAACAAAGTCGATAACGTGCAAGATCGTAATGAAGTGATGCTACACATGGCTGAAATGTCTAAAAAAATGGACTTTGTCGATGTAGTGCCAATCTCTGCAAAGCAAGGTAAGAACATTGATGTATTGCGCAAGCACGTACGTAATCACCTGCCGAAAGCGACGCATCACTTCCCTGAAGAATACGTAACGGATCGCTCTCAGCTTTTCATGGCTTCAGAAATCGTACGTGAAAAGCTAATGCGCTTTACTGGTGATGAACTGCCATATTCTGTAACGGTTGAGATTGAGCGTTTTGATTACAACCCAGAAACGGACGGTTTCCATATCAATGCTTTGATTCTTGTTGAACGTAATGGTCAGAAGAAGATGGTTATTGGTAAAGGCGGCGAGAAGATCAAAACCATTGGTCGTGAAGCACGTCTGGATATGGAAGAGTTGTTCGGTCGTAAAGTTTATCTAGAGACTTGGGTGAAAGTGAAGTCTGGTTGGGCAGATGACGAACGTGCACTACGCTCACTGGGTTACATCGACGATCTATAATTTGAGGCGAGAGCACTTCGTTTCAATATTAAGTAGAATCCAATATCGATTAAAATAAGGAGCCGCATGGCTCCTTATTTTAATCCAATATCGATTAAAATAAGGAGCCGCATGGCTCCTTATTTT
>NZ_JAWOUT010000334.1:0-669 GCF_033339515.1 Vibrio sp. 2130-1
TACATTGTTTAACATTTAAAGATGACAAAGGCGCCGATGCGACGCCTTTGGTGTACCTCGAAATCGACGACTACATATCGTCGTAGGCTTCGATTTTTGAACCTTCAATCACATACGCTGTTTCTGCCAGTTCATGGTTAATGGTTTCGGTTTTTAACGTTCCCACCACGTAAATGACATCCCAAAGTTCCTGTACTGGTGCGCCTTTCGGAAATTTCACGTAAATGATTTGGTTTGGTGGTGGTGGTGGTACGTGGATACACGCCCCAAAATACGGCACCAACAAAAATTCCGTCACCGTGTTGGCATCTCCCTCAAGAGGAATCACGAAGCCAGGGATTTTGACCTGACTGCCATTGAGCTCTGGTCTGACGTTACCGATTTTTGATTGCTGCGCCGCGCCACCACTGTGACCAGATGCGGGCATCCCCACGCTGTCGAACAGCTTACGTTCCGCTTCAGGAACCAGATCGATCCAGTCGAGCGTTAATGGATCATCACTCGCCATGACCGGCGTCGTAAATGCAATCGCGAGTAAGCAACTGGCTAAAATTTTTTTCCACATCGTTAGATCCTTATGGTCATTCCGTCACTGAGTGACTGTCTGTAGGCGCGGAATGCTGGAATAAAACCAATCACAATACCGGCGCATTGTACAAAGCTAAGCAG
>NZ_JAWOUT010000335.1:0-668 GCF_033339515.1 Vibrio sp. 2130-1
ATGGGTTTTGGAACACCATCTGCATTTGACGTCGCATCGGACGACGCTCTTTTTCCGACTTCATCGCCGTGAGATCGATGCCTTCAAATTTCACTTGGCCAGAGTTTGGCTCATACAAACCAGCAATCACGCGCGCGATGGTCGACTTACCCGAACCTGACTCACCCACCAGACCAAACGTCTCACCTTCGTGCACCTCAAAACTCACATTGTTCGATGCCTGCACGTACTCACGGCGGCTTTCAAACAAAGAGTCCTTAGTCACAAACCTTAGGTTGACGTTTTTCACATCCAACAACGGGCCAGTGTACTCACGCTGATCTTGGCTTTGACCCAGCCAGTGATTCTTAATGTCTAGCGACTTCATTTCTGTCGCTTCTTCGATGTAACTCACCAGAGGGAAACGATCGAGCTTTCTGTCTGAGCGAGGAACCGCCGAAATCAAGCTGCGCGTGTATGGGTGATCTGGGTTACCCAACACTTTTGCCGTTGGCCCAAACTCAACAAGGTCGCCACGGTACATTACCGCCACGCGGTCTGTAACGTTTGAAACCACCCCCATGTCGTGCGTAACCAACATACAACCAACATTGTTCTGAATACACAACTCTCGGATAAGATTCAGGATTTGGTCTTGGATTGATACGTCCAGTGCCGTGGTTGGCTCA
>NZ_JAWOUT010000336.1:0-668 GCF_033339515.1 Vibrio sp. 2130-1
GTGGCGCTGTGGTCAGGGTTTAAGGTCATTTGCACCTCAAAACCTTGTGATTGCGTTGAGGTGGCTACATAGGTATTTGCCCAGCCAAGTGTTGCATCAACGTTCGCGGCCATGCCACACCCTTGGTAAGTGTTTCCATCGTGTTTGAGTGTTGCTTTCCAGCCATACAAAGAGTCGCTCATGGTGTCTGAACAGAGGTTTTCCGTCATACGCAGTTCACCATCATCAAGCCTATAAGTGCGTTGGCGCGGCTGCAGTTGACTGCTTTGAATAGGCAGCATTTCGGTGGTTTTTCCCATCTGTTGGAACTTAAGCGCATTGGCTTCAAAACTGGCTGCCCAAGACGGCTCGTTGCCAAATACACGCGTCGGTTTTTGCGGTTGGCTGCAACGATTTGGGTTTTCGGTAGTGAGGAAGTTCACTTGCTCAACCACAAAGTTGGCGTCGAAATCCGCAGAGAAACCATCAATGCCCGGAGGATTAAGATGACCGATGACTTCGCCATACATGGTTTGGTACGGTTCATTGCCGAGCTTAATGGCGCGTTGAATTTGTTGTGGTGACAGTTGCAACCAATATTGTTTGTCGCTGCCGCAAGGCATGATGTATTGGCTTTCATGGCCGATGATTACTTTGCCGCGCAACATAAAAGTTTGAGGTTGAATGGT
>NZ_JAWOUT010000337.1:0-667 GCF_033339515.1 Vibrio sp. 2130-1
TCAGAGGCACCATTCATTGGTCGAGATTGTTCCGAACTTCGTTCTGGCGTACGTCGTCATGATCATCAGAAACACGCCATTTTTTATCGAGTTCGAGAGTTCGATATCTTTGTTATCCGGATCTTGCACCAACAGATGAACCCAATGTTGCATCTTTAAATTACTTAATTTTTTGATAAAACCTAGAAAAACGCCCCTTAGAGGGCGTTTTTTGTTTCAAACGAACAGCGCCATCTTTGCCCTGTAAATCGCCTGAAAAGCGTCACAAACTTTCAGCCCGATTTCTGGGTCAGTAGGGCATAGTAAGTGCTTAAAAACGTGCCTAGAGCCTCTGATGGCGTTCTAAGGGCTGTTTTTGATAGCTAACTCGCCCGTTTAACATAATAGGAATAATAGACACCGATTTTGAGTGTGGCTCAGGCATAAATTTGGATTCTGATTAATGTATACATCTTCAAGTGGTTCTATGAAATTGGTATACATTAATCAATAGGGGGAGGTGATTTTCGTTACAGAGTCACGCGTTGCGAATCACTCTTAAATGCTTTGTTAGAGCACTTTGCTCTGTGTCACCAAGTCAAACGCTTCGTTAACTTTTTTCCCAAGCGAAATCTGTTTGATTCCTGCAGGAACATGTAAGAACAGTGGAAAAATAGCCCAAAAAAAG
>NZ_JAWOUT010000338.1:0-667 GCF_033339515.1 Vibrio sp. 2130-1
TATCAGAAGAAAACTCGCTCAAGCGGCGAAAACCAGTTTGCAACCTATCGAGCATCGCGTTGTGTTTGTTAGCTAACTCTCGCAGTTCTATTGGCAACGAATCGGGGTCGAGACGAATGCCCATTTGCTCTGGTGATATCTGTTGAATGTGCTGATTCAATCCCACAATCGGCTTCAACCCACGTTTTACCATCCAACCGCTCAACGCGGAAGAAATCACAAACGCCAAACCGAGCGCCCAAAACAAAATCCAGTCGAGTTTATCCAAAAACAAAATATGGTGGTTGATACTCATGCCGAGCACCACCTGATACTCCCCAGCTTGAAACGCAAACGCGCGAATATTCAGCGAGTCCTCACTCCATTCGATGGCGCGCTCGTGATTTAAGACCTGAGGAGAGCTAATGCTGTAGGCTCGGTTCTGAGGAATCGTCAGGCTCGAGTTCTGATACACGCTCTGCTTGCCTTCAAACACCCACATATAGAGCGTACTGTTATTCGCTTGCTTGAACACATCCTCTGGCGAGCGTTTTAACTCGTTCTCAATGGCATTGAACTTACTGGAAATATAACTGAAATCTTGCGAGTAAAAGGGGCGCTCAATGGCGTACTGTAGGATGAAAGCCAAAGAAAAATAGGTCACAAACGTCATGCTAACAAACATCAG
>NZ_JAWOUT010000339.1:0-665 GCF_033339515.1 Vibrio sp. 2130-1
GCCGTTTTCTGATGTTTTTCGTGTCGACCGCGTTCGATATTTGGAAGAGAGACCTGTTGTGTATGTGACCAACTATATTCGTCCAGAGATCTTCCCCAATTTATTGAGCTTTGATTTGACCAACTCGCTGACCGACATTTATCGCGAGCACTTTGGTGTGGTGTATCAGAAGACGCGTTACCGTATTTCTACCAGTACCTTGCTTGGTGAAGTCGCGCAAGCGTTGCGAGCAACATCGGGCACTCCGGCAATGGTTGTTGAACGTACTAACTATAACCAACATGGCGAGTTGATTGACTGCGATATTGAATACTGGCGTCACGATGCCATCAGTATTGAGTCGGTGGCAGAGCTCAATCACTAACGTTCACATTTTCATATTCAAAGGCTCCATCTCGGAGCCTTTGTTTTATCTAAACAGGAAAACAAATGGATTTTTTGGCAATCGCACTCGTTGTATTTTCTGCGGTTTTGCATGCTGGTTGGAATATCTTGGGTAAAAGCCATTCCGGATCAGGCGTGGCATTCACGATGGCTGCAAGCCTGTCTGCTTGTGGAGTGCTTACCCCATATCTGATTTGGTGTTTAACCACGCTCGGTTGGACTTCGTTGCCAGTTGAGTTTTGGGGAATGCTGGCTTTTAGTGGAATAGCGCAAATTGTGTA
>NZ_JAWOUT010000340.1:0-664 GCF_033339515.1 Vibrio sp. 2130-1
CTATGCGTTGGTTTTAGTGTTTAAGGTGGTATGCGGAGGCATCGGTATTGCGTTGCTCACACCTTAACAGGGCGTTAGTACCAAAATTAAATTAGGCTTTGGAGTATTTGAAAATGTTCTTTTCTAGTTCATCTCAACCCTTAGTTAACGGCGCTCACTTGTGCGAAGAGTTAACTAGATTTTTATCTGAAAATAAAAGTGACTTTGAACAGAAACTTATCCCAGATCTATCTCATATAGATCATATGGCTCACAATGTTAATGGCATAGAAGTCGAAAAGATTTCTTTTGTGGGCTGTAATCAATATCAACTCGATTATTCATACGATTGGGAAGTCTATCGCGGTTGCTCTGATATGAATGAAGCTGATATCGAACATGAAAGCGTATTGTTTGTCCTCAATGATGACGGCTTCATCGAAATGGATTTCCCAGAATATGAAGAGCGTGATACTCGCGAGGAATTTTAGTACTAACAAACTGTTCAAGAGGGATTCGCAACGCGTGGCATTTTTACTATGCGTTAAGTATAGTGATTAAGATGGTATGCGGAAGCATCGGTATTGCGTTGGCTCACCCCTTAACAAGGCGTTAT
Organism: Vibrio sp. 2130-1; assembly: GCF_033339515.1. Taxonomy (NCBI): domain Bacteria; kingdom Pseudomonadati; phylum Pseudomonadota; class Gammaproteobacteria; order Vibrionales; family Vibrionaceae; genus Vibrio; species Vibrio sp. 2130-1. The sequence goes on from NZ_JAWOUT010000340.1 coordinate 596, forward strand.
GTAGCCGCGAGAGGACGGTAAGCTAAAAGGATTTATATATGTTAAATATTCGGCAAGCTCGCATTGAAG
>NZ_JAWOUT010000341.1:0-662 GCF_033339515.1 Vibrio sp. 2130-1
GTTAGAACCGCGCGTAATTATCGAGTTTGATAACGGGCAGCAATTGAATAAAGGTAAGGTGGAGCGTCAGAAGTTGCTGATGCACGTATGTAAATCTGCCAACTTGCCTCTGATCGGGACTTCTGTAAAACACAGTTATCAAGTGGGGCGTTTACGCCGCTTGTTGGCAGCGCATATTGATTTGATCGAGCCTGAGAAAGAAGTACGTTTTTGTAAGAAATGCGGCAGTCCGATGATCATCAAAACCGCCAGCCAAGGTGAATTTAAAGGACGACGATTTTTCACCTGTAGTCGTCAACCTAATTGTACTTACACTGAAAACTACAATGTGGTGTTTGAGTCTGACGACTAATACAACCAATCAAACGATAAACTTAAAGGCTTTGATTTGTGTAGATCGAAGCCTTTTTTGTATCGCCCAATACGCCAAGACCTATACTTTGAGAAAGAAAGCGGAATAGGGAAGTCGTATGCGATATGGATGGATATTTGCACTGTTGCTGCTAGCTCCACACGTGCAAGGAATGCAGAGCTTAAAGCCGCTGGAGTGCAAACTGACGGAGACGCCACAAGACCACTTTTTGTTTTATCGTGAACAGATGGTTTATCACAGCGAGCAGTTTGTGATTTTCCAAAACTTTAAAGGCAGAGTAAGTACTCAA
>NZ_JAWOUT010000342.1:0-662 GCF_033339515.1 Vibrio sp. 2130-1
TCGCCACAGGGCGTGAACTTCATAAAGCGTCCGTCAATGGCGATGCCGAAGCGTATCATCATCAACTCGAACAAATCTCGCAATTGCCGGGAAGAGATCAGCGCTTATCGATGCCAATGCAACAAACGTTAGCCATTGGTCACGCGATGTTGTCGGCTGAGGGCGCAGTTGGTGCCACACTTGGTATGGCGACAGGCGGTTTGGGTACGTTTGGTGTAAGCTCTGTGGCGACGGCAGGGGTTACGCCGATAGCAAAAGAAGCCATTGGAACTGCTTTAGCCACTGGCATTATCAGCGGCGGGGGCTTTGTTGCTGGCCAAGCTGGGGCGTATGGCTTAAACAACGAAGTGCAAGACCAACTCAAACAAGGACCAATGTCTGGTGTGTTGCCACGTTTGGAAATTTCAAACGTGAAGGGCGATTTCACTTTTAGCATGCAAGAGCCGGCGGCAGTTCGCGCACTGATGGCGTATCTTGGTCCTAAAGAAGATACGTCAATGAGCTCACCTCAAGCGCCAAAAGAAGCGCAAGAGATGGAAGCCGCACGCTTAACACTCAAACAAATGCTTGGCTCAAGCCCAAGTGAACACCTCGTTCCAGATGTCGACTCACTGCTTAAACTGAGCGATGAAGACATGCCAAGTCAGACGGAATCTACGGCG
>NZ_JAWOUT010000343.1:0-661 GCF_033339515.1 Vibrio sp. 2130-1
GTGACTTTGGCGCGGCGAGCATTTACGGCTATTTATCGGGCGAGCAGCAAGCTGCAATCAGAGCCATTGAATCCAGAGCGTTGAAGTACTTTATCGAAGATGTGTTTTCTGTGTGCGAAGCGTCGGAATCGGCATCGCAAGCATTCGAACGACTAGTTGCGCTTGCGGCATAAGATTTCATTCAATCGAATAAGAAAGAGGTATCGAACTGCCCGTTTTGATACTGAGCAAATGAGATACCTCTTGATTGAATCTAGTGCTGAGGAAGTTACTCTGAGCAAGCCTCATGATGCTCTGACGAAAGGTCAATCACAGCCTCACATCCACCCTCAGAATGTGTATCAATAGTGAATTGCCAGCCATAGCGTCGGCATAAGTCATCCACAATCATGAGCCCCAAACCATGGCCTTCGGCATCTGGCACGGAAGAGAAGCCTTCACCTTCATCTCTCACCGACAGTGTGGTATCGGTCATGGTGATATGAATCGTTCCTGCTGACGTGGCTGCAATGCCGTTGCGAATTAAGTTACTCAACGTAATGTTAAGCACTGCAGTGGTCGCTTTGGTTTGCGGATGGCCCAATATCTGAACATTAAATTCTAACGACTTTTCATCGGCTTGCGCTTGGCTAAGAGCAACGATGTTGTGAAGCTCTTGCTC
>NZ_JAWOUT010000344.1:0-661 GCF_033339515.1 Vibrio sp. 2130-1
AGCTCCGTCAGTGAAGAGGCGCTGTGCGCATGCTCGGCCACCGTCTGTACCGTAGAGGTCATCTCGCTCATTGCCGTGGCCAGTTGGTCAATTTCGTTAAACTCTTCTTGGGCAGACTCTTTAGTTTCCGACATGCTCAGCGTCATCACTTCCGTCAGTGTCGCTAGCTCGTCGGATGCGTTGATTTGCATTTGAATCACGTCATGCAGTTGGCGACGCGTTTTCTCTAGCTCTCGTGCCACATCTCCGTATTCATCTTTACAGTCCATACCAAACGGTACCGACAAGTTTTTGCTCGCCATTAATTTGATGGCTTCATTGAGATACTGTGTTTGGCGCAGCATTACGCGTGCGGCGGCCAACAGTAAAGCCACAAAAACGACGATAAGTAGCGCGGTCTGCCACACTACTTGAGTCAAATACGCTTCATAATGTTGTTGAGCAACTTGCGCATTTTGAGTGGCTGCTAAAAGTGAATCGTAAAATGTGTTTGCGTCCCAAAGTTGTTTTGCCACGATCAGAACGGTACTGAATACCATCAACATGACCATTTTCGGTACAAGTCGAATGTCGGATATGACCCTTTCCCATGGCTTAAATGCCAGCTTTTCCATTGTCAGTTCTCCACTGAGTCTTATATAGTTTTTACATCTCTTATAGT
>NZ_JAWOUT010000345.1:0-661 GCF_033339515.1 Vibrio sp. 2130-1
GGGCATCGCAGTTTAGAAGAAAACGTTGAGCAAGTCCGTCAGTTGTACGAGGTGAATCTAGCCCCAATTGAAGACATGCTCAATACGGCGACGGCAGAAGGCCGCCAAAGCACACATGATGCGCTTCTCCAATTGACCGATTCATTCAACGATATTGAGAACACCATTTACGCGCTAGGTACGCTTGCGGAGATCGCAACAGTGTTCATTGCATACTTGTTGTCTAATTCAATCACAGGGCGTTTGACCGCACTGGATACTTTGGCACAACGTGTGGCGGAAGGCGATTTGACAGCTTCTCCTATCAAAGACGAATCGGGTGATGAGCTTTCTAACTTAGCGACCTCTTTAAATAAAATGCAGGCATCTCTAACGGGGTTGATTGGCTCCATTTCAGTCGTGTCTGAAGAAGTTAAGTCGGTCACGAGTGAGCTGTCTGTTGTTAGCCAAGACATTGTTTCTGGTGCGAGTAGCCAAGCCGACAAAGCGAACCTCATCGCAACGGCAGCAGAAGAGCTGAGTTTGACCATTTCACAAGTGGCGGAACAAGGTGCGTCTACGTTTGAAGAAGCTCGTAAATCAGAAGCCACAGCCGAACAAGGCCGTACTGTCATTGTTGAAATGGTAGAGAGCATTCAACAGGTATCGAAGCAAATGGCGG
>NZ_JAWOUT010000346.1:0-661 GCF_033339515.1 Vibrio sp. 2130-1
GCGATTCACTAGTGGTTTTAAAGAGCTCGATCGTGTGCTTGGTGGTGGTGTCGTACCTGGTGCGGCGACTCTGATAGGTGGTAACCCTGGTGCGGGTAAGTCGACGTTGCTTCTTCAAACTATGTGTACGTTATCAGGGCTGATGCCGACACTTTACGTTACGGGTGAGGAATCGCTTCAACAGGTTGCGATGCGCGCGTCTCGTCTTGGTCTGCCAAAAGAGCACCTGAAGATGCTATCAGAAACCAACGTCGATAAAATTTGCCAAATTGCAGAGAAAGAGCAGCCCAGAATTATGGTGATTGACTCGATTCAGGTTATGCACGTTTCTGATGTTCAATCGTCACCGGGCAGTGTTGCTCAGGTGCGAGAATCTGCGACGGCACTGACGCGATACGCAAAACAGAACAATGTTGCGGTATTTATTGTTGGTCACGTAACGAAAGATGGTACTCTTGCCGGCCCTAAAGTCCTTGAGCACATTATTGACTGTTCTGTCTTGCTTGATGGCGGAACAGATAGTCGTTTCCGTACACTGCGCAGCCACAAAAACCGTTTTGGTGCGGTAAATGAATTAGGCGTGTTTGCGATGACGGGGCAGGGACTGAAAGAAGTAAGTAACCCATCGGCGATTTTCCTTTCTCGTGGCGAAGAAGAGACG
>NZ_JAWOUT010000347.1:0-661 GCF_033339515.1 Vibrio sp. 2130-1
TGATGGTGAATCCTGTCGCTTGCATGATGGCAAACGTACCAATCAACGAAACTGGAATCGCGACCACTGGAATTAACGTTGCTCGCGCACTGCCCAAGAATAGGTAGGTTACGGCAATAACCAGTAGAATCGCTTCGACAAGTGTTTTTACCACACCTTTGATAGACTCAGCGACGAACACAGTCGTGTCGTAGCTGGTTTCGTAAGTCATACCTTCAGGGAAGTTTTCGCTCAAGCGTTCAAGCAGTTCCATTACTGCTTTACCACTTTCTAGTGCGTTTGCATCAGACTGAAGTGACAGAGCGACAATCGAAGCATCTTGCCCACGGAACTTACCGTTACCATCGTAGAACTTCTTACCCAGTTCAACACGAGCAACGTCTTTTAGATAAACCGTAGAGCCATTTGGATTGGCACGAAGAACAACGTTTTCAAACTCGCTCACACTTTCTAAGCGGCCTTTCGTCACTAGGTTGAACTGCACTTCTTGCGGGTTATTGTACGGCGCGGCACCAACACGGCCAGCAGCAACCTGAACGTTTTGCTCCGCTAAAGCAGCATATACATCCGATGTCGTTAGCTTGAGGTTGGCCATTTTTTCTGGGTCCAACCACACGCGCATCGCATATTCACCACCACCAATTACATTTACTTCACTAAT
>NZ_JAWOUT010000348.1:0-659 GCF_033339515.1 Vibrio sp. 2130-1
CGCTCTTAGACGCCCTGTCCGATCAGATGCACCGTGTTTCAATCGACAGCTTCCAACCGGAAACCCAGCGCTATGCGCTCAAGCGCGGCGTGGGCTACCTGAACGATATCCAAGGATTTCCTGACCCTGCGCTCTATCCCGATATTGCTGAGGCGGACTGCAGGCTGGTGGTTATGCACTCAGCGCAGCGGGATGGCATCGCCACCCGCACCGGTCACCTTCGACCCGAAGACGCGCTCGACGAGATTGTGCGGTTCTTCGAGGCGCGGGTTTCCGCCTTGCGACGGAGCGGGGTCGCTGCCGACCGGCTCATCCTCGATCCGGGGATGGGATTTTTCTTGAGCCCCGCACCGGAAACATCGCTGCACGTGCTGTCGAACCTTCAAAAGCTGAAGTCGGCGTTGGGGCTTCCGCTATTGGTCTCGGTGTCGCGGAAATCCTTCTTGGGCGCCACCGTTGGCCTTCCTGTAAAGGATCTGGGTCCAGCGAGCCTTGCGGCGGAACTTCACGCGATCGGCAATGGCGCTGACTACGTCCGCACCCACGCGCCTGGAGATCTGCGAAGCGCAATCACCTTCTCGGAAACCCTCGCGAAATTTCGCAGTCGCGACGCCAGAGACCGAGGGTTAGATCATGCCTAGCATTCACCTTCCGGCCGC
>NZ_JAWOUT010000349.1:0-659 GCF_033339515.1 Vibrio sp. 2130-1
AAATACCGCCTAGAATAGACGTACATATCAATTTAAGTAGGGATAGAAGATGTCGACATTGGCCGGGGCTCGCCTAGAAGAAATGGCGGATATCCGCTCGACGAGAAAAAAGAAAATCGTTTTTCTGTGTTCTAGCATTGCCGCCACACTATTGGTGTACGGCGCTATCGTCCAATCGCTCGAAAATCATTGGGGGTTAAGCGTTTTGCATGCCTTCAGTGCCATCGCCTGCTTAGGGATCTGCTATCTCATAAAAGTACAAAGGCATCACAAATATGCCGATTTACTGCTCAGCGCCGTCATCATGTTTGAGGGGTTATTACTGCTTCTTTTTAATGATGCGCCCTCCGGAAAGTTATTGTGGCTCTACCCCATCGTCGCAACCATCATTTTGATTAACGAGTTCAAAGTCGGTTTACTCTTTAGCGCTACCTACATGATTTTGGTTTTCTTTGGCATTACGTTTTTAGACGGCTTACCTGCCACTGGCGATATGATCGAACGCCGATTCATGTTCACCTTGATAGCCATCAGTTTTGTCTGCCATACCTTCTCCTACTACTACGCAAAAGTCGTCAGCTACATTCAAACCCTTTACCGAGAAGGGATTGAGGAGTTAGCCTACCTAGACCAACTGACGGGCTTAGCGAATCGTTGGA
>NZ_JAWOUT010000350.1:0-659 GCF_033339515.1 Vibrio sp. 2130-1
TGCACCTGGTGCGGTTCAAATTACATTGACGGCTTATACGGCGGGTTTTGCGATTGGTCAGTTAATTCATGGGCCGCTTGCCGATAGCTTTGGCCGCAGACCTGTACTGATTTTGGGTGTGCTTTTCTTTGGATTAGCAGCTGTGGTGAGTGCGACCACAAACGGCATTGATGCGTTAACCTATGTTCGTACCGCTCAAGGTTTTGCTGGCGCGGCAGCGGCGGTCATTATTCAAGCTGTGGTGCGTGACATGTTTGACCGTGAAGACTTTGCGCGTGCAATGTCTTTCGTCACATTAGTTATCACGATTGCCCCGTTGGTTGCGCCGATGATTGGCGGTCACCTTGCGATTTGGTTTGGATGGCGTTCTATCTTTTGGGTGCTGGCTATCTTTGCTGTGGTTGTCATTCTGCTGGTGTTTTGGAAAATTCCGGAGACGCTAAAACCAGAAAACCGCCAACCACTGCGTTTTCGTACCACATTAAAAAACTACGCCCGTTTGTGTTCAAGTTCTGAAGCGGTGGGCTTGATGGTGTCTGGTGCATTCTCGTTTTCGGGGATGTTTGCATTCCTAACTGCGGGTTCGTTTGTTTATATTGATTTGTATGGTGTTCGACCTGACCAATTTGGTTACTTATTTGGTTTGAACATTGTGGCGA
>NZ_JAWOUT010000351.1:0-658 GCF_033339515.1 Vibrio sp. 2130-1
GAAGCGACACTGGCGTGTGACATCGTTTTGGTAAATGGTGTGATCACCGTTAAACCTCACTGGTGTGCTTACAAAGACATCAGGGCTGACGAAGTGATTTCCACCTTACTGGTGCCTTTGCATTTGAAGGCTCTCCAGGGTAAGGCTTACATTCGCTGGGATGATGGTGAAACCGAACCTCTGTTACAAAACGACGACTATCAGGCTGAACTTGAAAATGTGTTTAGTGTTTCCAAGTACCCATCAGCCATGAGCTGGGGCGATACAGCAGACCAGAAGGTTAAGCAGTACAAGATGGACCTTGAGTGCGCCACAGATGTTGGTCGTCGAGGTGTCTCATCAGAGCAAGCATGGGATGCTTATCGAGAACTCCGTTACAATAGAACAGTGTGAAACAAGCGGCCATTGGCCGCTTTGAACTTTCACATGTGAAAGTTTTCCGTCGGTCATGATGTCCAGGACGGCTTTGCCCAGTCTCATCCCTTTATGGTTTTGAACCGGGTCTCCCTTGTAGAAAAGTCCTGGCTCGTTATCGGGATGGAATACCCCGTGAGGAATGTTGTCGTGATCGCCCAGCCACATGCGTAGCCTCAGATCCACCAGCCACCCATCATCCAGGACAACCCAGAAATGCGGTGTCACGATGTCCTTGGTCTGT
>NZ_JAWOUT010000352.1:0-657 GCF_033339515.1 Vibrio sp. 2130-1
CCGGCCAAAAAAGAAGCGGAGCAAATGCCGCCAACGTAGTTGCGGTAGAGGCGGTGATCGGCCATGCCATGCGTTTGGCTGCATCTCGGTATGCCTCTTTACGCGGCGTGCCTTCTTGCATTCTCCGATCGGCAAACTCAGTGACGACGATTGCACCATCCACCAGCATGCCGACCGCCATGATTAAGGCAAACAGCACCACGATGTTTACGGTAAGACCAAAAACAGAGAGAACTAACAGCCCCGTTAAGAAAGATCCTGGAATAGAGATCCCAACCAACAATGCCGTTCTTACCCCCAAGATCGCGATAATAACGATGACTACCAAAATGATTGCCGAGAGAATGTTGTTTTGCAGATCACTAAGCATTAACTTGACATCATCCGACTGATCCCAAGTGTATTTAACCTGCAAATTACTTGGCCACTCTGCACGCAGTTGCCCTTGAGCAATCACCTCTTTAACTAACGCGACAGTTTCAATAATGTTCTCGCCAGCACGCTTTTTCACGTCAAGCACAATGGCAGGCTCACCATCCAAGCGGGCAAAGCTTTCCGGATCACGAAACGCTCGGCGAACTGTGGCCACATCACCAAAAGTGATCACTTCTTTGCCATTCACTTTGAGAGGCAATTCGAGAACATCGTTCAGAGAAT
>NZ_JAWOUT010000353.1:0-655 GCF_033339515.1 Vibrio sp. 2130-1
TATCGATAATCCATTTCCCATCCCGTCGTATGTCAGGGTTCAGCCACACGTCGACTTGTTCAATATAAGGCAGTTGAGCGTCTTGGGAGCGAACGTTTTGCAGCGAAAGGTGGTAAGGGAAGTCGTAATGAACGCGCTCCGCTTGGATCGGTAAGCCAAGGTAGGGTGAAACCCATTGCCATGTAGAATTGGCGTATGAGGTGGTTAACAGCGCAATAATGGTCGCCGGAAGGGCAATCAATACCACCAGTAAGAGAATTAGAATTCGACGCGCTGTTTTCATCCCTGCCAGAACCTGTAAGTGAAGTGTCGGAAAACTGATGAGGTCAGTTATACAAATAACCCAGTTAGGCTTTAGCTTGTATCAATCTGGTGTGGGATTCAATAAAAAGCCCCTCAAAAGAGGGGCTTGAAGAGCATTTTTGTAACTAAGTCACTGTTGTCATCAAATCACAGGTCACTCAGTTTTGCTTCGGTATTAGTCCAGTTGAGGACCAGCCGCAACCAATGCTTTACCTTCCGCGTTGTCTGTGTACTTATCAAAGTTATTGATAAAGCGCTCAGCCAAGTCTTTCGCTTTGCTTTCCCATTGTAGTGGGTCAACGTACGTGTCACGAGGGTCAAGGATGCTTGGATCCACACCTGGTAGTGAAGT
>NZ_JAWOUT010000354.1:0-654 GCF_033339515.1 Vibrio sp. 2130-1
CGTCACTCAATCTCGTCGACTCCATTTACAACAACCGTAACAGCATTCATGTCGTAAACGTTTTAAACAACGGCGCGATCAATGGCCTACCGGATGATGCCGTGATTGAATGCAGTGCTGTGATTGGTAGTTGGGGGGCAAAACCCCTTGCTGTTGGTGAGCTATCAAACAACATCAAAGGACTACTGCATCAAGTGAAAGCTTATGAGCAGTTGACGATAGAAGCCGCTGTTGAAGGTAACTACGACAAAGCATTGATGGCATTAACGAATAATCCTTTGGTGCCAGACATTGGTCGAGCGAAAGCGATATTGGATGAGCTGTTAGCGGTTAATGCGCCTTATTTGCCTCAATTTAAACTTACAGCGTTGTAATACTAAGGAAGAGCGTCAATGAAAGTCATTTTTAATGCGGACGATTTTGGTCTGACTCAAGGTGTTAATAACGGCATTGTAAAGTCCCATCAAGATGGTGTCGTGAAATCGACTACTATGATGGTAGGGATGGATGCCGAGCAGAATGCAATCGAGTTAGCTCATCAAAATCCAGACTTAAAAATTGGCGTACATCTACGGTTTACAGCAGGTGCTCCTCTCACGGAGCACCCAAACTTAACCAATGGTAGAACGCATTTCGTCAAATACAGTGAATTGT
>NZ_JAWOUT010000355.1:0-654 GCF_033339515.1 Vibrio sp. 2130-1
CTTTGGCTTAGTGCACGGCCAATCAGGACGTCAGCACCGTTACCTACGTAATCACGTACTTGCTCTTCCGATACTGCAGGGTAACCCAAAGCTTGTACCGCTTGGTCTGCAGCAACGGCCAAATCAGGTACGCTGTCCAACAATGTGCCATCCAGATCGAACGCAATCAGTTTAATATCTTGTTGAGTCATAATTTCCCTAGCTAAAAATAACAAAGGATGGTTTCCCATCCTATGTGTTTGATTCTTCAAGCCACTAAGCCTTTGGGCTCAGTGACATATGGTCTCATTCGCTTACTTCGCAGCCAAGCGCTGACGAACTGCTTCGAATAAACAGATGCCTGATGCAACCGACACATTCAAACTTGATACGCTACCTGCCATTGGGATTTTAATCAAATCATCGCAAGTTTCTCGCGTTAGGCGGCGCATGCCATCACCTTCTGCGCCCATGACAATTGCCAGAGGACCAGTCAGTTTTGCTTGATAAATGTCGTGTGTCGCTTCACCCGCCGTACCCACGAACCAGATGCCCTGCTCTTGCAGAGTACGCATTGTGCGCGCTAGGTTGGTTACACGAATCAAAGGCACCACTTCTGCAGCGCCACAGGCTACTTTGCTTACTGTCGCATTCATTGGTGCTGATCGATCTTTA
>NZ_JAWOUT010000356.1:0-653 GCF_033339515.1 Vibrio sp. 2130-1
AGAAATTCAGTTCGCCGCCGCCAAGCTTGCCCATCCCAATAATCAACATCGGTTGAGCTTCACCCTCTGCATTTGTTGGCGTTCCCCATTCTGCGCAGCAAATTTTGTATTGCCATTGGTATGTCTCAAAGATCATCGCCTCTGCCAATTGGGACAAATGACGTAATGACTCTTCAAGTGTCCAAGCATGTAAGAAGTCTTTCCACGCGATGTAGACCATTTCTCGATTTCGGAACTGACGCAGAACGCGATGACCAGACATTTCATCTGGGCATTCTGCCAATAAAGCGGCCAGACGGGTGCGATAAGCTTGGTGTCGGCTAAGCTCACTTAACATCCTTGGTAACTGCTGCGCGAGAGCCTCGTCACGGTGAATGGTTTCCGTAATAAATTGGCTCAACGCCGAGACGTAATGAAACTGCTCTACGACCTCATTTGGCCATGATTGAAGGTAACCCGCTTCTTGGGCATTTTGAACGGCAGATTCGGCGACAGAGACCAGTGACGAAGGCAGCTGCATGTTTCTTCCTTGTGTGAAAAGCACGGTGATTCATTCTTTATACCAGACTTAAAGCAAATAAAAACGCCCACAAAAGGTTTGTGGGCGTTTTATCAAATCCAATTCGCTTTATACGCTAAATGACTTAATCTTC
>NZ_JAWOUT010000357.1:0-653 GCF_033339515.1 Vibrio sp. 2130-1
TACTGGTTTGCATGATGAGATAGCGGTGCAAGATATCGGTATAGATAATCTCACCGCGGCAGATGGCTTGGCAGTTGGTCGTCCTTCTGGTTTTGTTGGGCGAGCCATGGAGCGGCTAATTGATGGTTACTACACCGTGACGGATGAACGTATGTATCAGCTTTTAGGAGAGTTGAGCGAACGAGAAGGCATCAATTTGGAGCCCTCTGCATTAGCCGGAATGATGGGCGCGGTGCATGTCTCGAGTTCTCTACACTACCAGACTCGTTTACAGCTTACGGATGAACGTTTGAAAAATGCCACACACTTAGTTTGGGCGACCGGGGGAGGGATGGTGCCAGAAGCTGAAATGTCAGCTTACTTGGCGAAGTCTGGTCGTTAGAGCGTCCTTCAAATTTGTTGAGTTAGTCAATGAAAAAGCTCCTCCGAAGATGAGCTTTTTAGTCTTACTTATAGAGATTGAAGCAACTGGTAGTAACGACCGTGTTGAGCGAGTAGCGTTTGATGGTCGCCTTGCTCAATGATCTCGCCCTGTTCCATAAGGCAAATGTTGTCCATGTTCTCTAATTCGATGAGTCGGTGAGTGATGAACACAACCGTCTTGTTGGCAAAATACTCGTTGAAAAGCGACATGATTTTTTGTTCGGTACGCT
>NZ_JAWOUT010000358.1:0-652 GCF_033339515.1 Vibrio sp. 2130-1
TCACGCTGATGCCATCTTCATACGCTTTGGCTGCGGCACCCGTAAACGTCCATGCTGAAAATTGCGTCATGAATGCAGTCGCGCCAGCCATCCACCACATCATGGTCCCTCCACCTTGAAGGAAGTCGTTCGACGAGGTGGAAAAGCGGCGAAATAGCCACGCAGCGATCCCAATAAAGAGCAGATAGATCATTACGATCATCGAATCCAATAAAGTCATGTGTCATAGCTCACGAAAAAATTAAAACACCGTTTTAAAGATCACAAAAATACCGATAAGAACTTTATCAGTACGTAATAATGAATATATTAAAACAAGATTTATTATAAAATAAAATGGTGTTTCAAAATGAAAGCTAGATACCTTACTTCTGCACTCTTACTTGCAATGACTTCTGGTTTAGTGGCTGCCGCATCGGTGGATATTCGTCATGAATATGTGCCTGATCGTGATGGTGACGAACATCGAGATCGTATTTACGTTTCTCACCGTTTCGACAACCAAATCGGTTTTAGCGTGGAAGCAAAATGGAACTACAAAGATGGTCACATGGGCAATGCAGGCCATGAAACTGGCGTGAGCTACCGTTGGAAAGCGACCGACAATTTCTCTCTAACGCCGGGCATTAACATTGATGCCAGCCCATCGGGT
>NZ_JAWOUT010000359.1:0-651 GCF_033339515.1 Vibrio sp. 2130-1
GCTGTTCCAGCAAGCTGATCAAATGGGTTCGGTTGGGCAAGTTGGTCAGCGGATCGTAAAACGCCATGCGTTGCAGTTTCTCTTCGTGCGCTTTGCGCACTGAGATGTCCTCAAACACACAGATGTAGTTAATTAGGTGGTTTTTGTCATCCATTACCGCGCTAATAGTGGCTAATTGCGGGTAAATGCTGCCATCACGTTTGCGGTTGATAAACTCGCCTTTCCATTGACCTTTGGTTTCAAGCTGCTGCCAAAGTTGTTGGTAAAAAGCATCATCATGGTGCCCAGAGCGGAGGATGTTCGGGTTCTTCCCAATCACTTCTTCGGCGCTGAATCCGGTGATCTGCGAGAACGCGTTGTTGACATCAATGATGTTGGCATTGCTGTCGGTAATGACCATGCCTTCTTGCGAGTTGTTGAAGATTTTCGACGCTAACGACAATTGCGTTTCCACCATCTTGCGACGGGTGATGTTGCGCGTCATGCCCAAAATGCCGATCAGGTCACCGGCCTGATTTCGTACCGGTGATTTGATGGTTTCCAGCCAAGTTGGGTTGTTGTTTTCATCAATTTGGCGACACTCTTCAACGATGTTCTGTGTGCCAGTAGCGACCACTAATCGGTCGGCATCAATGAATTTTTCCGCGCGTT
>NZ_JAWOUT010000360.1:0-651 GCF_033339515.1 Vibrio sp. 2130-1
CAGAAATGAGCATGCACATGGCGCTTGCGACATCTCTGGCAAGCATCATCGTCACATCAGGTTCTTCTGCTCTCAACCATCTTAAACTTGGCAACGTAGATATGTTTGTTGTGAAGTGGCTAATGCCCGGAGTGGTGATTGGCGGCTTTGTTGGTGCCAACATTGCCGAATGGATCCCAACTCATTACTTGCCGAAAGTATTTGGTGTCATTGTACTGTGTCTAGCTGTGCAGATGTTCCGATCTATTAAAGTAAAAAGTGAGAAGCCAATGCCGAGTAGTCCGGTCACTATGATGTACGGAACGGGAATTGGTGTGGTTTCGAGCTTAGCTGGTATCGGTGGTGGTTCTTTATCGGTGCCTTTTCTCAACAAGCACGGCGTAGAAATGCGTAAAGCGGTCGGCTCATCGTCAGTTTGTGGCTGCATCATCGCCATCTCTGGCATGATAGGCTTTATTTTGCACGGCTATAAGGTTGAAGGCTTACCTGCGTACAGTATTGGTTATGTTTACCTTCCTGCGTTACTTGCGATTGCAATGACTTCGATGTTGACTACGAAAGTGGGGGCGAAGCTCGCGACCAATCTTCCTACTGCGGTATTAAAGAAAATATTCGCAATATTCTTAATGTTTGTTGCAGCAACAATGCTGC
>NZ_JAWOUT010000361.1:0-650 GCF_033339515.1 Vibrio sp. 2130-1
TCGCCTCTGACTGCCAAGGCATCCACCGTGTACGCTTAGTCACTTAACCATACAACCCGAAGGAGTTTCGAGTTGATGTTCAAATCACCAAAGTTGTCTCTCATTATTTGAATGAGCGAGAGACATTCGATTTTGCCGGACTCAAATTCCAAGAACACTTGAATGTGTTTTTTGGTGTTTATCTTTCGATAAACATTGAGAACTTTACAAACAACAATAAATTGTTGTTTTGTCAGCTTTCCAAATTGTTAAAGAGCTAGATTTTCTGATGAAAACCATTTTTAAAGATTCTTTTTCAAGAACACTTAAAGATGGTGGAGCTATGCGGGATCGAACCGCAGACCTCCTGCGTGCAAGGCAGGCGCTCTCCCAGCTGAGCTATAGCCCCATCAAGGTGTCGATACTGTCGCCAATTCCTTGGGAAAGAAATTGGTGGGTCTGAGTGGACTCGAACCACCGACCTCTCGCTTATCAGGCGAACGCTCTAACCACCTGAGCTACAGACCCAGTATCGTCTCTTTACTTTATAAACCGTATCAATCTGTGTGAACACTCATCGCAATAATCATCGTTTAAGGAGGTGATCCAGCGCCAGGTTCCCCTAGCGCTACCTTGTTACGACTTCACCCCAGTCATGAACCACAAAGTGG
>NZ_JAWOUT010000362.1:0-650 GCF_033339515.1 Vibrio sp. 2130-1
TTTTAAGTTATCTATCAGTAATTAGGCGATTTCGACCAATTTTGATACCAATTTATCGATTCCTGAAGCTGCTTGTGAGATATTCTGCGCTAACATGTAAGCTGGCGTAGAAAGCACATTGTGTTTCTCGTCAAACACATACTCATCTACGTTACATTCAACGTGCTCTCCACCCATTTGGTGAAACGCAGCTGCGGTTGCGTCATCATTACCTATTGTGCCTTTTACGCCATGTTCGTAAATCATAGGAATAATGACAGGGGCAATGCAGAGGTAACCGGCAGGCTTGTTGGCATTTGCGAATGCACGGCAAGCTTGTGCAACGTGTGTATTAATCGAGCATTCCGCGCCAGAAACGGCAAAGTCAGTCAGATTTTTTGCTGCACCAAAGCCACCTGGTAACAATAGCGCATCAAAGTCTTCAACGTTCAGTCTAGCCACATCCTCAATGTTTCCACGCGCGATGCGTGCCGCTTCAACGAGCACGTTGCGTGGCCCATCCATTTCTTCGCCAGTGAGATGATTGATGACGTGTAATTGATCAATGTTTGGAGCGAAGCAATGCCAAGTAGCACCAGCTTTTTCGATGGCGTGCAGGGCTAGCACGGCTTCATGTAACTCTGAACCATCATAAACTCCTGAGCCACTCA
>NZ_JAWOUT010000363.1:0-649 GCF_033339515.1 Vibrio sp. 2130-1
GGCGTTATGTAGCCGCGAGAGGACGGTAAGCTAAAAGGATTTATATATGTTAAATATTCGGCAAGCTCGCATTGAAGATATCAGTGTTATCAAGAAACTACAGTTTCAGCTTAATGAGTATCATCAAGCAAATTTACCTGATGACTTTTTATCACCGGAAGAAATTGAACAAAAAATAGACCTACACAAGATAATCAAAAGTGAAAGCTCGATTTTTCTGGTAGCCGAAAGCAAAGGGCAGTTAGTAGGTTTTGTTTTTGGTGAGCTATGGGTTCGTAAGTCTTGGACGCTCAAACAGCGAAAAATCGCGAGCATTGAACAAATAGTAGTGGATTCATGCTTTAGAAGCCAAGGCGTTGGATTGGCGCTAATAGAGGCATTTGAGGAAAGGGCTATTTCTAACGGCGGAGAAGAGCTGTTTTTAGAAGTATATTCCTTCAATGAATCTGCTTTAGGTTTGTATCGCAAAGCTGGTATTGTCCCCAAAATCCTAATTGGGCAGAAAGCACTAAGCTGAAAGTCGGCTACATAACAAATTGTTCAAGAGTGATTCGGCACGCGTGGCATTTTTACTATGCGTTAGTTTTAGTGGTTAAGGTGCTATGCGGAGGCTTCGGTATTGCGTGCCTCACACCTTAACAAGGCGTTA
>NZ_JAWOUT010000364.1:0-649 GCF_033339515.1 Vibrio sp. 2130-1
AGCGATGGCTTGGCTGATGTACTGTTTTCCTAAATGCACGGCTTTGTGCAGGTTGTTGCCTTGACCAAGGTAAGACGCAATAGCGGAAGACAGTGTACAGCCCGTACCGTGGGTGTTTTGGGTTGGGAAACGCTTGGCGCTGATTAACTCGGCACTGTTTTGCATGATCAGCAGATCGTTGCTGTTTTCATCTTCTTCAAGGTGACCGCCTTTGAGCAGAATGGCTTTGGCACCAAGCGCACGAAGGTCGTCAATCATGTCACTCATTTCTGCCTCAGATTGAGGTACAGGCTTACCTGTCAGTGCTGCACCCTCTGGCAGGTTAGGAGTGATGATGTCTGCCAGAGGAATTAGTTCTTCTTTTAATGTGCTGATTGCTGATTGCTCAAGTAGCAAATCGCCGCTGGTGGCGACCATGACGGGATCTATCACAAGATGTTTAGGCTGGTACTGTCTGATCTTGCTGGCCACCACTTTGATGATGTTCGAATCCGCCAGCATGCCGACTTTTACCGCCACAATATTGAGATCGGTAAACACCGCATCGAGTTGGCTTTCAACGTGATCAAGTGGGATAGGGAAAATGGCAGAAACGCCTTGTGTGTTTTGCGAAGTGATGGCGGTAATGACCGAGCATGCAAAACTGCCT
>NZ_JAWOUT010000365.1:0-648 GCF_033339515.1 Vibrio sp. 2130-1
CAGAAGCCGTTGGTCAATCAAGCGAAAGTAAGCGTAAAGAGATCGCTCAACAGGTAACAAAAGCCGGTGCAGACAGTGCAGTCATCACAGCGCTTGATTCTATTTGTTGGCTATTGAACGTACGTGGCTTGGATGTGTCGCGTTTGCCAGTTTTACTGGCGCCCGCGATTCTTCATGCCGACTCAAGTGTAGAGTACTTCCTAGATCCCGCTCGCTTACCTGCTGAATTTGCAGCGCATGTGGGTACTGGTGTGACGGTTCATCATCCAGAAGCACTTCAATCACGCCTTGAAGCCATGTCTGGTAAAAAGGTATTGCTCGACCCAGCAATCAGTAACGCATGGTTTAAGTTAGTTCTGCAAAATGCAGGCGCATCAGTTATTGCTGCAGCCGATCCATGTTTAATGCCAAAAGCCGCGAAAAACGAAGTTGAGATTGCGGGCATGAAAGCCTGTCATATCCGCGACGGTGTAGCGATGAGCAAATTCCTTTGCTGGCTAGATGCCGAAGTGGCTGCAGGCAATCTTCATGATGAAGCGACACTGGCTGATCGCCTAGAAGCATTCCGTAAAGAAGACCCAACGCTGATGGATCTGAGCTTTGATACCATTTCTGCGGCAGGCGGCAATGCGGCTATGTGTCACTACA
>NZ_JAWOUT010000366.1:0-648 GCF_033339515.1 Vibrio sp. 2130-1
GCTTCTTCCAACAAATTGATCCGCGTTGGCAGTTTGTTCTGCCAGAGAAGAACCCGTACATTTGTTACGACCTCGACCCAATGCCCTTTGAAAACGGGGGCTCACTACCGGAGTTGATTGAAGATCTCGAAGGTTTTCGCCTGTGGCATTTACAAGATGATGAGTTCCGAGTGCCGAAAGGCGTAGTGTACGTTGCGATCGACAGTTCTCACGCGGTCGCGTCGCCTAAGAATATTGTGAAAACACGTCTTTGTGTCGAAATGTTTTTGGACTCACTAGCCAAAGAAACCTACCAAGCTGAAATCGCGGGCATGGGCTACAACATGTATGCGCACCAAGGTGGTGTAACTTTGACGTTGTCGGGCTTCAGCCAAAAACTGCCGCAACTGCTTGAGATGATTTTACGCCGTTTCGCTGCTAGAGAGTTCAACCCGACTCGGTTTGAAACCATCAAACAACAATTATTACGTAATTGGCGAAATTCATCTCAAGATCGCCCAATTTCTCAACTGTTCAACGCATTAACAGGTTTGTTGCAGCCCAACAATCCTCCTTTCGCGACACTTGCAGAAGCGCTGGAAGAAATTGAAGTCGATGAGCTGTCGACATTCGTCGAGTCGATTTTGGCGGAACTCCACGTAGAAATGT
>NZ_JAWOUT010000367.1:0-648 GCF_033339515.1 Vibrio sp. 2130-1
CTCGGTGGTTCTATTGATGTTTGTTCAATGGGGGAGTTTAAGTTAAATGATCATGTCACTAGCGATAACACCAAAATAGAAGTTTATAAAGTTTCAAGCCTTGATTCATTAGATGTGGCAGGTGCTGAATTAGTTACAGACACTACAAATGGAAAACTTATGCTTCCAAATGTGGGTAATGAGCTCTTTGCCTACCGTATGTGTGAAAAGAACTTCGTTGATGAGTACCATTGCTTTAGCGATGAATTAACGCCACTAACGGTTTCTAATCTCGAAAAACCTCACCAATGTAATCTCTAGAAACTGAAATCTAACTAATTGATAAACCCTGGATATTTTCCGGGGTTTATTATATATGATAGTTGACTGCTTTTTGTTTTGCTGTCACAATATACCATATTAAAACAGCTTTGGGGGCAAAATGAAACCAACGTTAGAACAACAAAACGTCATATACAAACCTGTTAGGCTTGCTGTGATCAAAGCGCTTGCAGGAACTGGTAAAACTACATTATTTAGATTGTTCGCGAATGCATATCCAGAGCTAAGAATGCTCTATATTACTTATAATCGTCCGATCGCAGATGCCGCTAATTTACCTCCCAATTGTCTATCACTCACTGGCCATCAGTTAGCATATCAATTCGT
>NZ_JAWOUT010000368.1:0-647 GCF_033339515.1 Vibrio sp. 2130-1
GGTGAAACGCAGTTGGATATGACCGATTTTGTATTGCACGGTTGCGTTGGTTTCTTTAGCTAGCTGGTCTGCAAGGCTATCAACTTCTGCTGGAAGGATATTGATTCGGCGACGAACTAGCGCATTACGAGCTTCTGACGCTGCAATTTCTTTACGGATTTGCTCGCGGAACTCTGGGTAGCTTAGGCCTTCTGCTTGCACTGATGCTGCCAGTTCTTCCACGCTTTGGTTATTGTTGCGTGCGATTTCTGCAATGGCTTGGTTTAGACGGTTATCGTCGATGCGTACACCAATACGGTCAGCTTCTTGGCCTTGCAGCGTATCGATGATCAGTTTTTCTACCACTTGCTCTTTGAGCACGCTTGCCGAAGGTAGACTTTTTCCGCTTTGACGAGCATTGGCTTGTAGGGTTTTCATCGCAGTATTGATGTCGCTTTGCAGAATGACACCGTCGTTAACGATGACAGCAACCTTATCAAGCTCTACCGGTGCTGCTACTGCTCCACAAGAGAGTAGGGTCGTGAATAAGATTGATTTCCAAATTTTCATTTAAAATTCCGTCAGTATTTTTTGAAGAAGCGTCTTATTTAGAGTAAGACGCTTAATTCGATTAATTGTTCAAATAGAATGGGCGACCGTATTCAATC
>NZ_JAWOUT010000369.1:0-647 GCF_033339515.1 Vibrio sp. 2130-1
AAGTGACCAAAAGTCTACTGCGCGTTTTTAGCTTGGTAATTCCGGCCGTGTTTACCTTCTATATGGTGAGCGCACTACACACGAACTACATTCTGACGAAGTTCGAAACTACGCGACCAACTAACCCTGATATTTTGAATCAGGTAAGTAACCCGGTCGTATGGAAAGACAGATTTGACTGGGACGTTTACAGTACCTTTTTGAATATTGGTCTGTACAAGCAAGATCCAAGTTTGATTCAACCTTATATTGATTGGTCATTGCAGATCATTAAAGATAAGCCACGCCCTGCGTTCTACAATAACTTAATCTTGGCTTATCAAGGACTGGATGACAGCAGTAAAGCAGAACAAATTCGTGCTGAGGCTCAATTCCTATTTCCGAACATCGACTTTAGCCAAGTAAATTATCAACCACCCTCACAAGCCCAATCGACAACGCCTAGCGTGTCTGATGCGGAATAGACAAACAAAAAAGCGAAGGACTTCCTTCGCTTTTTTGCTTTCAGCCCAATGATTTTAGGCCCTGTTGGTCTATGAGTAATGAGAAAAACTCTGAGTTCCAAGCTCTTGAGACGCTCTAATGCGCAACTCTTACTCAGTTAAAGACTCTTCCAGAGCATTCAAGCACAGTGCAACGTTTTCCGC
>NZ_JAWOUT010000370.1:0-646 GCF_033339515.1 Vibrio sp. 2130-1
AATCGTCGCCCCAAATCTGATCGAACAAGGGAAAGTCATGGAAATGCTACAAGGTGGTCGGGATAATGCCATTTATCGTACAGGTGATCGCGTTAGTCGTCCGGCAAGCTCTTGGACGATGACCGTCCACCAGTTGTTAAATCACCTTCATTCCAATGGATTCACGCAATGCCCCAAAGTGATTGGGATTGAGGGTGAGGGTGGTAAAGAGTGGGTGAGCTTTGTGGAAGGAGATACCTTCAACTATCCACTGCAAGGTTCTATTGCTTCTGTTACTGCACTTTTATCCGCGGCCAAAATGTTGCGTAGAATGCATGATGCTTCAGAAGATTTTCTCATTTCACATCAAAGCGAAGTGTGTCATTGGATGTTACCTGATCGAGTCCCCCAAGAGGTGATTTGTCATGGGGATTTTATGCCATACAATGTTGCACTAAATGGTGAAACCGTGGTTGGTGTATTCGATTTTGATACCGCACATCCTGCTCCTCGTTTATGGGATGTTGCTTTTTCCATTTACGGTTGGGCTCCTTTTAAAACGGATGAAAATGACCGAATGGGCAACTTGGAACAGCAAATTCAACGCGCCAAGCTGTTCTGTGACGCGTATGGCTGCTCGAAATTAGAGCGAGAAAATCTGGTGGAT
>NZ_JAWOUT010000371.1:0-646 GCF_033339515.1 Vibrio sp. 2130-1
CCGTCTTACAACGAGACTTCACAAGCCCAACAGCCCAATGTGTCACGCATCCTTGGTTAATCTTCTTTCAACACACGCGATATACGAATATCTTTGTAGTCTCGCGGTACAACACATCGTCACGGACGACGATCAATTGGTATTTGAAGCACTCAAACATAATGACATCCAACACGCTTGCCAAGCCATTCGTGAAACTCAATCCGGTGAGGTGGTGTATCAACACCTCACTTTGAGATTCGGATTGCGCGGAGAGCAAAGCGTTTATCAGTTTGAGCTTTCCGAACAAATGCAATACTGCTTAGATTTGTTCAGCCTTTATCTCGCCTTACGACAAACTCAATTTCAATTAGAAGCTTTTCATCCAGATTTAATCAGCAACGTCGTCGTGCCAATTCGTGTCGATGCACTGCTGTGGGATCCGGGCGTGTATTTTCTTGGGCAGATGGTGCAGTTTCACTCAGCCGCTTTCCAGCATGTCATCCCATCCTTACAAGCAGATGAAACATTGTGACTTCACAAACGCATGGAAACGCTTGTCGAAAAACTGAAGGAAAATGCGTTTGCATTGTGGTTTGAAGTAGCCACATCCCAAACGCATTTTGAGCGTATTGCTGAATTTGATCCAGATATGATCAAACTCTCA
>NZ_JAWOUT010000372.1:0-645 GCF_033339515.1 Vibrio sp. 2130-1
CTGCAGATGCACTCTATATCACGCCAAGTAACCAATATCCGATGGGGACGACTTTAAACACTGAGCAGCGAGCACAAATCATTGAGTGGGCATCGAACCAAGAGGCTTGGATTCTTGAAGATGACTACGACAGTGAATTCCAATTTGCACATCGTCCATACACCAGTTTGCAAGGGTTAGCCGCACAAATGGGCCGAGACGAGCGAGTGTTATACATCGGCTCTTTTAGTAAAGTCATGTTTAATGGTTTGAGGCTTGGCTATCTCGTTGTGCCTGAATCGCTGGTAGATAAATGTTTGATGGTGAAAGACGCACTTAGTGGTGACACACCAAGTCATATTCAAGCCGCGATGGCGGACTTTATCTCAGAGGGAAGCTTGCTGCGACATATTCGTAAAATGAGGCGAGTGTACAAGTCGAAGCACGAACAAGTCTGTTTCTCTATTCAGCATTATTTTGGTGACAAAGTTCGAGTTATCAGCCAAGCGGCGGGGCTGCACGTTACGTTGAGCTGGCAACAAGGGATTGATGAAAACACGTGGACGCAACGAGCCAAAAAGGCGGGCATCGTGATGCGCCCAGTCAGTTTTTATGAGCATCCCGATTTTAAAGCACGAGATTGGCAGGGCGTCGTGAGCGGATATG
>NZ_JAWOUT010000373.1:0-645 GCF_033339515.1 Vibrio sp. 2130-1
GTGCAATGCGCATTGGAGGATAGGCTTGTGCACGTTGACGGCTATCTGCTACACGGTCTTCTGGTAAAGGGTGAGTCAGTAGCATTGGTGGCGGTTTGCTCGCGTAGCGGTATTCATCGGCCAAACGGCCAAAGAAACGCGGCATTGCTTGCACATCAAATCCTGCTTTCGCCAAGGTTGCGATACCGAAGCGGTCGGCTTCTTTCTCGTTTGAGCGAGTATAGTTGATTTGGCTTTGCATGTTGCCTGCTGTTGCGGCGGTAATCGCTGCCATGCCTGCTTCTGGTGAAGCAATCGAAAGTAATAATGCACCAGCAAGCGCAGCTAAAGTAGCTGGAGAGCGTCTTGCCTGGTCTTCCATACTGCGCGCTAGGTGGCGCTGTGTTACGTGTGCAATTTCGTGCGCGACAACGGATGCGAGTTCACTTTCGCTACGAGCATGAAGAAATAGCCCTGAGTGCAATGCAACGTAACCGCCAAAAAAGGCAAAGGCGTTGATATTACGATCACGAATCATGAAGAAGTGGAACGGCGTTTTTACATCGTTCGCGTTGGCCACGAGGCGGTGTCCGAGGGAATCGATATATTCGTTGATGACCGGATCGTTGACGATAGGCTTACTGGCTCTGAGCATGCGCATGTACG
>NZ_JAWOUT010000374.1:0-644 GCF_033339515.1 Vibrio sp. 2130-1
TCTCTATGCTTGAGCTTGGATCTGATACTGACGTTGAGCCGTCACTAGCTGATTGTAGAGGCCCGCATCAGGGATAAGGCTCTTGTTGCGCTCACCTAAAGTGCGGCGCTCGTGGCCTGACAAATTATGATAAACGTCTTCAGGAAGATCGAACGTATCTTCTGGCAAGTAGGTTAGGGCGTCTGGTTTTAGGTAGTGGCTTAACTTTGCAGATGGCAGACCCGCATTATGGAATTGTTTCGCTTGTAATGCGGCGAGTTCGTAGCTGCTGCTATCGGAGCGCAAAGCTTGAGGCTGAGAGAGCCCAAACTGTTGACGAAGAATCTCGTCGCTTGTGGCCGTTTCTTTAATTTCTTCAACCGGTACGACATCTCGAACATCGTTTGAGAACATAGACAAAATCAGCGAAAAATCGGCACGACGACCTTCGTGAACAGCATGGTTGATACCGTTGCCGAACTGAATTTCGTTGATAATTGCTGCTTTGTCTAACGTATGAATTTGCATGATGTTCCTCTTGAGATGCTTTTATAACGGCGCATCAAAGAAGAACTTTAGGAAAAAGAAGAGATTAAATGGGTATTTTTAAGCGAGAAAAGAAAAAGCTCGCTGATTCAGCGAGCTTTTAAAATAAGACTAAATTG
>NZ_JAWOUT010000375.1:0-644 GCF_033339515.1 Vibrio sp. 2130-1
CACGCGTTTTGTTTAGAGCGATTTTGAGCAGCGCGATACCTCCTACGTTTGTAGACGACGGTTAATTGTTCATAGCTAAATACTCGCGCGCGTTTTCGCTGCCCATATAACGTGCCAGCGTTTTCTCAGGTACATCGCGTAAATCCACCATAATCAATCCATCCAGTGCGTTGTTAAACGCCGGATCGACGTTAAAACACACCAACTTACCATTCAAACTCAAATATTGGCGCAGTAATACCGGAACGCCTTTGCCTTCGTCAATTCGAGCGATCACGCGAGATAGCAACTGTAAATCTCCCAATGCGGTTAGCATGCTGGTATTCCAGTTTAAGTTGGTTTCTGGCAGTGGGTTTGACGGAGTGACGTATTCGGCGCAGTCGTTGTCGTAGTGGTGTAGGGTCATCGATTGTGCCAATAATTGACGCGCGGTATGGCTGTAATCGTTGCTGATGCTCACTGGGCCAAATAAGTGCGTGTATTCAGGATGTTGATGAACAAAAGTCGCTATGCCTTTCCAGAGTAAGAGTAGGGCACTCATGCTTTTTTGATATTGCTCGGCAATCACAGAACGACCCATTTCAATCGACTTGCCCATTTGATCGAGAAAGCGTTGGTCATAGTTGAACAAGGTGCGCGAATAC
>NZ_JAWOUT010000376.1:0-643 GCF_033339515.1 Vibrio sp. 2130-1
GGGCGTTAGCTATTTCTCGTATATAAAGGAGTTCCAGTGGTAAAAGTTCTCGTTAGTTCATGTTTGGTTGGAAACAACGTTAGATACAATGCGAGCTGTTTATCAATCCCAGAGCCTGAGTTGCTCTGGCTAAAGTCATACACAGAACTAGTGATTTTTTGCCCCGAAGTATCAGCAGGTTTACCTATTCCTAGAGCACCAGCTGAAATTATTACTGGTAAAGGTGTTGATGTGCTGGATGGTTTGGCAAACGTTGTTGGAAATGATGGCATCGATGTTACGGAACAATTTGTAAGTGGGGCAAAAAAGGCTTTGGAACTTTGCAAAAACCAGCAAATAAAGTACGCGATTCTTGCAGAAGGCAGTCCTTCCTGTGGCAGTTCAAAAATTTATGATGGCACATTCAACGGGATTAAAATCGATGGTTCAGGGGTAGCCACTGCATTGTTAGAGCGCAATGGTATTAAAGTCTACAGTCAACATACGATAGCTAAACTCCGAGAGGCGTTGGAAAAACATAGCTAACAAACTGTTTAAGAGTGATTCGCAACGCGTGGCATTTTCACTATGCGTTGTTTTAAGTGATTAAGGTGGTATGCGGCAGCATCGGTATTGCGTTGCTCACACCTTAACAGGGCGTTAG
>NZ_JAWOUT010000377.1:0-643 GCF_033339515.1 Vibrio sp. 2130-1
TAAACGGCATCATTTTCTTATTGGAAAGTTGTGTCGCGAGCAGTTCATGTTCATAGGTCTGAGTTGGGTGTGGTTTTCCTTCACTTTTCTTAGTGATATCTCTACGCCCTGTTGCCACTTTTTTTCTTGGAGGTTCAAATAGTTGCGGCATGTCAATCTGCAAGCCGAGCGCCAATGTTTGCATGGCTTGGAACGTAGGAGAAATCTGTTCGTTTTCAATCTTACTTAGCGTAGAACGCGCAAGTCCAGTACGATGACTCGCCTCTTCTAACGTAATGCCCAACTTAGAACGGATATCCTTAATGCGCTGACCAAGCTTTAACGGCTCGATATTTTGATCATTTTGTTCTTTCGCCAACGTCATCGACGGGTATTCATCGTAAATACTTTCTGCCATAAATCCCTCTATAAATATCCTTATTTCTCTCCTACTAGCATTGTGCATGAACCCTATAATGGATAAAAGTGCACCACGTTAATTAAAGCGTGCTCTTGTTAACAAAACTAGAAATCTTGTTTCTTATAGGAAATTTTTGGTTGATTGTTCCCGCCTCAAGCGCTATGTTACCAACTTGTTAGATGTAGAGATGCAAATTTCCGTAAGAGATTGAAGAAGAAAAAGCACAATCCGACGGAGTTTTCG
>NZ_JAWOUT010000378.1:0-643 GCF_033339515.1 Vibrio sp. 2130-1
CACTCACGAGCGCGAAGCATTTTGGGTATGCCGTACAGTGGTTTGCGATGGCTGCCGTGTTCTTACTGCTGACAATAGTTGTGTGTATTCGATGGTTTAGAAAAGCGGCATCACAAGGAGGTGAGGCATGACATCTCAAGTTACAAAAGGGCGGTTTGTGCTGATCGCACTGATTTGCTTATTCGCCTTACCAGCGATTGTTGCAAAGTTGATTTTGGCGCAAGGCTGGTACGAAACGGGCGTGACAAACCGAGGAAAGCTCATCGAACCGTACACAACGTTAGGGCAGTTAGGCCAATCTGCTCCATCGGCGGTGCACGGTTGGCAACTGGCTTATGTGGTGCCTGATTCTTGCGACAGCCAATGTCAAAGACAACTCTATTTACTCAAACAAAGCCATGTTGCTTTAGGCAAGTATCAAGAACGCGTTGTGCCAGTTTTGTGGACTTCTACAACATCAGACACGATAGAAATGCCGATGGAAACCATGGCGATGAATGAGAACGTGGCGGCAAAAGTGCAACAAGGGCAAGTGCTGATTGTGGACCCTCTGGGGCAACTGGTGATGTCGTACACCGCAGAGCCAAACGAAGATTTGGTCAAACTCAGCAAAGATATGCTGGCGGATTTGCGTAAGTTGCTC
>NZ_JAWOUT010000379.1:0-643 GCF_033339515.1 Vibrio sp. 2130-1
TTCCGCCGCGCGAGCCGATGCTTTCTCCGCGCCTTGCTTCATCACTTCATCCATAAACGCACGATCTGCACGAATACGACGGTATTCTTCTTGAATTGGCTCAAGCATCGCAACAACCGCTTCACCCACGTCTTTCTTGAATGGGCCATACATTTCAACGCCTTTGTATTTCGCTTCAATCTCTTCAAAGCTCATGCCTGTCGCTGCAGAGTAAAGACCCATTAGGTTTGCAATACCCGCTTTGTTTTCAACATCATGGCGAATGCTTGGTGGCGTTTCGGTATCCGTTTGCGCTTTGTTGATCTTCTTGATGATCGATTTTGGCTCTTCAAGCAGCGTGATAACGTTCTTACGGTTATCATCAGACTTCGACATTTTCTTCGTCGCATCTTGAAGGCTCATTACGCGTGCGTTAACCGTTGGAATGTATGGCTCAGGCACCGTGAAGATTGGGCTTTCTGGCGAGTAAATGTTGTTGAAACGCGTTGCGATATCACGCGCTAATTCTAGGTGCTGCTTCTGGTCGCTACCTACTGGCACTTGGTGTGCGCCGTAAAGCAGGATGTCTGCTGCCATTAGCACTGGGTAATCAAACAGACCCACGTTTACGTCGTTCGCGTAACGTGCAGACTTGTCTTTAAAC
>NZ_JAWOUT010000380.1:0-643 GCF_033339515.1 Vibrio sp. 2130-1
CTCAAAAAGAAAACACTATACCACCTATCAACAAAATTAATAATAAGAACACAAAAAACAAAAGTGTTATTAACTCAAATTTAATTGGGCAAACAGTAAAAAACCGTTACGAAATTGAGTCTATTTTAGGTCATGGTGGACTCTGTGATGTTTATTTAGCAAAAGACAAAATTCTTGAGTCTTCTGGCTCGGAGTCCCCTTATGTAGCTCTAAAAGTTTTACAGAAAGAGTTTGCGTCTCAGCCAGAGACAGCAAGAATGTTGATTCGAGAAGCGCAACAAACACAAAGACTTAGTCATCCAAACGTAATCCGGGTCTTTGATTTCGGAGTCGACGGTGATATCTACTTTTTAGTGATGGAATATCTGGCCGGTGAAACGTTGGAAAGTTTAATCCAACGATCTCGCCCAAATGGTTTGAAGTACCATGCAATGCTTTCTATCCTCAACCAAATCCTCGACGCATTATCCTATGCTCATTCGCTAGGTGTTGTACACGCCGACTTAAAACCAGCCAACGTAATTGTAACTTCCGAAGGCCATGTAAAGCTTTTGGATTTTGGTGTGTCGAAAACTCACCAGATCAAACAGGATCAGTATGCAGCAAAACGTAAAACAGAAGATCTAGAAACGCTGGGCTACAC
>NZ_JAWOUT010000381.1:0-643 GCF_033339515.1 Vibrio sp. 2130-1
ATTCCCTTCCCTGGGGGTGGCTGGCGCTATGGTTGCTGCTCTGTGCGGCATGATGCCGGGGTTGACCAAGTTCGCCAAAGAGGCTCCATCGAAAGCCTTTGGCATGGTGATGGCTTCACTCTGCCTTGCTCCTGTGTACGGGAAACTCTGTGAGCTGGTGGTCCACGCGATTCAGGGAGCTTGAGCTTATGGGGGTAGTACGAGTTCCCTACCTCTTGGCTGAGCTGAAAGAACGCGGATGTGCTGATGAATCTGCTCTGGCGCAGGTTATGCAGCCTGGATGCCGAATTGGAGAGGAAGACCTACGGAAGTTGGCCGCAAATTTAGGGCTTGAAGTTTCTGAGCTGGCACCAGCGCCAGAGAACGCGGCCAACACCCGGTTCAAAGCAAAGCTGAGAGGAGGTTTGGCCTCCTTTCTTTTTGAGTACGACGGCTGTTTCCGACATGCAGAAGGCTCCAGCCATGCAGAAATGTTGGGTATCGAGCAAGAAGACGACATAGGTCTTCCGAGTCGAGCTGCTGACGCCATGCTCCTGGAAAAGATGCTTTACCAGGTAATCGCTCGGGCTAAGTACATGCTCGGCAAAATCGACAGCAAGTTTGTCAGGTCAGAACAAGCAATCGAGTTCCGTGAGCAACTTGC
>NZ_JAWOUT010000382.1:0-643 GCF_033339515.1 Vibrio sp. 2130-1
AACTGTATAAGCTTTTTAAAATCGCAAACTTGGTCAGTGGTGGTGGCGAAGCAAAACATATCATCGAAGAAGGTTATGTTGCGGTGAATGGCGAGCTAGAAACACGTAAACGACGCAAAATGTACGATGGTGACTTTTTTGAGTTTAACCAAGAATACTATGTGGTGGTTTGTGACGCGCCAGTGACAGAACCAGAAACGGCAGAACAAAAAGCGGAAAAGAAAGCGAAGAAAGAAGCGCAATCTACTCGTAAAGAGAAGTCTCGCCAAAGTAAGCCGCCTAAAGCGAAAGGCACAGGACCTAAATCAACGGGGCGTAAAGCGGCACATAAAGAGCGCAAAGCACAAAAAGAAGCGTTGTCTCAATCTGCTAAGAAAGGCAAGAAAGAAGACAAACCACAAGCAACGCGTGACCCGAAGAGTGGACGTAACTCTATCGACTTCTTCTAAGCTATAGAATCTTATAAGTGATTGAATCTTAGCGTTCAAACCCAAACATACCAAAAGCGCCGACATGTGTTCGGCGCTTTTTTGTTGGGATAGTTTGTGTGGCTTATGCGGCATGACGAGATAAGCTTAATGCACCGTGCATTGGCAGGTTGCGTATTCTGTCCAGTGATGAATTGCACTCGGTTTACCGAGAT
>NZ_JAWOUT010000383.1:0-642 GCF_033339515.1 Vibrio sp. 2130-1
AGCAATTCCCTGAGATTGAAGACTTCTATCTACCGCCAGAAGGTTGTTCGTATCGCATGGCCGTTGTAACCATGAAGAAGCAATACCCAGGTCATGCGAAGCGCGTGATGATGGGGGTTTGGTCCTTCTTGCGTCAGTTCATGTACACCAAGTTTGTGATTGTGTGTGATGAGTCGGTAAATGCGCGCGACTGGAATGACGTCGTCAAAGCGATGACCGAACATATGGATCCAGTGCGCGATACCTTGATGATAGACAACACGCCAATCGATTCTCTCGACTTTGCGTCGCCAGTGGTGGGGTTAGGTTCCAAAATGGGACTAGATGCGACTATCAAATGGGATGCGGAACTTGCAACACGTCCCCAAATCAGTAAGCAAGACAGTAAAGTAATAACAGAAGCCGATTTGGAATCACTGAAACAACAGCGTCCAGAGATTATTGATATCTATCTACCGCCAACAACCAATAATCGTTTTGCCGTCGTTACGATGAAGAAAGACCAAGCGGGCCAATCTCAAGCATTAATGGAATACCTGTGGGACTTCTTCGCGCAGTACACCGACAACAAGTTCGTTATCTTGTGTGATGAGGACGTCAATGTGCGAGATTGGAATGACATCATTTGGGCGGTGACCACTC
>NZ_JAWOUT010000384.1:0-642 GCF_033339515.1 Vibrio sp. 2130-1
CACTGCGCTGGCAACTCATCAGACCTGTTGCGGACTGGCTTTATCTGCGCTTCGCCCAAAATAGGTATCGCATCTCATATTGGTTAACGGGTACTTCTCGTTGTAATTCTGGCCGCTGCTCTCGGTAATTGTGATCACGCTTGAAAATGTTAATACGCTCGCGATAAATCGTGCATTTCCAGTACTTCTCTCCTACTAAGTCGGTTAATCTGCAATCACTACAAAAATAAATAGCTATATATTTATCCGGCAAATCGATTGAATTTTGCCTTTTCGTAACGCTGCGCCGAGAAGTAAGGAAGTCTCTATGAATCTAACCATAAGAAAGCGACTGTATATTCTTTCCATCATTCCAGTACTCACCATTGCACTAGGTATGATGTGGTTCACCTACCTGCAAACTAACGCTTATAACCAACAGCAAATTGATCAGACCCACACCACCATGATGGCGATGGAAAAAGCCGAGCTGAAAAACTATGTTCAGATGGCTCGCTCGGCGATTGAACCGCTACTCAAGAAAAATGCGACATTAGAAGAAGCTCTTCCCGTTTTACGAGAGCTGGAATTTGGTGAAACGGGCTACATCTTCGGTTACAACTCCAAAGGCGTCCGTGTTGTGGTCGGCAAGAACGACAAAGG
>NZ_JAWOUT010000385.1:0-641 GCF_033339515.1 Vibrio sp. 2130-1
GGTCATGTCCCACAAACAAATTTCCAACAAGCAAGTAAAAAGCCTGCTGAAACAATGGAACAAACCAAAGTAAGCGAGCCTGCGTTTCAAGCAAACACAGCAGCAATTGATCGTGCCCAAGCAGAAATGAAATCGCTACCAGACGTCGATATGGAAAAAGTTGAGCAAGTTCGTAACGCGCTAGCACGCGGCGAATTGAGCCTAGATACAAAAGCGCTATCTAAGGCAATTATGCAATTCCATACTGGTCACGAGTAAAAGCACAGCATTAGGAATACACCATGGCAAGCGCGGCATCGCAGCGAATTCAGTATTTTGTTCGTTCAATTTCTGAAGACATCAAACTGTATCAGCAATTATTGACCCTACTTCAACAACAAAAGGCGTTGTATTTGAAGTTTGATGGTGAAGCACTGAACACCAACGTTCAGCAACAAACACCAATACTCAATAAGCTGAGCCGCTCTTCTAATGAAAGAAGCCAATGCATGCGTGAGCTGGGGTTACCGTGTAATGACTCCAGCGTAACAAGAATTTTCAACGCTTTGCCTGCCAAGATTGGTGCGCAAGCGAGAAAACAGTGGACGTTATTGGAGACACTCATCAAGCAGTGCCAACAATACAACCAGAGCAATGGCCAA
>NZ_JAWOUT010000386.1:0-641 GCF_033339515.1 Vibrio sp. 2130-1
TCTAATTTGAACAAAAGGCACCCTAACGGTGCCTTTTGTTTTTGTATAGAGCGGGGTTACATGTCCTGATTCTCTACGTCTAAATGTTTACGTGGACGGAATTCTTACTCAATGAGAATTAGCCGTTCTTTTTATCGAGAATTGGTTATGTTGAATTTCCATTCAATTCTCAAAGAATAAGAATTACCACAAATAAACCCGAGCAAGATTTATAGATACTCGGGCTTTGAGTGAGTTAAACAAACTCCATATCGCTTTGACGAACGCGCTCGGCAAGCTGTTTGTAGCGATCCGCAATCGTGTCACCAAATACAGGGTCGTCTTCGCTCTCTGTCCATAGGCTTTCGACGTGTTGCCAGTCTTCAGTAGTAAAAAGCTCTTCAATTAATGGCAGGATTTTTCTCTCTTCGAGCTCAAGGTGACGCTTTTGCGACTCAATGAAATCTTCTAGCTGAGCAATAAAGATGTCTTGAGGAACAACCGCATCTTGCAAAATCATCTCAATGAGCATCGAAAACTCTTTGGTCTTCTCGGCAAGCTCTTGGTGCTCTTTCTCCAAGTTTTCCATGGTTTGTTGCTTACCGTAATGCTTGAGGAAATGATGGTAGAGAATATCTTCTTTCGGATGATGAATTTTTTCC
>NZ_JAWOUT010000387.1:0-641 GCF_033339515.1 Vibrio sp. 2130-1
TTTTAGAAACGGTGCCGAATCATTGCCCGATGCCGTCGTAGTATTTCGCGCGGAAGGCAACATTGTTTGGTGTAACCGGTTAGCTCAACACCTGTTAGGCTTCCATTGGCCAGAAGATTCCGGTCAACCTATCTCGAACCTGATTCGAACTCCAGATTTCATAAAGTACCTCAATAAAAAAGATTTCTCCGAACCGCTAGAAATGCGCTCGCCGTTGAATGTCGAACGTATGTTAGAACTGCGTATCGTGCCTTACACGGAAGGTGAACACCTGATGGTGGTGCGTGACGTGAGCCAACTTAAGCAACTCGAAGGAATGCGTCGTAACTTCTTCGCCAACGTTTCTCATGAGCTACGCACTCCGATGACCGTACTACAAGGTTATCTGGAGATGACGGAAGACCCAGACATGATCGTCGGCCCTATGTGGACTAAAGCGCATGGGGTGATGACGGAGCAGCTTAACCGCATGAACAGCTTAGTGAATCAACTTCTTACCTTATCTAAGATTGAAGCCGCGCCGATGCATGAGTTGGAAGATGTCGTAAACGTGCCAGCAATGCTTGAAGTATTAGAGAAAGAAGCGATCAGCTTAAGTGGTGATGACCAACATAAACTCAAGTTTGATGTCGATACCAGCC
>NZ_JAWOUT010000388.1:0-641 GCF_033339515.1 Vibrio sp. 2130-1
CAGTGAGAAGTCGGTAAAGACTGTTCCTTTGAATGTCGCAGTTTCAATCGAGCCAAACAGTGAGTGGTAATTTGGGTTCTCTTCCACCACGATTGGGAAATCGCTGTTGTTACGACTCACTAACACGTTCACTTTGTAGCGACGAGGCAACTTTTTATCTAAAGACGCAGCAGCAATCTCACCTTGTTCACCACTTTGATCGAGGAAAATATCCGCGTTTTCAACGATATCTTTTTGCAGCTCCGTCAAATAGGTTTTGATTTCGGAGTATTCCGAATAATCCACTTTGAGCTTTTTAATGAAGTGAGTAATCACATCGAGCGTAACTTCATCATTCAGTTTTTTGATTTTGTCGCTGTAGGTATCCTCCCACTCGGTCAGTTCACGCACCATGGAACGTAAACTCACCTCTAACGCGTCAATGCTGTCACTGAACTGTTCTTGCTCTTTTTTGCTCAAGGCATCAAAAGATTCTTCTGTGTGCAACTCATCGCCATTCATAGCGACAAATTGATAATCGCCTTGCGATGTGATCGTCAGGCTGATGCCGTGCTCTTTTGCTTCACGACTAATGCGGTCCAATTCATTTTGCTGTTTGTTTGCCAACTGGTTTTTCAAACGATCAGCACGGCTAAAGTACA
>NZ_JAWOUT010000389.1:0-641 GCF_033339515.1 Vibrio sp. 2130-1
CTGGTTACACTCCTCTCATATTGAATACTTTCAATAAAGGTATTCACGCACAGCCACTTCTATATAACGTACTAACACTATCTTGATTTCATATTTAAAGGCTTGGTGGTAACGTACTGTATTTACTTCATAGTATTAAGGGCACGACATAATTTACACAACAACAGATACGATTCCAGGCAAGGAAATAGCAGAAGTCAGAGGAGTGGTGACAGGCAACGTTGTTCAATCTAAGCATATCGGCAGAGACCTAATGGCTGGTCTAAAAAGCATTGTTGGTGGAGAGATCCGCGGATACACCGAAATGATGACCGAAGCACGTGACATTGCTATTCAACGTATGGTCGAGCAAGCGAACCAGAAAGGCGCTGATGCGATTGTAGGAATTCGCTTTACTACAAGCTCAATTGTCGATGGTTCATCTGAAATCCTTGCTTTTGGTACCGCTGTAAAGCTCGTGGAATAGAATTGCTTTTGATTGGCGAGGCAATATCGGTTCTTCGCCTTCTTTAGACTCTCCCTCAAGTGGTTTGAGTAAGCCATAGTTTCACTCCTAAATGTTAAAAAAACTCTAATTCTAATCCTAGGTTTTTTGTGATTGTGAATTTTTATTCATTGACTTGGCTGGATTTAAGTAGGGT
>NZ_JAWOUT010000390.1:0-640 GCF_033339515.1 Vibrio sp. 2130-1
ACTGTTGATCATCCCTGCAGCAACAGCGCGTAAGTTGTCTTCTACACCAGAACAAATGGCATTCTTCGCATCCATCATAGGTGCGATTTCAGTTCTAATGGGACTGAGTCTGTCTTGGCACTTCGACACACCAGCAGGCCCATCAGTGGTGATCAGTGCGACTTCTTTGTTTATGCTGAGCCAACTGATTCAGCGGAAAGCTTAGTTATAAGCACAAGTTAAGCAAACGGATCTGGTGATTAAGAATTCTCAGTGCTATTGCTGGCTTACATACAAAATCAATACAAGATCAGATACAAAAAAGCCCGGCAATGCCAGGCTTTTTTATTTTACGAGTCAGAAATTACCAACCAGTTACTTCACGTAGACCTTGACCGATGTCTGCTAGAGACTTAACTGTCTTAACGCCTGCCGCTTCTAGTGCAGCAAATTTGTCTTCTGCAGTACCTTTACCACCTGAGATAATCGCACCAGCGTGGCCCATACGTTTACCTGGAGGTGCAGTTACACCAGCGATGTAAGAAACAACTGGCTTAGTTACGTTTTCTTTAATGAACGCCGCCGCTTCTTCTTCTGCTGTGCCACCGATTTCACCGATCATTACGATCGCTTCAGTTTCTGGGTCTTCTTGGAACAGTTT
>NZ_JAWOUT010000391.1:0-638 GCF_033339515.1 Vibrio sp. 2130-1
TCGAATGGACGTTTTACCTTCGCCCCGGGCTTACCTTCCATAATGGCAACCCAATCGATGCCGACACGGTGGTGAGTTTGTTTGCCAAATTGAGCTCACTAGAATACTACGAGAAAGAACTCGCGCATGTGGCGAACGTGACTGCGCCAAACCCTCTCAAAGTGGTGTTTACACTTAACCGACCTGACTTGGGTTTTGCTGGGCTTATTTCTGGCGTGAAATATGGCATTCAGCCCGTGAGTCAGGTGAACGTTGCGAACAACAAGTTGGTGGTGGGGAGTGGGCCATTTTCCGTCGTTGAACACAGTGAAAACCGTTTGAAACTGCAAGCGTTTGATGGCTATTACGCGTGTCGAGTACTAACGGATTTGGTGACGATCTGGATCGTCAACGATGAAAAGATGGAGAACCCATCGCTCGCTGCGAATACTCTGCAACCACAGCCAGTCCTTGTTGATGACATGTGCGGTCACTACATGTCGACACCGAACAGTGAAACGTCCCCAGCGAGCAAACGCAGTCGAACTGAAGACGGTTGTTTGTTCGCACTGTTTAACCATCATGCGAAGCACGCTTTGTCTCAGGCTCAGCGCCGATACATCAGTGATTTGATTCGACCGGAGCAGTTAGCCGAAGTG
>NZ_JAWOUT010000392.1:0-637 GCF_033339515.1 Vibrio sp. 2130-1
TGCTGAAGGTGCAATGAACGAGACCACCAACATCCTACAACGTATGCGTGACCTGTCTCTACAATCAGCAAACGGCTCAAACTCGAAAGCAGAGCGCGTTGCGATTCAAGAAGAAGTGACAGCACTAAACGACGAACTAAACCGTATCGCAGAAACCACATCTTTTGGTGGTAACAAGCTACTAAACGGCACACATGGTGCGAAATCGTTCCAAATCGGTGCTGATAACGGTGAAGCAGTAATGCTTGAGCTTAAAGACATGCGCTCAGACAACAAAATGATGGGCGGTGTGAGCTACCAAGCTGAAAGCGGTAAAGGCAAAGACTGGAACGTTGCACAAGGCAAAAACGACCTAAAAATCAGCCTAACTGACAGCTTTGGTCAAGAGCAAGAAATCAACATCAACGCGAAAGCGGGCGATGACATCGAAGAGCTAGCAACGTACATCAACGGTCAAACAGACCTAGTGAAAGCGTCAGTAGACCAAGATGGCAAACTGCAAATCTTTGCTGGTAACAACAAAGTAGAAGGCGAAGTGTCATTCTCTGGCGGTCTGTCTGGTGAACTAGGCCTAGGCGACGACAAGAAAAACGTTACGGTTGATACTATCGACGTAACTTCAGTTGGCGGCGCACAA
>NZ_JAWOUT010000393.1:0-637 GCF_033339515.1 Vibrio sp. 2130-1
TAAGCAGAAGTTCTGCTCAGCAATGAAAGTTATTATACTGTTGATTCATACAGTGTCCATACCTGTATGAAAAAAATTTGGCTCACAATATCGTGCAGTTTTCTCTAGCCCTTGTTTTCTCTGGGCTTACGCAGATCCAAAAAATCTAGATTAAGTGTTGGTGCAATTGACTCAATGCATGAATCACCGCTTGTTCGCGAACTTCTGCTCGATTTCCAGAAAAATGCATGGTTTCTACTAACTGCCACCCCTGATTATCTGCAAAGGCAAAACACACCGTTCCAACCGGCTTTTCCTCACTGCCACCACCAGGACCAGCGATGCCACTGATAGACACCCCTATTGTTGCATTGGAATGTTTTAATGCCCCCTGCACCATTTCGATTACAACCGGCTCACTCACTGCGCCATACGCTTCGAGTGTTTGAAACTGCACTCCAAGCATCTCCATTTTGGCCTCATTACTGTACGTAACAAAAGCGCGGTCAAGCCAACCGGAGCTACCTGCAATATCAGTAATTGCGGCTGCAACGCCACCGCCAGTACAGGACTCTGCTGTAGTCAGAACATGCCCATGTCGCGCAAGTAACACACCTAAATCAGCACTTAATTTTGTTGTTTTTTCCATAGCCAAAAT
>NZ_JAWOUT010000394.1:0-637 GCF_033339515.1 Vibrio sp. 2130-1
CAAACAGTTTCAATTGTCCACAAAGCATAGACTCAAACCTAGCATGGAGAAGGTTTTTATGTTCATCACTTAAGTATTTCACCAATAATAACCTAAAACAAATGACAGGTTCTTGGTCAAATTGGGTACGTAGTGCTAAAACATTAGTTCGAAACCTATCAAGTCAAAAGTTCATCATACAAGAGATTGCCCAAGTCATATCCCCACTAAATAATGTAAATTTGGCATCGCCCTCTGGTCAAGCAGGCAACCAAGTTGACACATTTTTAGGACAAACAACTAAAACAACAACATTGCACCGAAAGACTACAATTCATGGAGCGAAAGGCGAAACACACGATGTCACCATGTTAATTTCAACGGCACGCGCGGGCGGGCAGCCTGGTTCTCATTGGCGCAGTTGGATTGATAGTCAAAGCAGTGAAGCTGCTAGGTTCGCATATGTTGCCTCATCAAGGCCTAAACACTGTTTAATATGGGCTGTGAAAACTTTAAATGATGCTGATAAAACAAGATTAAAAGATATGGGATTTCACTTACTTTAGACATTTTACAAAGGTCAAACTCAAAAATTGAGCATATTTTACATTACCTATACTAATTTCAATATTGTTGGCCTGACTCATTTTGGGGCTAA
>NZ_JAWOUT010000395.1:0-637 GCF_033339515.1 Vibrio sp. 2130-1
CCTTGTGTTGCAACGTTGCCGCGATCATCGAGTGCGATATCCAGTTGAGCAAGCACGCCAGTTGGTTCTGGGTGCAGGAAGCCCATCGCTAGGAAAGCCATGTCACATGGGATCACGCGCTCGCTGCCTTCTACTTCTTTAAAGCTTGGGCGCTCGCCTGGTTTCGCATCTTCCCAAACGATATCTGCAAGACGAAGACCTGTAACTTCACCTTTGTCGTTACCGATGAACTCTTTGGTTAAGATGTTCCAGTGACGATCGACACCTTCTTCATGAGAAGTCGAAGTGCGTAGGATCATTGGGTATTGAGGCCAAGGCATATTGGCTGGGCGCTTCTCTGGTGGAATCGGCATGATTTCAACTTGAGTTATGCTTGCTGCGCCGTGACGATTTGATGTACCCACACAGTCTGAACCGGTATCACCACCCCCGATTACGACAACATGTTTTCCTGCTGCGTGAATTTCTTCTCCTTTTAGATCCATGTTGTTTGCTCGGCGATTGTTTTGTCCGAGGAACTGCATTGCAAAGTACACGCCTTTTAGATTGCGTCCCGGAACAGGAAGATCGCGAGGAACGGTTGAGCCACCAGTCAGCAGTACCACATCGTACTCTTGACGCAGTTGTTGCGCGTTTA
>NZ_JAWOUT010000396.1:0-637 GCF_033339515.1 Vibrio sp. 2130-1
GACAACATTCATGGCAAGTCCGCAAACCTGCATGGGCCAATGAATGATAAACAGTGTGAAGCATGCCATGGCCCAGCGAACAATCACGAGCGCAATCCACGAAAAGGACAAGTTCGTGAGCCAATGATCACTTTTGGACCAAACTCCCCTGTTCCGGCCGAAAAGCAAAACAGCGTATGTTTATCTTGTCACCAAGATGCGAAACGCTCGACTTGGCATAGTAGCGAGCACGCTTTTGAAGGGCTGTCTTGTGCAAGCTGTCACCAACTGCATCAAAAAGACGATCCGATGATGGTTGCCGAAATGCAAGCAGACAAATGCACCGATTGTCACTCCCGCACCAAATCAGATATCCACAAACGCAGTCGTCACCCTATTATCGACGGCGTCATGACTTGTTCTAGCTGCCACAATCCACATCAGACATTAAATGAAGCGAGCTTGAACTGGTCAACCGTCAATAACGCTTGTTACGAGTGTCATGCGGAAAAACGCGGCCCATTTTTATGGGAGCATGAGCCAGTAACTGAAGATTGCACATCCTGCCACACACCTCATGGTTCAGTGAACAAAGCCCTGCTCAATAAACGACTGCCAATGCTATGTCAGGAATGTCACCGTGTGCCACATGCAAACG
>NZ_JAWOUT010000397.1:0-636 GCF_033339515.1 Vibrio sp. 2130-1
ATATTACGGTCGGAACCGCAAAGCAGTTGATGGAACGCTACAGCTACGATACGCCGCAGCAAGTGTACCTGATTAACCGAAACAAACAGTTCCGTGGCGCAGTAAACTATTACGAGATCTTAAGAAGTGATTCAGGCGTGCGTTTGAAAACACTTGAGATTGAAACCGTTACCGTGTTGGACAGCAAAATGACACTGCCAGAGGCGGTAGAGGCGTTAGAGCATAGCGCCCTACCCGCGCTCCCCGTAACAGATGCTGACCAAACTCTCATTGGTGAGGTCGATTGGCAATTTGCATTAAGTACGCAACGAGAAATCTACGAAGCGCGCTTAATGGCCGGTACTGGTATGGATGAAGGCGATGACTTATTTGCGCCAGTACTAAAAAGCTCACAAAAACGTGGCGTGTGGTTGGGCATCAATTTGCTGACTGCAATTTTAGCCTCTGTCACTATCGGACTGTTTGAAGATGTGATTGCTCAAG
Organism: Vibrio sp. 2130-1; assembly: GCF_033339515.1. Lineage (NCBI taxonomy): Bacteria > Pseudomonadati > Pseudomonadota > Gammaproteobacteria > Vibrionales > Vibrionaceae > Vibrio > Vibrio sp. 2130-1. Next base: position 484 of record NZ_JAWOUT010000397.1, read on the forward strand.
TGGTGGCTTTGGCCGTGCTCATGCCAATCGTTGCATCGATGGGTGGCATCGCGGGCAGCCAAACGCTCACTCTGATGGTTCGTGCGATGGCGCTTAATCAGATCACCCCAGGTAACCGTTTCAAGCTATTGAAAAATGAACTGGGTATTGGCT
>NZ_JAWOUT010000398.1:0-636 GCF_033339515.1 Vibrio sp. 2130-1
GACGTTGTTTCAGCGCCGTTTCGACCATGCCTTTACCAATAATAGGTAACGGACTCGCTGTTGAGCTAATCACGATGTCCGCTCTTGCGAGGTGGTCTGGGATTTCGTTCAGGCTGATTACTTCTGCACCAAACTGCTCAGCTAACCCTTGAGCACGCTCTTTGGTGCGGTTTGCGACTATCATTTTTGTGCAGCCGTTCGACGCTAAGTGCTTCGCGACCAGTTCGATGGTTTCACCGGCCCCGACAAGTAAGACTGTCGAGTCAGATAACGATTCGAAAATGTGTTTTGCTAATGTACATGCGGCGTAAGCCACCGACACAGCATTGCCACCGATATCAGTTTCCGTACGAACTCGTTTTGCAACAGAAAACGTTTTTTGGAACAGCTTATCAATCGACGAGTCTACAGCTTGATGATCACGTGAATCAGAAAATGCCTGTTTCACTTGACCTAAGATCTGCGGCTCACCAAGTACCAGTGAATCAAGGCCACACGAGACGCGCATCAAGTGTTTAATTGCCGCTTGTTCTTCGTGTACATACAAACTTGGCATCAAGTCTTCACGGCTCACTTGGTGAAATTGAGCGAGCCAATCGATCAGCTTGTTTCGCGCTCCTTGCTTAACGTCGCAGT
>NZ_JAWOUT010000399.1:0-635 GCF_033339515.1 Vibrio sp. 2130-1
GGGTTTACACCGTGAGCAATCAGTGCATCGGCCACTTGTTGAGCACGTAAACGTGATACCGAAAGGTTGGTGAGCCTTGGTCCAACATTGTCGGTATGGCCATCGATTAGCACTTTCGTCACTCGGTCATCAACAGAAAGATAGCTATAGAGCGCAGCTAACGTCTGTTGCTGAGTCGCATTTAGTGTTTTCTGACCGAATTGAAAAGGCAAAACGATGTCTCTTGCTTGTGAGAACGACAGTTTCGGTAGTCGCTCTCGACACGCATTAAATTCACCCAGTGCCTTTTGAATTTGAATTGTTGGGATTCTGACCTCTGACAAAGCGGAAGCGTCTTTTCCTTCCAATACCAGCGTAATCCAACTACCACCGGCAATCGCCTTCATTAATGAGGGTGCGCCTTTACGGAATACAAATCGACGAGAAGGCTTGGTAACCGTAAGAGAAGATTCAACTTTTCTATAAAGCTCTTTACCCCACGGTGCATTTTGACTAATTAGTGTCGCACCTTGCCATTCCTTCCCTTCACCTCGTATGTCGGAAATAAAGGAAATCTTATTATTTGGTTCCGAGCGGAAATAAAACTTCCCCATTGATACTTTTGAGTGCACGAGGTTGCACTCAAACTTATTTCC
>NZ_JAWOUT010000400.1:0-634 GCF_033339515.1 Vibrio sp. 2130-1
CAGAGTCAATCAAAGAGCGAATTAGGCACAGAACAGTCACTTTATTTTCTTCAGTAGTGATCACGCCAACGTTCAGTGACGTTTCAACCACACCTTCAATTTCGTCGCTCATGCGCATCACGCCATTTGGACATGCGTTGAGAGCAGCAATAAAGCGTTGTTGGTCCGCCGCGGTGAAAGCTTGTGATTCGGTTACGATCTCTTCATTGAACGTCACAATACCCGTTTCTACTTTGCCAAGCTCTGCTTTTAATAGCTCAGTGTAGTAGTTGAAAAGCTCTGCAAGTTTCTCTTGGTTTTCAGCAGGAACAGCAACTGTTACGAAAGCTTCGCGAGGAATAGCATTACGCAAACTACCACCACGGAATTCAACCAAGCGAAGATCCAACTCTTGTGCATGGCCCGCTAGGAATCGGCCAAGCAGTTTGTTGGCATTACCACGACCAGTGTGGATATCACAACCAGAGTGACCGCCTTTTAAACCCTTCAAGGTTAGCTGACGAGTCACAAAGCCAGTAGGGATCGCGTCGCGTTTGATGTCAAAAGTCATCGCACCATCGATACCACCAGCGCAGCCCATGTACACTTCGCCTTCTTGCTCGGAGTCGGTGTTTAGAAGAATATCACCTTCCAA
>NZ_JAWOUT010000401.1:0-634 GCF_033339515.1 Vibrio sp. 2130-1
TTGACGACATACAGAACGCAGATCTTTGTCTGATGTTTGGTAACAACCCAGCCGAGACGCGTATGTCGGGCGGTGGTCAAATCCACAACTACGTGGACGCAAAAAATATTAGCCACACACGTACGATCTGTATCGACCCTCGTTACACCGATACTGCCGCTGGCCGTGAAGACCAATGGATTCCTATCAAACACGGTACCGATGCGGCCCTTGTCGCTGCTATCGCCCATGTACTGATCAGCGAAGATAAAGTCGACCAAGACTTCCTTGACCGCTACTGTGTGGGTTACGACCGTAAAACTCTGCCAGCATCAGCGCCAGAAAATGGCAGCTACAAAGATTACATCATGGGCACAGGTCCGGATGGTATCGAGAAAACACCAGAGTGGGCACAGCCAATCACAGGTATTCCTGCTGATGTGATTTTGAAACTTGCGCGTGAAATCGGCGATGCAAAACGTATTTACATCACGCAAGGTTGGGGGCTACAACGCTCAGCAAACGGTGAGCAAGCGTGTAAAGCGATCATGATGCTGTCTCTGCTTCGTGGTCAGGTTGGTCTACAAGGTGGTGGTACTGGTGCTCGTGAGGGTAACCACTCTTATCCATTCCAACGCTTCCCAAAAGTGCCAAA
>NZ_JAWOUT010000402.1:0-634 GCF_033339515.1 Vibrio sp. 2130-1
TAAAGATCGCACCATCCAGATCGGGTTGCAGAGCGATCAACCCTGCGGGAACCAAGGTAATCATCAAACAAAGCGCGATTTTACGAAAGTCAGGTCTGCCGCCTTCCAGGTGCAGCATCCAAGCGATCATGATCGGAATCGACAACTTAATTAATTCCGAAGGTTGAAAACGAAAAAAGCCGATATCTAGCCATCGTTGTGAACCGTTAGTGCTGTCACCAAACAGCGCGACGGCCAGCAGTAACGACACGGCGACAAAATACAAGTATGGTGCCGAGCGTTGATAACTGGCAGCTGGAATGGATGACATCACCAGAATACACACCAGTGTCAGTGCGCAGCGGGCTAAGTGTTTAAAGAGCATGGATTCATCGAAACCACTGGCGCTCCATAGCGTCAGCGAACTCAATAACATGATCGGAATTATCGCCATCAAAAGTGGCAAATCGATTCTTGGAAAGAAACGCTTGTTCATTTACTACAACCTAAAAACGCTCTCAAAAGAGCGAAAACAACCAGAACTCAAGAGAGTTCAAACTATTCCGATGCTAAGAATCCAATAGGTCGGGTATGTTGGCTTTCTTAGATTTGTTGAAAGTGAAAGCACAACAGGCCTGTTCACAGATGCGGCGCA
>NZ_JAWOUT010000403.1:0-634 GCF_033339515.1 Vibrio sp. 2130-1
AACCTCATTATCTCAGCATTGTATGGCTACTAGAACAATCGGTTCAGCCCATTCAATGCCGCTACACGATAGGCTTCGGCCATGGTCGGGTCGTTGAAGGTAGTATTCACGAAATATTCAATCGTATTGGCTTGGCCTTTTTGTTCCATGATGGCTTGACCAATGTGGATGATTTCCGCTGCACGTTCACCAAAGCAGTGAATGCCGAGAATTTCCTTGGTTTCACGATGGAACAAAATTTTTAAACTGCCGACATCTTTGCCTGCAATTTGCGCACGGGCCAGATGCTTGAAAGAAGAGCGGCCAACTTCATAAGGCACTTTCGCTGCCGTCAGTTCTTGTTCTGTTTTACCAACAGAGCTGATTTCTGGAATGGTGTAGATGCCTGTTGGGATGTCTTCAATCAGATAGTTTTCAGCCTGACCTTTGGTGATCGCTTGTGCGACAAAGCGACCTTGGTCATAGGCTGCGCTCGCAAGGCTAGGGTAGCCAATCACATCACCCACTGCGTAAATATGCTCAACCGTTGTTTGGTAGTTGCGGTTCACTTTAAGCTGGCCGCGAGAATCCGATTCTAGACCGACGACATCCAAACTGAGTTTGTCGGTGTTACCGGTTCTGCCGTTCGCATACA
>NZ_JAWOUT010000404.1:0-633 GCF_033339515.1 Vibrio sp. 2130-1
TTGGGCGTCGTCGTAACCAAAACCTAAAATCCATCCGGTTTTCTCAATGAATAGGCGTTGCGTATTATTGTTCTCGGCATTTTTCAGAGTTTCGATGATTTTCGCAACGGTATCGGCTTCGCCATCAGGAGATGGTAGTACGTTTGCGACCATGGCTTGTAGACCAACGCCATACACATGACTGTGCGGATCAACAAAGCCAGGCAACATAGTTTTGCCTTTTAAGTCGACCAACTGTGTTTTACCGAACTTGTGTTCCATCGCTCCATCTTTGCTGCCGACATAAATGATTTTCTTGCCTAATGTCGCGACGGCTTCGGCGTACTCTGGCTTATCGCCTGCCATGGTTAGGATGTCGCCACCATAATAAATTTTGTCTGCGGCGGTTACTTTGAGTGGCTCGGCGACGGCTTCTTTAGCTTCTTCAGAAAAACACCCCGTTAAAGCAAGCCCAGATAGGGCAATGGGGATCCAGTTTTTGTTCATCGGTCATCTCCATACAGAGTAAGTTTTTTGCCTATTGCTCCCATCTCAATGAGTTTGAGAACTCAATAGGTCACATTCACTTTAGTTCATATTGAAGGAGGATTATCAACAAGATTAAAGACTTTCAATCAAGCGCAAGTTATACCT
>NZ_JAWOUT010000405.1:0-632 GCF_033339515.1 Vibrio sp. 2130-1
CCCAACTCACATTGATTTGAACGACGCGATGGTTGAACGCCTCAAAGAGATGTCAAACCGTCTCGATGCTGAACCGTATCTCGTCAACGCTTATCCTGTTACACCGGCTAACATTACGATTGAGTTGCCTGAATTTGACCCAACGACCTACACGGATGCGGTTCGTGGCCACCATCTCACCGCAATGAAAGCATTGAGACAAAAACATGGCATCGACGAAGAACAAACCATCGTAGAACAAGGTTTACCAGAAGACGTCATTCCTGCAGCAGCGGAGCGATTAAATGCAGCAATGGTGATTTTGGGTACGACTGGTCGTACGGGTCTTTCAGCGGTCTTTATCGGTAACACGGCAGAGCATGTGATCGATAAGATTAACTGTGATGTACTGGCATTAAAACCAAAAGGTTATATCAGCCCTCTCGATCCAAATACCGCAACGTAGAGCAAATAATCAAATATAAAAACGCCCCTCTTTTGGGGCGTTTTATTTTCGGTTTCAGCAAGTACAAAATAGGAGGCATCGTTGCCTCCTATTTACTAGATGTTCGTTACATCGATGAATAGAGATTCATCGATGTTAGTTGAAGAAACGACTGCTTCACTAAACTCATACTCTTCGCGGCTACCGT
>NZ_JAWOUT010000406.1:0-632 GCF_033339515.1 Vibrio sp. 2130-1
ATAAAAACCGTGGAACAACGAGTAGCTCAGCAGCTTCAACTCTCATCGCCAAAGGCTGTACTGTTAGCGGAGAACTCAAAGTAGAAAACGACGTCCAGATTGACGGCATCGTCGATGGTCAACTGAATGTCGAAGGCACGTTAGTCGTTGCAGAAAGCGGTAGAGTCACTGGCGATGTGTATGCCAAGCAGCTGATCATCAATGGTATTCTGGACGGAAACTGTCACGCAGAGCACATTCAAGTACTCACTAAAGGCCGTGTCAGTGGCAAAATCTGGAGCAACAATCTGAGCATTGAACCGGGCGGTAAGTTCTTCGGTGAAGCAGCAGAATTGCCAGAAAAAGAAGTGGTCAGCCTGAAAGGCAAAGTGCAAGAAAGCGCAACGGCGAAAGACAACAGCGCCAACACTGAAAAGCGACTCGCGCGCAAAAGCGCATAAAAAAGACGGCGATTAAGCCGTCTTTTTCGTTTTACTGTTTGCATCCAATGTCTGGTTTCACATCGGGTTGAGAATCAGCGCAGAACGCTTGGCATTCGGACCAAACGCCGATGCCGCACGTGCTTTCACTTCTTCTAGTGTTACGCTCTTAGCGGCTTTCTCTACATCCAACACAACATCCAATCCGTAGGA
>NZ_JAWOUT010000407.1:0-631 GCF_033339515.1 Vibrio sp. 2130-1
TGGCTCTGTGTTTTCGATCAGTTCAAAAATATCAGGGGTAAGGATGTAACGACCAATGATCGCAAGATTGCTTGGCGCTGTGCCTGGTTCTGGTTTTTCTACCATGTCGTCTACGCGGTAGATGTCGTCTTTGATCATTTCACCAGAAATCACGCCGTATTTGTGCGTCTCATCAGCAGGTACTTCTTGTACTGCCACGATAGAACAGCGGAATTGCTTAAACAGCGCAACCATTTGAGCAAGAACGCCTTCTTCCTCGTTCACACACAAGTCATCGGCAAGTACTACAGCGAAAGGTTCATCACCAACCAGTTCACGACCCGTTAGAATCGCGTGACCTAGACCTTTCATTTCACGTTGGCGAATGTAGGTAAAGTTCGCTGATTCAATGATCTCACGAATATCGACAAGTAACTCTTCTTTGTTGGTACCGCTAATTTGGTGCTCAAGTTCGTAGTTCTTATCAAAGTGATCCATGATTGAGTGTTTGCCACGGCCTGTCACAATACACATACCGTTCATACCAGCTTGAATTGCCTCTTCAACGCCGTATTCAATCAACGGTTTGTTCACTACTGGCATCATTTCTTTTGGCATTGATTTTGTAGCTGGAAGAAAGCGCGTGCCGTAG
>NZ_JAWOUT010000408.1:0-631 GCF_033339515.1 Vibrio sp. 2130-1
GTTGTAGCAATGCTGCAAGGTACTGAGCGCGACACCAATCTGAAACTTGATCAACTAGAACCTATTGCAGCCTACTTCCGTGAAGTACGTAAGAAATACGCGAAGTGGGAAGGGCAACTAAAAGGCGTGGACTCCCGTATCCTTATTGCTCAAGTCCCAGGTGGTATGTTGACGAATATGGAAGGTCAGCTAAAAGAGCAAGGTGCAGCGGATCGTATCGACGAGGTGTTAGAAGAAATCCCACGTGTACGTGAAGATCTTGGCTTTATTCCTCTCGTAACACCGACGTCTCAGATCGTTGGTACTCAAGCCGTCATTAACGTACTGACCGGCGAGCGCTACAAGAGCATCACTAAAGAAACCGCTGGTGTTCTCAAAGGAGAGTACGGTGCCGCTCCTGCGGCAGTGAATGCCGAACTACAAGCAAAAGTCCTTGAAGGTAAAGAGCCAATTACGTGTCGCCCTGCTGATTTGTTAGAGTCAGAAATGGAAGCTCTCACGGTGGATTTAATGGATAAGGCTCAGTCTGAAGGTATTAAGCTTGCGAGTGAACGCGTTGATGACGTACTTACCTATGCGTTGTTCCCTCAAGTTGGTCTGAAGTTCCTTAAAAACCGTGGTAAACCTGACG
>NZ_JAWOUT010000409.1:0-631 GCF_033339515.1 Vibrio sp. 2130-1
TCTCAAAATTCGCTTGCTGCACTGCAGCGCGAATATCATCTATATTGGTGTTTGGCACATCTTGCATATGGCGTGCAATTCTGTCGACCAGCATTTGACTCGCGATATCGCCAGCGCTATGGCCGCCCATGCCGTCAGCAACAACCCAAATATGCTGTTCAGTCATATCCAGTAACGCATCCTCATTATAAGGACGAACTTTACCTGCATGAGTTTTGGCAAAAGTAAAATAATTCCAATTCATTCTTTGCTTCCTACCAACTCCACTTTTGCCAACAACCATCTAACATTGCAGAGAATTGGCCAATAGATGGCAGTCCAGTGCTAACAAACATACATGATTCAATATGAGTAGAGCCTTCTGTCCACCAGAAGCATGGTTTTCTCTGTTGACTCTCAATTAGATGATTTAACAACGTGTTTTGCTTTGCTTCAGTTGAAAAGCTAAACACTGTTGAGATCGGGCTTTGGTACAAAAGCGCCATTTCTTCATTGCATATCGATACTTCAGAAACAAGCTCACACTTTTCCTGCATGCTTCGGTGCCATGCATCAAATACAAATTCATCATCTAACACTGACAGTGCTAGAGCCTGACTATCTTCAGTCCAGCCACTTTGTGCCCAATACT
>NZ_JAWOUT010000410.1:0-630 GCF_033339515.1 Vibrio sp. 2130-1
TGGTATGGCTGCGCTATGTTGTGTTACGTGACCCCTAAGGAGCACTTGGGGCTTCCAAATAAAGAAGACGTTAAAACCGGTATGATCACCTACAAGCTAGCTGCGCATGCTGCGGATTTAGCAAAAGGGCATCCTGGAGCACAAGTTCGTGACAATGCTTTATCAAAGGCACGTTTTGAATTCCGCTGGGAAGACCAATTTAACCTCGCTTTAGACCCCGATACGGCACGTGCATTTCATGATGAAACGCTACCGCAAGAGTCTGGAAAAGTAGCGCACTTCTGCTCAATGTGCGGCCCTAAATTCTGCTCAATGAAGATTTCTCAAGAAGTCAGGGAGTATGCCAAAGATACAGAGCAAGTTGCCGCGGATCAGGCGATTTCTATCAAGATTTAGATGACCCGCTGGAAGGCATGCGTAAGAAGTCTGAAGAGTTTCGTGCGACAGGCTCAGAGCTTTATCACCCAGCCGTGCACGCCGAGGCGGATGAGTAATGACTAAAATCCTTATTCCGTCGTCGTTAATTCCGCTGACAGGATCTGTTCAGCAGTGCTTATTGTTGGCGAAAGAACAGGGTTTTAGTATTGATGAGATTGAGTTGGGCGTAAGCCCGACTCAATTTATTCAACT
>NZ_JAWOUT010000411.1:0-630 GCF_033339515.1 Vibrio sp. 2130-1
CAAACGTGGTATCAAAACGGCTGAACTGGCTCTGATCACGCGTCAATTGTCTACACTTGTTCAATCAGGTATGCCTCTTGAAGAGTGTCTTCGAGCAGTTTCTGAACAAGCAGAAAAGCCACGAATTCGCACCATGATCGCTGCAGTTCGCTCCAAAGTCACCGAAGGTTACCCATTGGCAGATAGCCTAGGTGATTATCCACACGTATTTGACGAACTGTTTCGCTCTATGGTCGCCGCGGGTGAAAAATCTGGACACCTTGATACGGTTTTAGAGCGCTTGGCGGAGTACGTCGAAAACCGTCAGAAAATGCGTTCTAAGCTGTTGCAAGCGATGATCTACCCTGTCGTGTTAGTGGTGTTTGCGGTGGCGATTGTCTCGTTCTTGTTGGCGACCGTGGTACCCAAAATCATCGAGCCGCTCATTCAAATGGGGCAGGGGCTGCCACAGTCGACGCAATTTTTGCTGGCGGCTAGTGAGTTCGTCCAAGAGTGGGGGCTGATTATCTTTGCTGTGCTAGTAGTTTGTTTTTATGGCTTAAAACTGGCGTTGCAAAAACCAGATTTTCGCTTGTCTTGGGACAGAAAAATCATCAGCTTGCCGCTCGTCGGTAAGATTTCTAAAGGCCT
>NZ_JAWOUT010000412.1:0-629 GCF_033339515.1 Vibrio sp. 2130-1
ACGCCATCACCTGCTTCACGAAGTTCTCATGAGGCCTTATGACGTACCGCACGTCGATGACTCTGCGGCCATCCTTGATCTGGTTCGCGTCGTAGTCGCTTATGACCTCTTGTTTGATGAGGGCCTCCAGAGCGAGCTTCATGGCTCTGACGTTCTCCGGCATCCGTGGGCTCAATTCACGAGGGCTCTGGGTCAGGAAGCTGATAAGCGATGGCGTGTACGGCGAATCTGGTGATGCTTGAGTCCAGTAGTGGCTCATTCGCTTGTAGATGTACCGTGCAAGAGGGGAGCGGATTTGCATTCCGATTTTGTAGTTGTACTGACGAAACGACAGATTCATGATCGATTCGTTTACCAGCGGGTTGAACTGCACATAGCACCTGGCGTTCCCGCCTTTCTTGCGAAACTCACCTCTGGTGGTAAGTCCCACCATCGGGAAGAAGCTGGAGCTGATGAAGGCTTCACCGTCATCACTGATACATTCGAGTGTTGCGCCACGACAAACCTGGATTGCTTCCTTGATTTCGTTCAGGTTGTACCCGTGACCCATCTTCGAGAGCTCTTTCTGGAGTTCGTACAGAGTGAACATGCCTCCAGCCTTGCCCTCGATGATATGGCCTTTCCCGTTC
>NZ_JAWOUT010000413.1:0-629 GCF_033339515.1 Vibrio sp. 2130-1
TGTAGTCACGTTCCATTTCGCCATTTTTGCCTACGCCAATAACGCAGCAGCTTGTGCTGTGTCGGCTAGACGCGTAGCTTGCTAACAAACCATGGCTGTTTCCGTACACTTTGACGCCGTAGTGACTATCGTAGCTTGCACCGTCACTTTGCTTGATTGCATCGCTGTAGCTTAGCGCTTCTTTCTCAGCGGCAATCGCCACTTGTGCTGCGTAGTCTGGGTCTGGAGAGTCTGGGTGGAAAAGGTCAAGATCTGGCACCTCTTTCACCATAAATTCTTTCGGCGCTGGGCCTGCGAACGGGTCTTCAGATGTGTAATGAGCGATATCAAGCGCGGCATTCACTGTCTGTTCAATCGCCGCTTCACTCAAATCAGATGTGGAAGCGCTGCCCTTACGTTGGCCTCGGTAAACGGTAATGCCAAGCGCACCATCACTGTTGAACTCGACATTTTCTACATCACCCATTCGAGTGGAAACACTCAAACCTGTGCTTTTAGTAATTGCGACTTCTGCTGCATCCGACTTCGCCGACGCGAGCTCTAATGCTCGTGCCACGGCTTGCTCTAGCTCGGTACGTTGCTCAGCAACCTGCTGTTTAATATCCATTGTCTTTCACATCTTGTATTCA
>NZ_JAWOUT010000414.1:0-629 GCF_033339515.1 Vibrio sp. 2130-1
ATAAGGTTCGATTTGGTCGTGGTTGTGTGTAAGTTCTAATTCAAAGCCTGTTTCTTCATTTGCTAGATAGGTTAGGGAGAAACCATCAAAAACGTATTGGTCTTTGATCTCTAGCTCAAGTGCGTCGCGGTAAAATTGTAGGGAACGGTCCAGATCGCGTACTCGGATCATGGTGTGTATCATTTTTGTCATGAGTACTCCTTAATTGTCCGCATAGGTTAGCGAGTACAAAAGGAGTGTGGGTAGTACTAGAGTACGACAAATAAGAATACGCTCAATAGCTTACGATTGAGGCGTAAAGCCTCATCGATGCCATTGAATATTTTGGTAAGAATATAGTTAGGTGTTAGGCGTTAAGTTGAGTAAGCGCTTGATGGAGCGTGTTTTCCGGTTGGCGAGCATACGTGAGACATGCGCAGCGCAGTAAGGATGCAAAGTTGTTCACTTCACCATTGTATTCCAGTGCTTCTTGATACACCGTACTGATAAACTTTGGAACGGTCATGTCTTGCGCACTGGCAATTTCTTCAAGAATCGTCCAAAAACTCGACTCTAATTTTACGCTGGTGGCATGGCCGTCAATGCGGATGGAACGAGTGATAAACTGATAATTATCCTGTGGTTGTTTA
>NZ_JAWOUT010000415.1:0-629 GCF_033339515.1 Vibrio sp. 2130-1
TTAGAATCGCGTCCAATCATGGGTAATCCGTGGGAAGAAATGTTCTACGTTGATCTAGAAGCGCACCTAGGCTCAACCGAAATGCAGCAAGCATTGCAAGAGCTAACAAAAATCACTAAACACTTGAAAGTACTGGGTTGTTATCCAAGCGAAAACATCAAACCAACGCAAGTTAAATTGAGCTAATAGACATCGATGAGTAAAAAGATCATGGCAACCCAAAAAGTCGTTATCGCCTCTCTAAACCCTGCAAAAATCAATGCGGTAAAGAGTGCATTTCAAAGCGCATTCCCTCAACAAGCTTTTGAGTTTGTCGGCATCAGCGTTCCGAGTGAAGTCGCCGATCAGCCGATGACTAACGAAGAGACCCATCGCGGCGCAGTCAATCGAGTTAAAAATGCCAAAGTGGAAATGCCAACTGCAGACTTTTATGTTGGCTTAGAAGCTGGAATTGAAGGCAATGTGACGTTTGCGTGGATGGTGATTGAATCAGATACCCATCGTGGAGAATCTCGCTCAGCCAGTTTGATGCTACCGCCAGAAGTATTAGCTCAACTTGCAGATGCTAATGAACTTGGTGATGTGATGGACAAAGTGTTTGGCACCGAAAACGTCAAACAGAAGGGCGG
>NZ_JAWOUT010000416.1:0-629 GCF_033339515.1 Vibrio sp. 2130-1
TTGAACGCGGCGATCTTCGTCGTGAAACGGTCGAGCAGCAACACGCAGAATGGCGAGACGAAGTGGCCATTCAACTGATTCAACAGCGTTTGATCAGTCTTCTCAATGATGCCGCCGAACCTTACCAATACGTTTATGCGCAGCCTTACTACTCGAACTACCAACGCCTGATGTCGGCGGGTATCTCATTTTCGCCTGACCGCCGTGAACAAATGCACCAAATTTTCATCAGTGCGTTGACGTCACTTCGCGATTACGGCGTGACACAAGCTGAGCTAGAGAGCATCACATCTAACTGGTATGGCGAACTGGCAAATCTTGATTCTGATTGGAGCAAACGCAAGCCAAATAGTTACGCGGAAGCGCGTATTTTCCAATTGGAGCAAGCCAGCGTAAGCCAATCGAAAGAGAGCTATGCGCAAAGCTTGGCAGCTTTTTTGGATAAAACGAAGCTAGAGAGCGTAAACGCGCAGTTAAAAGAGCTGTTGTCTAATCAACCAAGCTTTGTGATTGGCATGGGCAAAAGTGAAACGCAAGCGCAATTTGCTGATGTATTCACTGCGCTTAACAGCGCCTACCTACAAGCTGGTGAAAAGCCTTCGGGCATGAACGCCAAAGCAGAAGGCTTC
>NZ_JAWOUT010000417.1:0-629 GCF_033339515.1 Vibrio sp. 2130-1
GCTCTTTATGCGGTTGGGCATAGCGTGAAAAGGCAGGTCAGTGTTGCGCACGTTGCTGGTGTGGTCCAACTGGTTTTGGCTGTTGGCGTACTCGTAGAGGTCGTGAGGCGCTTTGTCTTCGGTAGCGAGCCGGAATCGATGGTGATGATGCTTATCGCATTCGTCGCACTGATTGCCAATACCACTTGTTTGCTGCTGATATCCAAACATCGAGAGGGCGGGGCGCACATGAAGGCAAGCTGGATATTCTCGGCCAACGACGTGGTGATCAACCTGGGGGTCATCACCGCCGGCGCCCTGGTCGCGTGGACCGGTTCCAATTATCCGGATCTGATTATCGGTACCATCGCGGGGGTTGTCGTGCTTAACGGAGCCAGACGCATTCTGGCCCTCAAGGGTTAGGCAACATCCATGATTGGCAAATACCTCTCGCCGTATGCCCTGTTGTCCATCTCCGGCCTGATAGCCGCGTCTGACCAGATTGTAAAATGGCTGGTCCAGCAATCAATGGCATATGGCGAGTCGGTTTCGGTGACGCCATTCTTTAGCTGGGTGCACGTATGGAACACCGGTGCCGCATTCAGTCTTTTTGCCAATGGTGGAGGCTGGCAGCGCTACTTTTTGATCGG
>NZ_JAWOUT010000418.1:0-628 GCF_033339515.1 Vibrio sp. 2130-1
CATCACTACCAGTCGCGTGATCGATTGGGCCTTCCAGTGTGAAGTTATAACTGCCATCCGTTTTCACTACCAACGTAAAGACAGGGTTGCCATCTGCGGTCGCAACGTAGCTGAAGCTGCCATCAGGATTTGCAGTCTCTATCAACGCCACTGGATTGCCTTGCGAGGTGAGCCCTGCAACCACATCTACAGAGGTATCTAACTGGTAACTCACCACGCGATCAGAACCTTGCGTTGTCGTGAACTGCCCATCAATCGAAAGTGAATCATTTTGGTCCGAACCGATGTTCGCTAAGTCGTCTTCATCAACACTGATGGCTTCAACATTTGTGATAGTCGGTTGGTCATCGGTAATCGTGACAGGAATAACGGCGGAAGTCGTGTCTCCATCAAAATCTGTCACTGTGATCGGGAAGTTTAGCGTTAAGCTGTCACTGTTTGCTGCGTGATCAATCGCACCTTCAAGGGTAAAGTTGTAGCTGCCGTCGGGATTGACGGTTAATGTGAAAACCGGATTTGTCCCTGCTGTTGCCGTATAGGTGAAGCTGCCATCAGAATTGGCAGTTTCCGTCATTGTGACGGCTACGCCTTGTGAGGTTAATCCATCAACAGGTGTCGCATTCGAGTC
>NZ_JAWOUT010000419.1:0-628 GCF_033339515.1 Vibrio sp. 2130-1
AATCAATTCTATTTGGCTAGTTTTTAACGTGATATTTAGTGAAGACTCAACTTCTTTATCTAAATCCCAATTCATTGCTAAAACACAATGCTTTTCATTGTAGAAAGTATCTATATCCATTCGATTCCCAATCCTAGGATGATCTTTTCTACAAATAACCACTAACGGCTCTCGGTAGATTTCCTCCACTAATACGGATGTCTGGTTATTGGTAACATTTCCAACGATTAGATCTGCCGTTCTGTTATGAAGTAACTCACAAAGTGCGTTTTCATCCGACGTTGTCTCATTAAGAACCACATTGTCCATTGATGTTAGATGTTGTAGGGATACATCATTGCAGAATACTTTTAGTGACTCAGATTTAGAGAGAGCGTCATTGATAATATTTATAGCATTATAAAATTTTGGCAGTAACTCCTGACCAGTACTTGTTAGCTCAATCCCTCTACCATTTTTAACAAATAACTTTTTTTTGGAAGCTTCTTCCAGCCTTTTTATTGAAGCGCTAATCGCTGGCTGTGTTACTCCTAGTTGAGCGGCAGCTTTTGTATAAGAAAGAGTGTCAGTAACAACCAAGAATGTATGTATTAAGTTTAAGTCAATTGTTTTTTGCATAAAGACGCTG
>NZ_JAWOUT010000420.1:0-627 GCF_033339515.1 Vibrio sp. 2130-1
AATGAGAAAAAACATGGACTCAATAAGGGGTTTAACATGCTAAATGAGAACATTAAGAGACTCCGAGAGGAAAAAGGAGTCACTCAGCTTGAAATGGCTAAATCTGTCGGAGCATCGGCAAAAACCGTTATGAACTGGGAATCAGGCAAGACTGAACCAAAAGCATCAGAGCTAGTTTTAATAGCTAAAAGACTTGGGGTATCAGTTAATGAAGTGCTTGGAAGAGAACAGAATCCACACGAAAGACTGATAGAGAAAATTAGTTCAGCGATTGGGGATTTCAACGACGCGGAGATCGAATCACTCTCGATAATGGTCGAAGGTTTGTATTTGAGGAATCAAAGCAACAGGGCTAGAAATAATTTCTCCTCAGATAAGACTCGCTAACGCTCAAACACTGGCGCGCTACGCTTGCGAATACACGGAGAACACTGATGGTTCAGTGGAATTTACCCCCGTAATACTAGACGGGGGTTTGGCTCCGCTTTTAGGTCCCTCCCGCAAAGCGGGCCCCTCCCAAAATGCTCGCAATACCGCGCACATAATAAAAAAGGGCTCGTATAGAGCCCCATGATTAAGTTCGGTGTGGAAGTGCCAAGGTTTGGTGTCCTACATGTTCCGCTTCCT
>NZ_JAWOUT010000421.1:0-626 GCF_033339515.1 Vibrio sp. 2130-1
TACGTTATTCCCGATACGTGCAGATAAACGAGGCATTTCTTGCAGCGGTGTGACTGTTGCGACTTCATAAACAGGTGCGCGAAGGATTTGGCGCAGATAGTCTGCGCCAGATTGATTCGCTTTTTTTTCGGGTTGAGATTCCATCATGGCTAGCCCTCTAGCTTCGATTTATCTCGTACTGCACCTTTGTCAGCACTGGTTGCCATGCTGGCGTACGCTTTTAGGGCGAAAGAAACTTCACGTTGACGATTTGCTGGTTTCCAACCAAGTTCGTCTTGTTTTACGCGGCGCTCTGCAAGTTCCTGTTCAGAGATCTCAAGAGAGATGCTGCGATTTGGAATATCAATCGCAATCAAATCACCGTTTTGAACAAAGCCGATCGCACCGCCATTGGCGGCTTCTGGAGAAGCATGGCCGATAGACAGACCAGAGGTACCACCAGAGAAGCGGCCGTCAGTTAATAACGCACACTCTTTACCTAAGCCCATCGATTTTAGATAAGTGGTTGGGTAGAGCATTTCTTGCATGCCCGGGCCACCTTTTGGACCTTCGTAGCGAATCACAACTACATCGCCCGCTTTCACTTTGCCGCCAAGGATGCCGTCTACCGCATCTTCCTGGCTTTC
>NZ_JAWOUT010000422.1:0-625 GCF_033339515.1 Vibrio sp. 2130-1
TCCGTAACGAAGAAGGTCGTCGTATTCGTCAGGCGTTTGTTGCTCCAGCTGGTTACAAGATTCTGGCTGTCGACTACTCGCAAATCGAGCTGCGTATTATGGCGCACCTTTCTGGCGACCAAGCGCTGCTTGATGCCTTCCGCGACGGTAAAGACATTCACGCCGCAACTGCAGCAGAAATCATGGGAGTGTCTATTGATCAGGTATCCAGTGAGCAGCGTCGCCGTGCAAAAGCGGTGAACTTTGGTCTGATTTACGGCATGAGCGCATTCGGCTTGGCAAAACAGCTGGGCATTCCTCGTGGTGAAGCGCAAGCTTACATGGACAAATACTTCGAGCGTTACCCAGGTGTAATGCAGTACATGGAAGACACGCGCAGCGCAGCAGCTGATAAAGGTTATGTAGAAACCATTTTTGGTCGACGTTTGCATCTGCCAGAAATCAAATCGCGTAATGGTATGCGTCGTAAAGCAGCAGAACGAGCGGCGATCAATGCGCCAATGCAAGGCACTGCAGCGGACATTATTAAGAAAGCGATGCTGCTAGTGGATCAATGGATTCAAGAAGAAGGCAATGGTCGCGTAAAACTTTTGATGCAAGTACACGATGAACTGGTATTTGAAGT
>NZ_JAWOUT010000423.1:0-250 GCF_033339515.1 Vibrio sp. 2130-1
CGGGTTCTTGTTTAGAGGATTATGAAAACTATGCGCTATTTAGCTCTCTTACTGATCGGTTGGTTGTCCCTGCCGGTGTATGCATTAACTCAGGTGGATATCTATCGTGCCGAAGTGGTTATCGACAGTGAGCAGAACGACGGTGAGTCTGCGGCTCGTGAACAAGGTATGAAAGATGTGATTGTTCGAGCGACTGGTTCTCAATCTTCTCTAAGCAACCCTGTTATCCAAAAGGCGCTGAGTTCTAGCT
>NZ_JAWOUT010000423.1:260-624 GCF_033339515.1 Vibrio sp. 2130-1
ATATTTCTCAGCTTGGGAAAAGCCAAGTTGATGGCAAAGCAAGTCTTAAAATGTTGTTTAACAGTGGGCAAATTCAATCGCTTTTGACTCAAGCTCAGTTGCCTTCATGGTCACCGAATCGTGCCAATATTTTGGTTTGGCTGGTGGAAGAGCAAGATTACGACCGCGCAATTGCATGGGAACATTCTGATTCTGCCAACGTTGCTGCGTTGAAAAAAGCAACGGAAGCTCGTGGCCTTCCAATTACGATTCCTGTTGGGGATTTTGACGATGTCACGGGCGTAAACACGTCTGATCTTTGGGGCGGTTTCATTGAACCGATTAGCCAAGCCAGCCAGCGTTACCCAGCGGACGCGGTATTAAT
>NZ_JAWOUT010000424.1:0-623 GCF_033339515.1 Vibrio sp. 2130-1
GGATGTTTCCCATCGCAATCGCGAGCGGCAACACTTTCGTTCTTAAGCCTTCCGAGCAAGTGCCTTTAACCTCGATTCGCTTAGCTGAGCTTTTTGAAGAGGCGGGTGCGCCAAAAGGCGTATTGCAGATCGTTCATGGCCGCAAAGATCAAGTCGATTTCTTGCTTGCTCATCCCGATATTCGCGCGGTGTCTTTCGTCGGCTCAGTGCCTGTCGCGCAGTACATTTACACCACGGGAACTCAATACTTTAAACGCGTACAAGCCTTTGCTGGCGCTAAAAATCACATGGTTGTCATGCCTGATGCTAACAAAGATCACGTCATCAACAACTTGGTGGGATCATCGGTTGGTGCTGCAGGGCAACGTTGCATGGCGATTTCAGTCGCGGTGTTTGTTGGCGAGTCAAAAGCCTGGATTGCGGATCTCAAACAAGAAATGGCGAAAATCCATCCCGGCGCTTGGGATGATGAGGATGCTGCGTATGGCCCTTTGATCAGTGAGCAAGCCAAGCAGCGAGTTTTGGGTTTGATTGAGTTAGGCAAACAACAAGGTGCGGTGTGTGAACTTGATGGCAGCCAATGTGAAGTTGAAGGGTTTCCCGATGGTAATTGGGTCGGGCCA
>NZ_JAWOUT010000425.1:0-623 GCF_033339515.1 Vibrio sp. 2130-1
TTGCACTGCGTGAGAACATGGGGCGCGCTAAATATCGCGATGACGTGCTGACTCAGCAGCATCCTGGTCAAAGCTTCGGTGCAAATCTACCTAAAGACATTACTGCAGAATTCGTTCGTAAAGAAGTCGCAGAAGGTCGCGCCATCATTCCTTCGAATATCAATCATCCAGAATCTGAACCAATGATTATTGGCCGTAACTTCTTAGTTAAGGTGAATGCCAATATTGGTAACTCATCGGTCACGTCTTCAATCGAAGAAGAAGTGGAGAAACTTGTCTGGGCGACACGCTGGGGTGGCGATACCGTGATGGACCTTTCTACCGGCCGTAACATTCATGAAACTCGCGAATGGATTTTACGCAATAGCCCGGTGCCAATTGGTACGGTTCCTATGTATCAGGCTTTGGAGAAAGTAAATGGCATTGCTGAGAACCTGAATTGGGAAGTCATGCGCGACACGTTAATCGAACAAGCAGAGCAGGGTGTTGATTACTTTACTATCCATGCTGGTTTACTACTTCGCTATGTTCCAATGACGGCGAAACGAGTGACGGGGATTGTTTCGCGTGGTGGCTCGATTATCGCTAAGTGGTGTCTAGCGCATCACCAAGAAAGCTTCTTA
>NZ_JAWOUT010000426.1:0-622 GCF_033339515.1 Vibrio sp. 2130-1
AGGGATGGATTGCTTGGCCTCACGCGCTGATCAGTTGACTGCGTTCATTTACTTTGTGAAGCACGAAGCCGCCAGTCTGCTCGGCTCCACGCCAATGATGTCTAACAGTTCATTCAAGCCGACGCCGCTTCGCGGCGCAGCTTAATTCAGGCGTTAGATGCACTAAGCACATAATTGCTCACAGCCAAACTATCAGGTCAAGTCTGCTTTTATTATTTTTAAGCGTGCATAATAAGCCCTACACAAATTGGGAGATATATCATGAAAGGCTGGCTTTTTCTTGTTATCGCAATAGTTGGCGAAGTAATCGCAACATCCGCATTAAAATCTAGCGAGGGCTTTACTAAGCTTGCCCCTTCCGCCGTTGTCATAATCGGTTATGGCATCGCATTTTATTTTCTTTCTCTGGTTCTGAAATCCATCCCTGTCGGTGTTGCTTATGCAGTCTGGTCGGGACTCGGCGTCGTCATAATTACAGCCATTGCCTGGTTGCTTCATGGGCAAAAGCTTGATGCGTGGGGCTTTGTAGGTATGGGGCTCATAATTGCTGCCTTTTTGCTCGCCCGATCCCCATCGTGGAAGTCGCTGCGGAGGCCGACGCCATGGTGACGGTGTTCGGCAT
>NZ_JAWOUT010000427.1:0-622 GCF_033339515.1 Vibrio sp. 2130-1
ACCTGACTAACGGCGAAGCGTGGATGTGGGCAGTAGCGGTATCTGCACTTGTTATGGCTGGCGGCTACTTCTACATTCAGAAAAAATTCGCTAACCGTGAAGAAGACCGCAGCTTTGCTGGCGTAGAAGGTATCTTCAGCGTTCTAATGGTAATCACAGCTTGTGCGATGGCATTTGCTCACGGCTCAAACGACGTAGCAAACGCGATTGGCCCTCTTTCTGCAGTAGTATCGACTGTTGAACATATGGGTGAGGTTACAGCGAAAAGCACTATCGCATGGTGGATTCTTCCATTGGGCGGTATCGGTATTGTTGTCGGTCTTGCAACAATGGGCCACAAAGTAATGGCAACCGTTGGTACAGGCATCACTGAACTAACACCAAGCCGTGGTTTTGCTGCTCAGCTTGCAACTGCATGTACGGTTGTATTGGCATCAGGTACTGGTCTGCCAATCTCTACCACTCAAACACTGGTTGGTGCGGTTCTAGGTGTAGGTTTTGCACGTGGTATCGCGGCGCTAAACCTAGGTGTAGTACGTAACATCGTGGCTTCATGGATTGTTACGCTACCAGCAGGTGCACTATTGGCTGTCGTATTCTTCTACGGCATTCAAGCGATGTT
>NZ_JAWOUT010000428.1:0-622 GCF_033339515.1 Vibrio sp. 2130-1
GCATTGATCGTTGTGTTCCTGCGCGTGATTATTGGTCTTAAAACCTCTGGTACGTTCATGCCAGTCCTGATTGCGGTTGCGTTCGTTCAAACGCAGCTTGTGACTGGTATTGTTGGCTTCCTATTAATTGTTGGTACAGGCTTGATCATCCGAAGCTACTTATCGCGGCTCAACTTACTTCTGGTAGCAAGGATATCCGCGGTTATTATCACGGTTATTATGATCATCTCGGTGTTTACCGTTGTAGCATTCAAGATTGGTTTGACAGAAGGTCTAACAATCACCTTCTTCCCAATGATCATCTTGTCATGGACGATCGAACGTATGTCGATTCTGTGGGAGGAAGAAGGCGCGAAAGAAGTAGCAATGCAAGGTGGTGGTTCACTACTGACTGCGGTACTGGTTTACTTGGCGATGACCAACTCGTATATCCAGCACTTAACGTTTAACTTTATCGGCCTACAGCTAATTGTTTTGGCGGGTATTCTATTACTAGGTACTTACACTGGTTACCGTCTAACAGAACTACGTCGTTTCAAACCGCTAGCGGAGGATTAAACGATGTTTGAACGTTACACTACGCCATCAAAACTTCGCCACAAAGGCATTATGGGCATGAACA
>NZ_JAWOUT010000429.1:0-622 GCF_033339515.1 Vibrio sp. 2130-1
CGGTTTAAACCGATCACTGATTCCGCGATTATCCGATCACTTTTAGCCTAACTCCGAAATCGGTGATCGGAATAGCGAAAACCGCGATCGGAATGTCCGAAATCCTACCTTTTTCTCTTTTAAATCAATAGCTCGCTATTCTTTACTTCTTAAACAAGAACGTAAGGAAGCGACAATGGCCAAAAAGAGAACTCCAATGAACAAAATCAAAGAGGTATTACGCCTTAAGTACGACTGCGGTCTCTCAAATCGCAGCATCGCTTCTTGCCTTAAACTCGGCCCGTCAACCATATCGGAACTCCTTACTCGTTTTAAACAAAGCCAACTTGGTTGGCCTCTGCCTGAAAGTTGTAGCGATGCTGATATCACTCAAGCTCTGTATCACGGCAAGAAAGCCAGTCGCGATAAAGTCATGCCAGACTTCACTCAATACGCAGTCGAACTCAGACGTAAAGGCATGACGAAGATGCTGCTCTGGCAGGAATATCATGAGCAATATCAAGAGCAATCTTACGCTTACACTCAGTTCTGTGAGCACTTCACTCGCTGGTTCAAAACCCAAAAGCGCAGCATGCGCCAGCTTCATGTTGCGGGTGATAAGCTGTTTATCGACTACTGTGGG
>NZ_JAWOUT010000430.1:0-622 GCF_033339515.1 Vibrio sp. 2130-1
CTGCATTCTCGTTGAGTTTGTTAGGTACTTTCTTAGTTCGTTCGGGCATTTTGGTGTCGGTACACGCGTTTGCGTCCGATCCTTCTCGCGGTATGTTTATCCTTGGTTTCCTTGTCTTCGTTATCGGTGGCTCTTTACTGCTATTTGCGGTGAAAGGTGCGGCGGTACGTGTTCGTGGTAACTTTGATTTAGTGTCGCGCGAAAACGCGCTTCTTGCCAATAACGTCTTGCTGATTGCAGCACTTGTGGTTGTGTTAGTTGGTACGTTGTTGCCATTGGTTCACAAGCAGCTTGGTTTGGGCTCGGTTTCTATCGGTGCCCCATTCTTCGATATGCTATTTGCATGGCTGATGATGCCGTTTGCCTTCTTGCTAGGTATCGGTCCTCTTATCCGTTGGAAGCGTGACCAGTTATCTTCGATTGTGAAGCCTATGCTTGTGTCGGGCACTGTGTCTCTGGCGTTGGCGGCGGTTTGTGTGCTCCTATTTGCTGATTTCTTCTCAGTGATGGCGTACATCGGCTGGGTTATGTCGATTTGGATCGTGGCAATGCATGCGTTCGAATTGCACGAGCGTGCGACGCACCGTCACAGTTTTGCTGAAGGTGTTCGTAAGCTTCAACG
>NZ_JAWOUT010000431.1:0-622 GCF_033339515.1 Vibrio sp. 2130-1
CCTAATCCACGCTCATCAAAATGAGTATGAATGAAAAAATTTGGCTGTTCCGCCGCTTCTAAAGTCAAAGGAGTCGAACGCGATCCCGGCGCGATACAAACATGCTTCACACCAAATCGGTGAAGCTCAGTCAAAATGGTCTCTGACCAAATTCGATTGAGAACCGCTTGATCATAACTCATGATGCCACTCCAAGTGGCGGATGATCGGAAATCAACGTTAACAGCGTCGACATCTTTTTATCTAACTCAGCCCACTCGTGTTCAGCAACAGATCCAGGAACAATACCCGCTCCAGCAAACAGCTGAACTTGATCGCCAAGCACCAATGCACTTCTTATTGCCACACAAAACTCTGCGCGTTCATGGCTGATATAACCCATAGAGCCAGCATACCAGCCACGAGCAAACGGCTCGTTATCAAGGATGAACTGCATCGACTCTTTACGAGGCAAACCTGCCACTGCGGCCGTCGGCTGCAATGCAGAAAGCAGTTGTACGCCATTTGTGCCTGTTTTTAAGCTTGCATGAATATTACGTTTGAGGTGCTGCACCTTACGTAAACGCACCAATCTCGGTTCGGTTTCTACTTCTACCATTTCGGAATGAGGAGAAAGGCGTTC
>NZ_JAWOUT010000432.1:0-622 GCF_033339515.1 Vibrio sp. 2130-1
TAATTATTACCATTTGCATTTGAGTTAACGATGAACGCGACCCGATTTTTGCACTCCGCACAGCAGCTATTTCAGCCAACTCAGTTCCAGTTAGCTTATAAGCGACTGCTTATCCCCATTATCATGCTTGTCTTATTAGCGAATGAGAACACCCGAGAGATCACAGTGACCACGCTTTCCCATTCTTTCTGGGCAGTATCTTGTTATGTCGCAGCAACCTTGGCGATTTATCATTACCTCTCCAACTTTATGTCGAAGACGAATCGCATCACTCAGCTCTATCATCGCTCTCGTCATCATCAGGTGTTTTTTGCAGCCCTACTCGGTGCGCTTCCGGGCTGTGGCGGCGCTATTGTTGTTACGACTCAATTTATTAGTGGACGAGTAGGATTTGGCGCAATCGTAGCCGTACTGACATCAACCATGGGCGATGCGGCATTCTTGTTACTCGCGGCAAAACCGTCCGTCGGCGTTGGCGTCGTCGCACTTGGCATTGTGGTAGGTACGGTTTCGGGTTTGATCGTCAACGCATTTCATCCTGATGATTTTCTACGCCCCGAGCCAAAGCAAGCGAGCGCCCACCACCATTGTTGTCAGCATCAAAGCGAGCGATACACGCCTT
>NZ_JAWOUT010000433.1:0-621 GCF_033339515.1 Vibrio sp. 2130-1
TTAAACAGGTTTTCCATTAACGCACTTCCTCACGAACATAAGCTTTTGGTAAACAGTAAACGTAGCCATCAATGACTTCCATTTTTCCTTCCACTTTAAACACCGATTCAAGGGTCGATTGAGTAAGCACGTCCAAAGGCGCCCCCTGTTTTAAGATCTGACCTTTTTTCATTAGTACCAGTTCATCACAGAACTGCGCAGCTTGGCTGAGTTCATGGAGAACATAAACGATGGTTAAGTTGCGTTCCTTGTTCAACTTATCGAGCACTTCAAGTAACTCGAGTTGGTGACCTAAATCGAGATAACTGGTTGGTTCATCCAGCAATAACCACTGAGCTTCTTGCGCCAAACACATCGCCAGCCAAACGCGCTGACGCTCACCGCCCGACAACGTACTCACTACACGCTTTTCGTAACCAGCCAACCCGACAGAAGCAAGTGATTCAGTAATCACTTCTTGGTCACGCTCGCTGTTGCCCTGATACCACTTGCGATGAGCAACACGACCAAGCGCAACAAGTTGCTCGACCAATACGCCCTCTGGTGCCGTAGGATGTTGAGGCAGAATCGCAATGTGTTTAGCGAGATCTTTAAGCTTCCATTGGTTAAGCGCTTTGCCTT
>NZ_JAWOUT010000434.1:0-619 GCF_033339515.1 Vibrio sp. 2130-1
CAGTGTCCTGTTTGTGGTTCGCACGTAGAGCGTATCGAAGGGGAGGCGGTGACTCGATGTACTGGCGGTTTGGTCTGTCAAGCTCAACGTAAGCAAGCGCTCAAGCACTTCGTCTCACGTAAAGCGTTGGATGTTGATGGTTTAGGTGACAAAGTTATCGAGCAATTGGTCGATCGTGAAATGGTAGAAACCCCTGCCGATCTGTTCAAGCTTTCGGCTGGCGTATTAACCGTATTGGAGCGCATGGGGCCAAAATCTGCTCAAAACATTGTTAATGCGTTAGAAAAATCGAAGTTAACAACCTTGCCACGTTTCTTATACTCGTTAGGTATTCGAGAAGTGGGCGAGGCAACGGCGGCAAACCTAGCTCAACACTTTAAATCACTGGAAGCGATTCAAGCTGCAACGGAAGAACAACTTATTGCTGTTCAAGATATTGGTGTGGTAGTTGCGAAGCACATTACGACTTTCTTTGAAGAAGAGCAAAACCAAGCCGTTGTTCAAGATCTCCTTGTGCAAGGTATCCACTGGCCAGAAATTAGTGCACCTGAGCAAGGCGCAGAACTGCCACTAGAAGGTAAAACTGTCGTGCTAACGGGTACACTATCTCAACTTGGAC
>NZ_JAWOUT010000435.1:0-619 GCF_033339515.1 Vibrio sp. 2130-1
GTAAGCTCCTACCATGCATTGGTTCTTACGATCCCACACAAACAGATGCAGGTAATCATGATCGAAATGATCGATGTCTATCGCTTGTCCGGTCCCTTCGCCAACTTGACGGAAATTATGTTCTCGCAAGCGGCCAATTTCATGCAGGAGAGATGGGATCTGCTGCGCACTGGCGCAGTACACGTCGAGCTCGCCACTTTGACGCTGTTGGGTTTCTGGCGGTAAGCTGTGCAGCTCTTCAAGCAACTGGCCTATGGGTAACCCTGCCGCAATAGGTAAGAGATCATTGTCTGAGACCGTTTGCTGAGTGGTACTTACATCGCGGTTAAGCAGGTAGGTGTTGAGCCTCAGATAATTGACGATCTGATCATCGTTGAGGTTATTGAGTTCTTTAAACTTGATTGCTTGCCCAAAGGACAACTCAATGGTTTTTGCGCTCTTGTTGAGTAGCTCTCTTCCTAACATCAAGGTGCGTAAAAGAGGGTGGATTTTACCTGCCATGTAGAAGCGTTTTGAGTTCTGCCCACGAATGAAGACGGGAACAGTGGCGGCTTTGTTCTTACGAATTAACGCGCTGACACTGCGGCTCCATTCTTTGTCTTCTAAACGCTGTTGTTTG
>NZ_JAWOUT010000436.1:0-619 GCF_033339515.1 Vibrio sp. 2130-1
TAAGCCTTGTAAGCCACCGACAGCGGCCAAACTCGGCATGGAAACCCCGATAGCTGCGGCAATTGGCATCAACAAGTTCGCGGTCGCGGTGTTTGACATAAAATTGGCCATCAACCAACACACGATGGAGAGTACAACCACCACCGCAAATGGAGACAGTGCCTCATAATCAATTGCGTGGGCGAGCGCTTCTGCCAAGCCCGTTTTATCGAGTGCAATACCAATCGCAATACCACCGGCAACCAACCACAATACGTCCCAGTTGATCTGTTTGAGCTCTTCTTTGCCCATGATGCCCGTTAAGGTAAAGACTGCCAGAGGAATAATCGCGACGACGTACGTATTCATGCCATGAGCTTTGGTGGTCATCCACAAGACGATGGTGAGGGCGAAGGTCACGTAAACCACCATTGCGCGCCAGCTCTTTTTGAAAGTGCCATCCAACTTGAGTTTCATTTCTGGCTCGCTCGATGGGAACAGCTTTTGCAGTAAGAACCAAGCGATGGTCAATTGCACTAAGACAAAAGGTAAGCCCATCATCATCCATGAGAGGAAGTCGATGGTGTTTTCTCCAGTGAGATATTGCAGTGCGATGGCGTTCGGTGGCGTACCTATTGGC
>NZ_JAWOUT010000437.1:0-619 GCF_033339515.1 Vibrio sp. 2130-1
CCAGAAGACGAATCGCAAGTGCTATTTGAAGTCTCAGACACAGGTATCGGCATTTCGAAAAAAGATCAGAAAACTCTTTTTGATGCCTTCACGCAAGCAGAAGGTGGTCTGAACCAAATCGGTGGTACAGGGCTTGGTTTGGCGATCAGCAAACGCATCGTAGAAGCCATGGGCGGCGTGCTAGAAGTCGACTCAGAAGAGGGCGAAGGCAGCCGTTTCTGGTTCTCCATCCCACTTGAAGAAAGCGAGCCTGTGGAAGTCGGTGTTGTGGCGAGCGCTCGCTGCAAGGTGAAAGCCAAAGTGCTGTTGGTCGAAGACAATGAAGTAAACCGCGTAGTGGCGGAAGGTTTCCTCCAGAGCATGGGGCACCAAGTTGTGATGGTGGAAGATGGCCTGCAAGCTGAACGAATCATTGACAAACAAGATTTTGACATCGCGCTTGTTGACATCAATTTACCTGATTGCGACGGCACGGATTTGATTCAACGCTTAAAACGCATCGAACGTAACAAGCCAGGTGACAAAGCGCTGTCACCGACACCTATGATTGCGGTGTCTGCTCATGTTTTTGCGGAAGAAGTGGAACGCTACTTGGCAGCGGGTTTTGATGGTTACTTGC
>NZ_JAWOUT010000438.1:0-618 GCF_033339515.1 Vibrio sp. 2130-1
GCTTGACGAACGCGCACGTCTTTCAACGCTTCATTGCTGTTTTGGTTCATTTGGAACGTGATGATTCGCGTACCAGGTAGTGTCACGAGATCGATGCCTTTCGCATCTTTCACACGTTGGTGATCGTTTGGCGCTACTGGATGAATCATATCGACGCCACCAGAAAGAAGCGCAGCCACACGAGTCGCGTCTTCTTTGATTGGTACTAGCGTTAGCTTATCAACGTTACCTTTCGACGCTTTATCCCAGTAATCTTTGAAGCGTTCAAATTCCACTTTTACGCCTTGTTCACGTGATGTCACGATGAATGGGCCAGTACCAGAAACGTGAGTCGATGCAAATGAGTTACCGTGCTTCACTAGTTCAGACTTGTCTTTGCCGTCTTCTGTCTTACCTGAGTAGAACTTGCTGTCCATAGGGAAGATGTACGTCGCCGTTTGCAGAACAAGTGGGTATGGACCTTTAGTAACCAAATCGAACGTGTAGTCATCCACTTTTACGATTTTCTCGTACGGGTCGAAGATCGCTTTAAAGTCTGGAGAGCTTTGTAGGCGCTCAAATGTCCACACCACATCATCCGCTGTTAGCGAGTTACCAGAGTGGAACTTCACGCCTTCA
>NZ_JAWOUT010000439.1:0-618 GCF_033339515.1 Vibrio sp. 2130-1
TCATACACCGGAGCAAGAGGTGTGTGCGGTCGATTCTTCAATCAATAGGAAATCGGCTCGTAAGCTGTTAGCACGCTTCGGGATAAAGGGTGATAAAGCACAACGTCGCTTAGAGGCGTTGAGTGGTGGGGAGCAAACTCGCGTTAAGCTTTGTTGTTTAGCAACACGAGGCTGCAATGTACTCATTCTCGATGAGCCAACTACGCATCTTGATACCAGCAGTAAAGATGCGTTGAAGCAGGCGCTACAACGTTTTGCGGGCAGTGTCATCTTGGTTTCACACGAGAAGGCATTTATCCAAGATTGGCCAGACAGAATCGTCGATATCGCGACCTTAGCGGAGCTTTCGTTGCAAGCGGAGGTTGAAGCATGATTCAGTCGATAGCGTTGTTCCTTATTGCATTTCTGGTAGGTGCTGACGAATTGCTGCTTGGCTCAATTTTAGAACCTATCGGAGGTGATCTTGGTGTTCCACCGAGCCAGGTGACACTCTTTATTACGGCGTATAGTCTAGCGATTGCGTTTTGTGCGCCTTATTTAGGGCGTTGGTCGGATCGAGTAGGGCGTCTTCGCCTTATGCTGCCGGCTTGTTTCGTTTTTGGCATCTCCTCGATTCTG
>NZ_JAWOUT010000440.1:0-616 GCF_033339515.1 Vibrio sp. 2130-1
GCCCGTTTTCAGCGGCTTCCCCGGATAATCCAGCAATCGACCATTCTCGATAAATAACGCCAAGTGGAATTTACCATCGATACCTTCTACCCAACCAATACGGTCACCACGTTCAGTGAACTCATACGGGCGGCTAGCTTCAAACTGAATGCCCGCACGTTTTTCTACTTCTGCTTTAAAGACATCTGTACCGACGCGGTCGAGTGTGTATTTGGTTTTAGCGTTTTTACGGTTTGAACGGTTACCCCAGTCACGCTGAGTTGTCACAACTGCAGCCGCGACATCTAAGGTTTTTTCTAGAGGAATGAAACCAAAGTCATCAGCTCGACGTGGGTAAGTCGACGTATCGCCATGTGTCATCGCCAAACCACCACCCACTAGCACATTAAAGCCAACCAATTTGCCGTTATCGGCAATCGCAACGAAGTTCAAATCATTCGCGTGGACATCCACATCATTTTGTGGAGGAATGACTACGGTTGTTTTGAACTTACGTGGTAAGTAAGTTTTGCCCAGAATCGGCTCATCTTCTTCGGTCGATTCGACTTTCTCTCCGTCTAACCAAATTTCAGCATACGCGCGAGTTTTAGGTAGAAGGTGTTCACTGATCTTCTTC
>NZ_JAWOUT010000441.1:0-616 GCF_033339515.1 Vibrio sp. 2130-1
TTTATTGATTTCGCTGTCGAACTTTTTCCGCATCCGGCGGAAGTCATTCAGCGCACGCTCAATCGCTACCAGCAGCAGCTCTTGCTCTCGCTCTTTATCCAGCGTGGAAGACGGGAATACGTCCGACAAACTCGGCTGCGTGTTGTCAAACCAAAACTCTCCGATGGCGACACCCGTTGATGCAGGCAAGCCTTTAAGAACCGTCGGTTTTGAGGCTAATTGCCAATGACCTAAACTTTGCGCGTGAGCGATGATCACGGCTAACTGTGCAGATAAGGTCACTAAGAAAGATTCTTCCATCTCACTAAACAATCGTGGCGTCTTTTGCTGAATGACTAATACACCTAATACTTGTTTGCGATGGATGATTGGAGTGGCGAGGAAAGAGTGATAAACCTGTTCACCAAGCTGCGGGAAGAATTTAAATTCAGGGTGTTTTGAGGCTTCTGCGAGGTTAAGAGGTTCTGCGCTGCGTTTAACGAGACCAACTAAACCTTCATTGAAATTAATGTGGATGCTATCGCCTTCAAAAATAAGGCCTTGAGTGGCCATCAACTCAAGGCGCTGCAGTGCTTCATTGGCGAGATAGATAGTACAACACTCAGTTCGAAGGGCG
>NZ_JAWOUT010000442.1:0-616 GCF_033339515.1 Vibrio sp. 2130-1
GAAGCTGACCCAGAACAAGCATTGGCAAATGTTCGCGAAAAACGCGGTCAAATCGCCCGTGTATTGGCTGATTTGGAAGCGAAAGAACAACAACATCGTTCTCAGCTTCAAACTAGCAAGCAAGCTCTGTCTTCGTTAGACAAGCTCGCACCAAACATGGCTCTGATTGAAGACGATACGCTGCAAGCGCGTTTCGACGAGCTGGAAGAGAAAATTGCGCAACTGTCGGAAGCGAAAGCGTTCTTGAACAACCACGCGAAAGCCGTGGCTGAGCTTGAAAAAATTGCTTCTGCACTTGATGCAGACCCTGAACAGTTCGATGCGCTAGAAGCAGAATACAAAGCCGCGGACGAGCAACTTCAAGAATTGAAGAAGCAGATCTTTGCCTTGTCTGATCTCGTTGAGCGTCGTCACTACTTTGCGTATTCAGACTCTGTTGATTTGCTTAACCAAAGCAGTGAACTTAGTGAGCAGTTAAAAGCGAAGCTGGTTCAGGCTGAGCAAATGCGTACACGCTCTCGTGAAGAGTTGAAACAAGCGCAAGGTCAAATGAACCAATACAACCAAGTATTGGCATCATTGAAAAGCTCGCACCAAGCGAAAT
Source organism: Vibrio sp. 2130-1 (assembly GCF_033339515.1). Classification (NCBI taxonomy): domain Bacteria; kingdom Pseudomonadati; phylum Pseudomonadota; class Gammaproteobacteria; order Vibrionales; family Vibrionaceae; genus Vibrio; species Vibrio sp. 2130-1. The sequence goes on from NZ_JAWOUT010000442.1 coordinate 605, forward strand.
TGGAAACTGTTC
>NZ_JAWOUT010000443.1:0-615 GCF_033339515.1 Vibrio sp. 2130-1
TTTTCAGCCCTAAACCACCTACTTCAGTAGGTGGTTATCATCCGTTTCGGCTTTGCCTGTAAAACTACTCATGCTAAATGCGTCTTTGATTTTTCCAGAAGTCAAAGAGGACAAATAACATGAGTAGATACAATCAAGCTTCCCACGTATTTTGGCGTTGTCAATACCATATAGTGTGGACGCCAAAGTATCGATTTAGGATCTTGAAGAACAATATAGGTAAAGAAGTTTATCGATGTATTTATGTTTACTGTAATCAACTTGGATGTGAAGTCGTAGAGCTAAACGTACAAGTTGACCACGTACATTTAGTTGTAAAGGTCCCACCAAAGCTTTCGATATCCAAGTTGATGGGGGTATTGAAAGGCAAAATAGCCTTAAAGCTATTTAGCAAGTTTCCTCACCTTAGGAAGAACAGGCTTTGGGGTAATCACTTTTGGCAAAGAGGCTATTTTGTCGATAGTGTTGGAATCAATGAAGAAATAATACGCCGATATGTAAGACATCAAGAGAAGCAAGAGCGAGTAGAGCAGCAGCAATTGGCGCTGGACTAAACAAAGGCCCCCTTTTAGGGGGCTCACACAAAGCCACCTTCTTTAGAAGGTGGTAATTTAC
>NZ_JAWOUT010000444.1:0-615 GCF_033339515.1 Vibrio sp. 2130-1
GACCCAACCATGATCGTAACTGTCGACATTATTCCATTCAGGCTATCTGGCTGTGCCGATAAAGGATTGGAAGTGTTGCTGATTAAACGTTCAAATCCGAATCGGCCTTACCATGGTGTCTGGGCATTACCGGGCGGGTTTGTCTTTGATAAAGACTTGACCAGCGAAGGCGGACGTCCGGCAGATGAAAACTTTGAAGCGGCGCGCCGACGCATTTGCCGCGAGAAGATTCATACCTATCCTCGTCACTTCAGCGAAGCGTTTATCGACGGTGATCCTAAGCGCGATCCGGAAGATTGGAGCTTAAACATCACCCACTACGCATTGGTTGACCGCAATAACGTCGAGCAAATCAACAATGCTGGCGTGCCCGAGTGTCAGCTCAAATGGTTCCCATTGCAGGCGATCCTCAATGGAGAAGAAACCCTAGCGTTTGACCACCAAAAAACCATCGAAAAAGCATGGCAGAAACTGCGTGCTTCGATTGAGTACACATCAGTGCTGCTGTTCGCACTCGATAAAGAATTTTTGGTCGCTGACATCATTTCTGCATATCAAGAATTTGGCATCGACATCAGCCGCATGACTATAAAACGCCGTTTGATTGACTCAGGT
>NZ_JAWOUT010000445.1:0-613 GCF_033339515.1 Vibrio sp. 2130-1
TTCCGCATCCACCATTCTGCTGGTCATGTTTGCAATACCACGAATTTGCATTTCACCAGCTAGCGCATCCATCACAATATCATTGGTGATGAACACACCATCTTGGATTTTGCCTGTACCCGTGATGGAGTTGAACGCCATGCCTTTGTCGAATACGTCGGTAAAATCGAGCTGCATCTTACGAATGATGGAGTCCAAGCTAAATAAGCCAAGCAAACGCGCCGCGCCGCTGACTTCACTCACGACTCCTTTGCCAAACTCCGTCGAGACATTCCCCTGCAAGGTTGGTGTCTTCATCGACCAAGGCGCACCATCCCAATTCATATTGGCGTTGATCTCAAATGGCGCTTGCTGGATCCCAGACGTGATACCAAAACGCTCCATCAGATCCGTGTTGTTATCGCCTTTCATTGTTAACGTCAGATTGGAATGGCTACGATCTTTGGTCAGCTCCCACCAACCATTCATATCGATGCGGTTTTTGCCGCTACTGAAGGTAATGTTTTTCCACTCCAAACGATCATCTTGACGCTGTAAGTCGATATTCACTTTGCCAACCTTGTAACCTTGCAGCCAAAAATCGTCGATGTTCAACGTTAAGTTTGGCATCTCT
>NZ_JAWOUT010000446.1:0-613 GCF_033339515.1 Vibrio sp. 2130-1
ATCCTGCGGTAACGATATTTGCACCGTTATTCGCTGATGGACGAAAAGCCAACATACGTAAGACGATCATCTCCATACCAACACGGCCATTTGGAGACAGCGTCAGATCTTCACGACCTTTTAGCGCAATTTGATAGTAAAGCTGCACATCTTGTGGGCTGAGCGCTTTACTTAATAATTCGATTTTTTCTGCATCAGGCTGTGCTCGGTCTAGTGACGCAGGCAGTGCTTGATACATAGCGATGCGATGTAACTGCGTCGCGATTTGTTGCAATAAACCGTCCCACTCAACACCATTCGCCGCCAATTGGTGGATTTTATCCATGGCTTGTTGAGGTTGTTTACTGCTGATCGACTCAAGCAAGTGAATCGCTTGATCCGTATCGATGGTTCCCAGCATGTGGCTAACGATGTCGGTTTGCACCGCACCATTGCCTAAAGCAATCGCTTGGTCGGTCAAACTCAGCGCATCACGCATACTGCCATCAGCGGCATGAGAGATCATGCCAAGCGCTTTGGGCTCTGCTGAAACCTGCTCTTGACCCAAAATGTAGTCAAGTTGCTGATGAATATCATCAACACTGATTGGCTTGAGATGGAACTGCAGACAACG
>NZ_JAWOUT010000447.1:0-613 GCF_033339515.1 Vibrio sp. 2130-1
ACCGCTGTGGGCGGCGTACATGGCCTATCCGGCTTATCGCAAGAAAAACGATCGCGTAAACAGCTACGCAGACCGTATTCAAGGTTGCTTCGAATACTCCATGAACGGCAAAGCCCCCGCTTACGACTCACCCGAAATTGTTGCCCTCAGCGCTTACGCTTATTGGTTGGCAATGGGTGGATTACTCGATAGTTATGGTATGAACGATGAAGCGGTGCCAGAGCTAGACATTAAAGCTCTCCAAGTGGGCGGTAAAACGCAAGACTTCCCTTTGCCAGATGCTATCGCTCAAGCATTACCGGTTAAAGAGCGCGGCAACCTCGCAGGACGTGGCTACCCAAAAATCGCCGCACCGAAGCAAGAACCATCACCAGAGCGAGGGGCTTTAGTCTATGAAAAGAACTGCGAGACTTGTCATCGCGCCGACGGCTCGGGTATCAAAGGCACCGACGGCCATTCATACATTCCTCCGCTTTGGGGCGAATTTGCGTATAACTGGGGCGCGGGTATGCACCGCATTAACACTGCGGCCTATTTTATTTATGAGAACATGCCACTTGGAAAAAGTGTGCAGCTGACTGAGCAAGAAGCTTGGGACGTTGCTGCGTACATC
>NZ_JAWOUT010000448.1:0-612 GCF_033339515.1 Vibrio sp. 2130-1
CGAGTTTCCAAGTCCCCACCATCAATCATCCACTCGGTAGTACCCTGCTTTATAATCAGAGCCTCAGCAGTCAAATTCGCAGGCAGCTGTTTGTCGCCTTCCAGATACAGAGCACCTTGAATACTCAACTCTTGAACGTCTTGCACAGGTTCTTCCTCAATCGCAGGCATTAAGTTCACCCAAAGATTGCTCTTTAGTTCAACATTCACCTGATTCATCGTAATTTGGCTGCCTTGTTGCCAGTTCACTTGAGGAACAGAACTACAACCTACGAGCGATGCAATAAGTAAGGCTACGGGTGCAAGTTTCTTCATGTTATTTCCTTTGATCTAACCAACTTTTGAGTACCTGAATATCGTTTTGGTATTCGTTCTTTATCTCTTCGACCCAGTCAGAAATATTTTCCCACCATGCCGGCATATCCGGGGATTGCGCTTTTTGAGCAACGCTTTGGATACGTTTAAGACCAATAGATCCTGCCGCACCTTTGATTTTATGCGCTTCAGAAACAATGCCATCTTGATCTTTTGCGGTCATGTTTGAGTCTAATACCTCAATGTAATCTGGCATCATGTCTTCAAACATCTTGATGCTGTCGTACACGGGTTTAAC
>NZ_JAWOUT010000449.1:0-611 GCF_033339515.1 Vibrio sp. 2130-1
GTATTGCGTTGCTCACCCCTTAACAGGGCGTTATGTGAATGGAGGCGTAATGGAGCATGATTTCGAAGGTTTGTATTTTGGGGATTGGAAGCCATGGAGTAGCCTGTCAAATAGTTGGAAACATCAAGATATACCACAACAGTTTGGTATTTATGGGGTCTATTTACTTGCCACTTTTGACTCAGAAGAAAAAGTAAAACCATTTTCCCCTGAAAATATGCCAAGCGACATTATCTACATAGGTATGTCTAGCCATATTGATCGGCGCTTAAGTTCAAGTCATAAAGCAATAAAGCGCTATCGAAAAATATCAGGTGATCGTGCTTTAGAGAAACTATGGGTTATTAAGGCGGATAGCAAATGGAATAACAGTAGAGATAAAATAGAGGGACAAGCGTACGTAGCGTATTGGGAGCGTTTGTTGCTATTGAACTATGTTAGGGCTTACAAAACTTTTCCATTGTTAAACTCACAATAAAAATTCACATAACAAAGCGTTTAAGACGGATTCCCAACGCTTGGCATTTTTAGTTTGAATCAGCTTTAGTGTTTACGGCACAATGGTTTGAGTGCGGTGGTATGCGTTGCTCACCACTTAACGCGGCGTTATG
>NZ_JAWOUT010000450.1:0-611 GCF_033339515.1 Vibrio sp. 2130-1
CGCTATGGTCGGTGCATTCTTTGTGTTCAAAGCTTGGGTTGCGACAGCAGATGGGCGGGAGAAGTTTGATAAATTTCGCCTCCGCTTACCAATCGTCGGTGATATCGTAAATCGCGCTCAATTGTCGCGCTTTGCTCGAACATTCTCGTTGATGTTGAAATCAGGTGTGCCGCTCAACCAATCTTTGGCGCTTGCTGGTGAAGCATTGGGTAACCGCTTTTTAGAAAATCGAATTTTAGAGATGAAAGCAGCCATCGAAGCGGGTAGCACCATTTCTGTTACTGCCATCAACAGCAATATTTTTACGCCATTAGTTATTCAAATGATTGCAGTTGGTGAAGAAACGGGTCGTATTGATGAACTTTTGCTCGAAGTCTCAGATTTTTATGATCGAGAAGTGGATTATGACCTTAAAACACTGACGGCAAGAATAGAACCATTACTTTTGGTCATTGTCGCTGGGATGGTGATGGTGCTTGCATTGGGTATTTTCTTACCAATGTGGGGGATGCTGGACATCATCAAAGGCGGCTAATAGGTGGTTGAAAATCAAAGCCGAGCAACGCTCATTATGTTTGGCTTAGTTGCCGTCATCATCGTGGTTGGAATGG
>NZ_JAWOUT010000451.1:0-611 GCF_033339515.1 Vibrio sp. 2130-1
GCCTCATTATCAGCCGCTCATCGATCTCGCGAGTGGTAACGTATGTGGCGCCGAAGCTCTAGCTCGCTGGAATAGCGAAAGCGGTATGATCTCACCATTAGATTTCATCCCAATCGCGGAAGAAAGCGGCATGATCAAAGCCATTGGCCAACAAATCTTGCTGCAAGCGTGCCGAGACACATACAAAGCCATCGAGAACAAACAGTGGCCGTCAGACTTCCAATTGCACGTGAACATCTCGGTCAATCAGCTCTCCTGTCCGGCGTTTGTCGACACCGTGACACGAGTGCTGGATGTCACCAAGCTGCCCGCCAAAAACCTCACGTTAGAGATCACCGAGTCGCGCATTATTGATAGCGCACCAACGACTCTGGAAAACATGACGAAGTTGCGTGATATGGGCATTGGCATTGCCATTGATGATTTTGGTACGGGTTACTCTTCTCTTGGTTATCTGCATTCACTGCCGTTCACTTGCTTGAAGATCGATCGCACGTTCATCAATCAGCTCACCAAAGAGAACCTCGACAGCTCAGTAGTAGCCGCAGTGATCAATATCACCGCAGGATTAAAAACCAATGTCGTGGCAGAAGGTGTAGAAGACAGCACGC
>NZ_JAWOUT010000452.1:0-610 GCF_033339515.1 Vibrio sp. 2130-1
ACCTACTAGCAGCTGGCAAGCTCATCGCGTTTGGCACGCCAGAGGAGTTGAGTCAAAACCCAGACCCGCGAGTGCAGCAGTTCTTACAAGGTGATGCAGATGGCCCTGTGCCGTTTCGTTTTCCTGCGCAAAGTATCGAAAAGGATCTATTTGATGGTCGCTAGCTTTATTCACTTTGTCGCTTCATTAGGAAGACGCACGCTCGCCATCTGTGAAGCTTTTGGCCGTGCAACCTTGATGCTTGTTGGCGCTATCTTCTCTAAGCCTCAACCCTCTAAAAGTTTTCCTCTACTCATCAAACAGTTGTATTCCGTTGGCGTGCAATCACTGGCTATCATCGTAGTCTCCGGTTTGTTCATCGGCATGGTTCTTAGCTTGCAAGGCTATGTAGTGCTGGTGGATTACGGCGCGGAAGGCAGTCTTGGTCAGATGGTCGCGTTGTCACTACTACGTGAACTTGGGCCGGTGGTTACTGCGCTTCTTTTCGCTGGACGTGCAGGCTCTGCGCTGACGGCAGAAATTGGTTTGATGAAAGCTACTGAGCAGCTTTCAAGCTTAGAAATGATGGCAGTTGACCCACTGAAACGAGTGATTGCACCACGTTTTTGGG
>NZ_JAWOUT010000453.1:0-609 GCF_033339515.1 Vibrio sp. 2130-1
TCGAATATGGATGCCACCAGTTTCCACGACTACAAAAAAGTGGCCATGAACACGGTGTTGGATTCGTTTTCTAAGCTGACTAAAGAGTTTGATTCTATCATGATCGAAGTTGCTGTTAGCCCAGCGGAAATCAACTTGAGAGAAGGCGATATCGCAAACATGGGTTTTGCGGAAGCAGCCGATGTGCCAGTGATCATTGTTGCGGATATTGATCGTGGCGGTGTGTTTGCGCATTTATACGGAACATTGGCGTTACTTTCTGAATCTGAACAGGCGAGAGTAAAAGGGTTTGTCATTAATCGCTTTCGTGGCGATATTCGTTTGCTGCAATCAGGTCTGGATTGGCTAGAAGAAAAAACGGGTAAGCCTGTTTTAGGCGTGTTGCCATATCTGCACGGCTTGAACCTAGAAGCCGAAGACGCCATTACTGCACAGCAGGAGTTGAACTCTGAAGTTAAGTTAAATGTGGTTGTTCCTGTGTTAACGCGCATTAGCAATCATACTGACTTTGATGTTTTACGCTTAAATCCCGACATTAATCTTCGCTATGTTGGGAAAGGTGAGAAGATCGATAAAGCCGATCTCATCATTTTACCGGGAACGAAATCA
>NZ_JAWOUT010000454.1:0-608 GCF_033339515.1 Vibrio sp. 2130-1
CTGCCAGTGGCCCGGTTCGCAAACCATCCTGATAGGCTTTCATCGAGTCATACAAGTATTTAGGACTTTGACCTGCAAGGTTCGGATAGGCGTCATTACTGCTTAGTCCATTTGTGCCGTGGCAATATACGCAGCTTGGAGCTTTAACTTTGCCTTTCTCAGCATCGCCAAAAGGATTGGCATAAACGGTGGAAGTAAAAATGAGAGACGTTAAAAGGAGGGTTCTTAGCATTATGGATTCTCGATTTAGCGATAATTGACCGTAGAATAAAGCTTCCCCCAAGGGGAAGCTCAATGATCAAAATCAATCTAAAGCAGAGATTTAAGGCTCGATAGGAAGGTTTGAATATCTTCAGCAGAGATGTCTTTGTGTGTGACAAAGCGAATTGGGTTTCCTGGGCTGATGATGATTTTTTGTTGCTTGAGTTGCTCCGCGATGCTTTGGATATCGACTTTAGCATCCAACTTAGCAAACACAATGTTGGTTTGAACGAAGTCAGGATTTACCGAGAAACCCGGTAGTTCAGCTAAAGCTTCCGCCAGTGCTTTTGCATTGATGTGATCTTGCTTTAACTGCGCGACTTGTTCTGTGATTGCCAGTTTACCTG
>NZ_JAWOUT010000455.1:0-608 GCF_033339515.1 Vibrio sp. 2130-1
AGAAGTTTAGCGCTGAGTCGCTATCTTTAAATGCGTCGTTTAAATCAATCGTGTAGGTCGCAAAGTCTTCCGATAACTCTTGATCTGCAATGGCATTTTCAACAGTCGGTGCATCGTTAACACGATTCACAATCAAACTGTCACTGTCGTTAGCTGTTGGATTTACACCATCCGACACTGACGCGCTGATAGTCAGGTCTTTAAGGTTGAGTTCATCGTTGTTAACTGCGTCAACACCCGCTTGAGTCAACTTGACTTCATTGCCAACCAACACGAAGTAACCGTTTGAGTTATTTTCTAAAGAAACGGTTAATTGGTCTTCTGGCGTGTCAGTATCGCGAACCGTTAAGGTTGCGACTACCGTATCAGTGCTCACTGCATCTTCAGTGATGCTTTCTACTGCATCAACCTTGATGGTTGGCGCATCGTTCACTGGATTTACTGTAACAGCTACTTTCGCTTCGTCGGTCAATTGACCGTCCGTTACGGTGTAGGTAATTTCAGCGTCACCATTGAAGTTTTCGGCCGGTGTGAACCCCAGTTTGCCTTCAACAATCTCGACTTTACCTTGTGCTTCAGGTACGGACGCCGATTGGATAGACAGAGTA
>NZ_JAWOUT010000456.1:0-608 GCF_033339515.1 Vibrio sp. 2130-1
CAATCCGGATGCCATCATCGGCGTAATATGTTCCCAAGACACACTTAGCCAACCGCCGGTTATCCACGCCATGGTCGACAAAATTACGGCTGTGCAGCCCATCCGCCAACGACTGTAAGAGAAGGCACCCAGATGCTGCGCAGGAATAACCGAAATCAGGCTGGAAACCGCCCATAAAAAGGCAGCGCACAGAGCAAGCCATTCGTAACCCATGATTGATAGACGTCCTTGTTGAATAGGGTTGAGGGCTTTTAATATGCATGAAATGCCACGAGCAATGCCATCATTTTTTTATTTATTATTGGGAAGTTAAAGGCCTAGATAACATCAATAAAAAAGCAGCTCTGGGAACTGCTTTTTCGGGGCGGTTTACACTTTAAAGCGACTGATGTTTTCTCGCATGGTGTTCGCTGTGTTGAACATTCTGCGTGCGCCTTCACTGCTTTTCAGTGATTGCTCAGCAATGACATCTGCATCGTCTTTGATACCTTGAGTATTGCGGCTGATGTCTTCACTCACCGCTCGCTGTTCTTCTGCTGCGCTCGCAATCTGCATCGCCATATCATTAATCTCAGTGATAGAGTTGGTGATGCTGGTTAGACTGTCGT
>NZ_JAWOUT010000457.1:0-608 GCF_033339515.1 Vibrio sp. 2130-1
CCACCATCTTAGGTTATTTCCTGTTTAGCGAAAGCATGACGGCCATTGAACTGCTTGGTTCTGCACTGGTGTTTAGCGGTGTGGTGATGGCGATATTCTTTGGCCGACGCGGACAAACTAACAATGTGCTCGAGGAAATCAAAGGCAACATTTGGGTTGGAGTCTCACTCGGCCTTACCGCTGCAATATGTCAGGCGTTCGGTGGCATTATTGCCAAACCGGTCATGCAAACCAGTGTCGACCCAATCGCTGCATCGGCAATTCGAATGATCAGCGCGTTCGTTGCGCACTGCTTATTACTTATCGTTGGAGTCAAAGTTGCTCGCTCCACCCAGCGCATTACTTGGCGTGTTTTTGGCATTACGGCGTTGAATGGCTTTCTCGCGATGGCCGTAGGTATGACGTTAATTCTTTACGCGCTGCGCGAAGGGAACGTAGGTATGGTTGCACTGCTATCTTCAACCACGCCAATCATGTTGCTACCGCTGCTCTGGGTTTACACTAAACGCCGACCAAACCGATTTGCTTGGTTGGGCGCGGCCCTAGCGGTGATTGGTGCGGGGATTTTAGTTCAGTAATCTTACAAACCAGTTCTTATTACCAGACAC
>NZ_JAWOUT010000458.1:0-608 GCF_033339515.1 Vibrio sp. 2130-1
ATTGTTTGCGTTTGGCACGTCGTTTGATGAAGTGGTCGTGGCGTTGTTTTTAACAGGCGCAGAACAAAAAACCGTCCCAAGGCAGATGTGGTCAGGGATCCGAGAACAAATCAGCCCGACAATTTTGGCTGTTGCGACCTTGCTGATTTTTATGTCCGTGTGTTTGCTCGTGACGTTGGAGATCTTAAGCAGACGCAATGTCCGTATTCGTGGGATTCAAGAATAAATAAGCCTTTTTCGGTTGCTCAGAGCTTTCTCGTCCAGGAATTACTCACCATTTTGACCGAACGCGCCTCCTTGTGGGCGCTTTTTTACGTCTGCGGCTCGATAGGGGGGCTATTTGATTTGTTGAATTTCTATTCCCGCTTGCTCAAAACGGGCGAATACAGGCCTGTGATGCTGCTGATACCAGCTCGCTGGCATGTTAGGTTTAAGCTGTAGCTTCTCCTGTTTGCTGATCACCACATAGTGCAAAAACGCGTTAAGCGTAGCCGTCATTACATCAAACGTCATCTCTCCATCTTTACTGATGGCTTTGAGCAAACCAACCACGGTTTCTTCAGGAATTAAAGGCTCAATAACCGCCTGTTTACGAGTTTTAAGGCTGA
>NZ_JAWOUT010000459.1:0-607 GCF_033339515.1 Vibrio sp. 2130-1
CGTTGTTGTGTTATCTGGTGACCATATTTATCGTATGGATTACGCAGCGATGCTTGAGGAACATAAAGAGAAAGGGGCAAAACTGACCGTCGCTTGTATGGATGTTCCAGTAAAGGACGCCTCTGCTTTCGGAGTAATGGGAATCGCTGAAAACGGACTGGTTAAGTCTTTTGTCGAGAAGCCTGAAAACCCACCTACTCTTCCAGACGATAAAACCAAGAGCCTTGCATCAATGGGGATCTACATCTTTGATATGGATGTGCTCAAAGAAGCGCTGACCGAAGATGCGAAACTGGAAACGTCTAGCCATGACTTTGGCAACGACATTATTCCAAAATTGATCGACACCGAATCGGTTTACGCTTACAAGTTTTGTGGCAGCAAAGGTCGTGTCGATAAAGATTGTTACTGGCGTGATGTCGGGACAATTGACTCCTTCTATGAAGCAAATATGGATTTATTGGAACCAGTACCTCCGATGAACCTTTATCAATCTAACTGGGCTATCCGCACTTACGAACCTCAATTTCCACCAGCGAGAACCGTCTCTTCTGCAACAGGAAACGAAGGTATTTTCATCAACTCGATCATAGCTACCGGTGTTATA
>NZ_JAWOUT010000460.1:0-607 GCF_033339515.1 Vibrio sp. 2130-1
ACTTGCTTAACGCTTCTGGCGATAACACCTTCACGTACAGATCCCACTTAGGGTAGTTTCCGCGACCAATTTCGGCATACAAATCATTCGTAAGGTGATTGAAGTCTTTACCCTGCATTTCCGTCACTTCATTAGGACGAAGACTCTTAATGCCTTGTTGGCTCTTCCATTGGAACTTCACATATTTCACATCACCTTGTTGGTTGATCCACTTGTAAGCGTGAACGCCAAAGCCATCCATTGTGCGATAGCTCGCTGGCGTGCCAAGATTGCTGTACACCCAAGTCAGCATGTGAGTCGCACTTGGTTCATGGCTAAAAAAGTCAAAGAATCGGTTTGGATCCTGAACGTTGTTCACTGGTGACGGTTTCAGAGAGTGCACCATATCCGGAAACTTGATTGAATCACGGATGAAGAACACAGGCAGGTTGTTCCCTACCAGATCCCAGTTACCCTGTTCAGTATAAAATTTAGTGGCAAAACCTCGTGGATCACGCAGCGTCTCTGGCGACCCTTTTGAGTGAATAACGGTCGAAAAACGAACGAAAACAGGAGTTACCTTCCCCTTTTCAGTGAAAGGAGCGGATACCGTTAAATCACTAAAATC
>NZ_JAWOUT010000461.1:0-606 GCF_033339515.1 Vibrio sp. 2130-1
TGCAAATCACCGTGACCTAAAGGACTGAAGGCCCAATAAGCATCGTACGGGTTACCAGAGCAGCCATAGCCACAAGTGGCTTGGTCAGCATTCATGTGCTTAACCATATCAATATTGGCAATTTCCCAGCCTTGGTTTTGAGCGTATTGAATAATTTCAGGTACTTCGTCTATACCCGGCCCTTGGAAACCAGCCAGAACATGCGGGTAGTTATGAACATATTCTTCCGTTGCAAGCGCCATTTCTGCAGGGGTAGACCACATTTCATCGTTGACCGACTCTAACATCTTGTCACGCTTTGAGTGCACTTCAAACCCAGGAGTGATCAGCTCGGCCCAATCAAACAAATTGGCTTCTAGCTGCTGAATAAAGGTGTCGTTGTCCTTCTCACTTCTCCATACAGGATGCTGTGCCACATGGTTAAATCTCAGTTCAACCGGAACATCATTTTTGTCAAAGTGAACCTGTACTGGGCCGCCATAAGGAGAAGTCAGCGTGATGGTTTCACCCGCTTTAACTTCGTAAGCAAATGAAGTCAGCAGTTTAGGTCGAGTATAACCGTCTTTACTGAACTCATGAGTCGCTCCACTTCTTAAGCTATTGATG
>NZ_JAWOUT010000462.1:0-606 GCF_033339515.1 Vibrio sp. 2130-1
CTCGCAATAAGTTCTCTATTGTTAAAGACTTCTGTGGTCACGGTATCGGTGATGAGTTCCACGAAGAACCACAAGTGGTTCACTACAAGAACAAAGACCGCCGCGTACTTAAAGAAGGCATGTGTTTCACTATTGAACCAATGATCAACGCAGGTAAGTTCGGTTGTACTGTTGACGCACAAGACGACTGGACTGTATACACAGGTGACGGCAAAAACTCAGCGCAATGGGAACACACTATCGTGGTAACCAAAGATGGTTGTGAAGTATTAACGCTACGCAGTGATGATACGATTCCTCGCCTAATGAAAAATGCGTAACCAAGAATGACTTCAATATCCCCGCTCATGCGGGGATATTTTTTATCTCCGCGAGATTTGTTAAATTAGAAAGGTTTGTAGATCTTTACTTTTAGCTTGCACGGATAGCAAATATGCCACTTCAGTCCCCTCTTACGTTTTCCGACGAACAAATCAATATCGGCGAACTAAAACAAGAGTTAGAAAAATTCAGCTCAACCCAAAAACAAGAGTTTCTTAACCATCACCCTGTGACCAGCTTAGTATTGGCTCGCGCAGAGTACATGGACTTGCTGCTGACGCGTTT
>NZ_JAWOUT010000463.1:0-605 GCF_033339515.1 Vibrio sp. 2130-1
GCATACCACCTTAAACACTAAAACCAACGCATAGTAAAAATGCCACGCGTTGCGAATCACTCTTAAACAGTTTGTTATGTTCGTAGCTTTTGTAGTCCTCGAATCGCCCTGTTAGTCGACTCTACCAAGTCAGCCCGTTTCAATTTTTCTCGAATTGCCAATGCTTCTATGAACTGTTGCTCTGCCAGTTTATAGTTGCCAACCTCAACGTTCAATTTACCCAAATGCTGCAAGCTAAAACTCAAAGAAAGCTCACAAGCAAAGTCCTGGCTTTTTAAGAATGCTTTTTCAGCGCCAATCATGTCACCTGAATATTGCAGAGCCATACCTGAAACATGGGTTGACCAGAACTTGTTCTTAACGCTAGACGTTGAAGTATGCACTTTGGAAGCCATCCGATAAGCTAACCTACAAAGCCCAATGATTCGTAAACAATCGGCTATCAAGAGAAGCTGCCATTCTAGCTTCTCTTTTTGGTTTGAAAGCTTGAATACGAGGGCTTTATACAGCTTTACAACAAGTGTCTGAAAAACGCCAAAAGTTACCCTGTCCCTTTGATATTCCACCATGTCCTCCAAGAACATAACGCCCTGTTAAGGTGTGAG
>NZ_JAWOUT010000464.1:0-605 GCF_033339515.1 Vibrio sp. 2130-1
AGAACCGGCTGGTGGCCGCAACGGTCGCGGGAGTGACTGTAAGCTACACATACAACCATCTGGATCAGCGTGTAACCAAGACCCTAAACGGGCATACCCGGCTGCTGGTTTACGACCTGGCAGGAAACCTCATCGAGGAGCTGGACGCGGCCACTGGAGACGTGCTGGCGGAGTACATCTGGCTCGATGGGACACCCTTGGGCTTTGTTCAGTCAGGACAGACCTACCAAGTCCACGTCGATCACCTGGGCACCCCGAAGGCACTGACCGACGTCAGCGGCCAAGTCGTTTGGAAGGCGAGCTACAGCCCGTTCGGTAAGGCCAGCATCATCATCCAGGGGCCAACCTTCAACCTGCGATTCCCAGGACAGTATTACGACGCGGAGACCGGGTTCCACTACAACTGGCGGCGTTACTACGACCCAGCGACCGGGCGGTACATTACCAGCGACCCTCTTGGCCTGATCGATGGAGTAAACACCTACGGGTATGTGCATGGAAACCCTATGTCCAATACCGACCCGACGGGTGAATTTGCGTTTGTTGGTGCAGGTATTGGAGCTGGGTTGGAGCTACTTAGCCAACTAATCGAAAATAATGGGAGT
>NZ_JAWOUT010000465.1:0-604 GCF_033339515.1 Vibrio sp. 2130-1
CAGACTTCTTGTACTCTTCGAAAGAGATTGACGTCAGTTTTCCTGAGTTAGGGTTTTTCGCAGCTTTTTGTAGCGGGTCGTCGTCACGCAGACCGTAACCGATGTCGGTGTCTGCTTGAGTAAAGTTCGTGTGCTTGTTCACGAAATCCCAGTTTACTGCATCGTTTTCGATGATGTAGTTCGCGATAAAGTTAGCAATCGCAAGGTCAGACTGTGGGTTAAAAATGTAGCCGTGATCTGCCAACTCGAATGAACGGTGGTAGTAAGTTGAAAGTACGTTTACGCGAACATGAGGGTGGCTCAGGCGACGGTCAGTAATACGAGTCCATAGTACTGGGTGCATTTCTGCCATGTTCGAACCCCAAAGCACGAATGCATCAGCGTTCTCGAAGTCATCGTAACAGCCCATAGGTTCATCGATACCGAAAGCACGCATGAAACCTACTACCGCAGACGCCATACAGTGACGCGCGTTAGGATCAATGTTGTTAGAACGGAAACCGGCTTTCATCATTTTCGCCGCCGCGTAACCTTCCATTACAGTCCATTGGCCAGAGCCAAACATACCAACGCTAGTCGGGCCTTTTTTCTCTAGAGATGCTTT
>NZ_JAWOUT010000466.1:0-604 GCF_033339515.1 Vibrio sp. 2130-1
GGCGGCTTTAATATTTTGGCCTTGTACCTTCAGGAACGCTTTGGGATTCGAGCGGGCAAAATTCAGATGGCGCTCGATTGTGCCATCGTGGTGATGTCGCTGTTTATTGTGGATGTGCACCTTATCGCTCTCTCCGTTCTTGGTGCCATTGCGACCAACTTGATTTTGGCGATGAACCACAAACCTGGACGATACCAGCCAAAACCGCAAACGGCATAATCAACACCTAGAAATACGAAAGTGTTTAGACAGCCAAAAAGCCCCGAGCCATTAGCTCGGGGCTTTTTGCTGTGGCGGTAAACCTACGCCAGTTCGCTGGTTGTGCAGTATTGCTGCACCTGCGCATCCAATTGTTTTTTGCATTGCTGGCTAAGTTGAAAATGCACTTGCATCAATAAGTCATGCGCATAAAAAAGCTCAAACGCATCGCCGCCGTTTTGCAGACAAATGGCTTCACATCGTTCAGCATGCACTTTGGCTTCTTTAGGTGCATCGGCTTTCAGCAAGCTCATCGCCAAACGATATTCTGCACGCTCTTCCTGCATCCAACCACCCGCTATTTTCCAATAATCCAGTGCTAGCCTTGCAGACTCTAACATCCTCG
>NZ_JAWOUT010000467.1:0-604 GCF_033339515.1 Vibrio sp. 2130-1
CAACTTCATGTATCAACCCTTCAAGGTAACGCACACCTTGCTCGTCCATCCCTGTTGTAGGCTCATCCAACACCAACAAGCTTGGGTCATCTAACAAAGCCTGAGCGAACAACACACGCTGTTGCTCACCGCCAGAAAGTTGCCCCATACGACGATCTGAGCGAGCGGCCATGCCGACGCGATCTAATTGCGCCAACGCACGTTGTGTTTGTTTGGTTTTACGGTGCCAGAATAGTGGGATTCGTGTTTGGTTCAGCAACACAAAATCCATCACCGTTAGCGGTAAGCTGGCTTCAAACATCGCTTTTTGAGGAACATAACCAACGTTTCCGCCAAGCTTATTGTGAGTCTTATTCGGCCAGTGAACGGAAATGTCGCCAGTAAAAGGCGTAAGTCCAAGTACGGAGCGCAACAACGAGGTTTTTCCTCCACCATTTGGACCCATGATCACATGGCACTTGCCCGGCTCGAAGGTTGTCGTGACATTTTGCAATATCACGTTGTCACCGTATTGGAGACTTAAATTATCTATCGAGATAGAAGGACCAAGCATTACGCTTTCTCCTGTGCGTGTTTGCTTGCCACGAACTTCATCGCTTCAATC
>NZ_JAWOUT010000468.1:0-603 GCF_033339515.1 Vibrio sp. 2130-1
ACTCCCGTCAGTGTCGCGCCCTGCGCTGCCATTCTTAAATGTGGCACCAGTTTGTCTTTGAATCCTTTAAATACAGGATGCATGGTTTCGATGTCATTTTCGATAACCAGTTCTTTGCGAGCTGCGGGATTGATTTGGATCAGCACGCCCGCTTCTGACCAAACCATGATTGGCGATAACGCGAAGTTAAACAGGTCTCGAAACGATCGCTTCTGAGCTTCTAATTCTTCAAACGTGCTTTCCAGCGTCGAACCAATGTGGTCAAACTCTTCAATATCCGACCCACCAAAACGCTCAAAGCCTTTTTCTTCCCGAGCAGAACGCGTGTAAGACATGAGCGACCCCAGCTCTTCCACAACTCGGTTTTCAATCCACTCTTTGGTCATCAGCGCAATCATAATCATGCCAATAACAGACGCTAACATCGCCAAAAAGTGTTGAATTTGCAGCGTAACAACACTCTGGTTGTCTTGCACGGTAAGTAACTTCAAGTTGGTGATGGCCGCGTTCACTTCAATCGGCGTTTGGATGATCAATAACTGATCTAACTTCTTCTGGGTCTCTTTGCGTTTCAACACATCGAAGATTTTGTATGACTCATCC
>NZ_JAWOUT010000469.1:0-603 GCF_033339515.1 Vibrio sp. 2130-1
ATCAATGCGAGGCGGTAGCCAAAAAGTCATTGGAGTTATTATCTCCCGTCTGGACTCGCCATCCGAAAATCGTGCTGTTGGTACAATGCTCAGTGCATTGTATTCCGCTGGCTATGACGCGGTGATCATGGAAAGCCAATTTGATCGCGACAAAACCAACGAGCATCTAAACGTGCTTAAGCGTCGCAATGTGGATGGGGTGATCGTGTTTGGCTTTACTGGGTGCGATGAGCAAGCCTTAGCCGAGTGGGGAAATCGCATTGTGGTGATTGCGATGGATACCAATAACGTCTCTTCCATCAATTATGATAACCAAGGCGTGATAGACATGGCTTTGTCTCATCTTGAGCAGCAATCTCTCTCTCGCATTGCTTATATTGGTGTTGATCCTGAAGACAAAACCACAGGCTTGGCGCGTTTAAATGCTTATAAAGCTTGGTGTCAACGTAAACAACTCACACCTTGTTTCCAAACCGGTAAGCTTAGCCATGAAAGTGCTTATCAATTGGTGGATCACGTTCTAAAAGCAGACACGCAAGCCATTGTGTGTGCCAGCGATACCATTGCATTAGGAGTAATTAAGCGTCTTCAAGAGTTAGGCCG
>NZ_JAWOUT010000470.1:0-602 GCF_033339515.1 Vibrio sp. 2130-1
TGCTGTTGTATAGGTTATCGAGAATAACTGGTGTCATACCAGCTTCGATCATTTGAATACAAGTGTGGCTGCCAATGTAGCCCATACCACCCGTAACGAGTACTTTCATTTTATCAATCCTTCTGACGCGAATCCGATTAGTGTAAAGCTTTAATGCGACAATTTAAACGGTCTCTTGCAATTCGCATCCCATTAATATTGCTTGCCCTTTTCCGGCTTTCTTCGCTTGGTACATTGCGGTATCCGCACTCTTTAAAATACGGGTTGCGTCTCGTTCATTAACGCCAACCAATTTCACCCCAATGCTCACGCCGACTTTTAACTCATTACCTTTGTATTCAATAGGCGCGCAGATGCTCTCTAACAATTGCTCGGCGATTCGCGTTACGACTTTTTGATTGGCCGGGTTGACCAGCATAACAAACTCATCGCCAGACAGGCGTGCGATTAAGTCACTATGCCTAGTCGCCGATGTCAAACGATCTGCGACACGTTTTAAAACTTCATCCCCAGCGTCATGGCCGTATGTGTCGTTGATTTCCTTAAAACCATCTAGATCAAGATACAATACCGCAAATTCATCGCGCTGATAGCCTGATCTT
>NZ_JAWOUT010000471.1:0-601 GCF_033339515.1 Vibrio sp. 2130-1
TGCCAGCGCTTTACCTAAGTTAGTTTGAGGAACCAAATCTCCATATCCCACGGTGGTTATGGTCACAATAGCCCAATAAATACTTTTCGGAATACTGGTAAATCCGTTTTCTGGCCCTTCAACAATAAAAATCAATGAACCGAAAATCGTGACTAAAATGGCGACGGTTGTGAAGAAGATGAAGATCTTTCTGCGAGCCATTAGTAATGAGCGCAACAAAATGTTGGACTCTTGCAGGTACCTCACCAACTTCAAGATACGAAAAATACGCATCACACGTAGTGCTCTGATCACGCCCATGAAAGAGGCGGATGGGAAGAACAATACTAAGTAAGTTGGGATGATCGCCAACAGATCGACAATACCGTAGAAACTTTTTGCGTACGCCACCGGTTTTGGCGAGCAATACAGACGTAGCAAGTACTCAATGGTAAACAGGCCGGTGAAGGTGTATTCAAGGTACTTCAGTTCTTTTGCCCACTCAGCACGTACCGAGGGAATGGAATCTAGAACAAGAACGGCTAATGAGCTGATGATGGCAATAATAAGCGCGATATCAAAAGCACGGCCGGCTTTGGTGTGGGTGCCAAATATAGTGACG
>NZ_JAWOUT010000472.1:0-601 GCF_033339515.1 Vibrio sp. 2130-1
CTTTATGTATTAGGCGATCTTTTCGAGTTTTGGGTCGGTGATGATGACAAAACACCGTTTGCAAACCAAATTCGTACCGAGTTCAAAACGCTCACCGACCAAGGTGTCCCGGTTTTCTTTATTCAAGGCACTCGTGACTTCTTGTTGGGCGAACGATTTTGTAAAGAGACGGGCATCACTTTGCTTGATGACGTTTGCACCATCGACTTATATGGCACAAAAGCGGTGATTTTACACGGCGATACCCTGTGTACTGATGACGTGGAATATCAGAAATTTCGTAAAACTGTGCATCAACCTTGGTTACAATGGATCTTTAAACGCATCCCATGGTGTTTAAAGAAAAAAATTGTCTCTAAAGTTCAATCAGACATTCGCGACGATAAACAGATGAAGTCTTTAGATATCATGGACGTGAATCAAAGCGAAGTTGAAAAAGTGATGTCTCAGAATTGCGTCAACTTGATGATTCATGGGCACACTCATCGCCCAAATACACATTTTTTTGACGCAAATGGTGCTAAAAACACGCGCATCGTCTTAGGGGACTGGTATACGCAAGGCTCAGTTTTACATGTGAATTCTGATGGTTTAGAACTTC
>NZ_JAWOUT010000473.1:0-601 GCF_033339515.1 Vibrio sp. 2130-1
TCAGGCCAGCTACAGTCTATCAGGACAAAGAAATACTGATGGTGCGACGTTAACCCGATTAGCGGCGGACAATCCTGAAGTCATGGATTATTTAGGTCGCTATATGAACCAGCATGTTGAAGCAGGTAACCGATTACGTGAAAACCTTCCAATGTATCAGCGCTTGCTACCTGATGATAATCAGGCGTATGTGGCCGCAGCTATGGAGTCTTTAACCTATAGCAACTCCTCGACGCCCGCTGAACGAGACAATGACTATCAAGCAGCAATGACTGTTATGGCCATGGCTACCGGAGCCGATTTACGATCTATTCAGCCACGCTCTAATGAAGGCTTGTCATCAACTGCACCTACTTTTGGTGGCACTCAAAGCCAAGTTGAATCCGGTGTTCTGGGAGGCTATGAGGATGCTGCAACAGTTCAAACGCAGTTCAATTCGGCTCAATCCGCTTACCAAACCAATCTTTCTGGTGTAGATGGACAGCTGAATGCGCATCAGCAACAAGCCCAGCAGGCCGTAGCTTCTGACACAAGTACCTATCAATCTGGACTAAACAGTGAAGCTGGCTCTCAGTGGCGATCTCGCATTATGGCTGATGAT
>NZ_JAWOUT010000474.1:0-601 GCF_033339515.1 Vibrio sp. 2130-1
TCACCGTTCTTGAATAGTCCAACCAAATGATCGTGTCGACGTATTGCCACTTTATGCTTTCAGTTCGAGAATAGTTTCCATCCAAAACCCATTCGCTTTGCATGAGGGCCGTTTTTAAGTTGCTGAAAAACTCATGGTCGGTGCTTTCTTGCCAGCCCGCTTTCCAAAACAATTTGTCCATTTCGATATGTGTAACGTCGAGCTTCTGAGCTAAGGCTTTTGCGAAAGTAGACTTACCACTGCCGCTACTACCAATGACATTTATCCTTTTCATATAACGCCCTCCATGGCGCTGGCAACAAACTAACGAAGAACGCTGCAGTTAGTCAAAACTACAGCTTATTTTTACAGGTCGGTGATAGTAGTGTTTTGTATGATTGATAAGAAATTCAAACGCCAAACATGTGAACCATGACTCATATTAAATTTGATCTATTGCGCTTAACACTTCCCCAACTCTCGAGTAAATTGAGTCTTCGTAGGCAACAACATCACGAGTTTTTACACTGTAAACTGATTTATCAAGAACAGAGTGTTTGATTTATCGTGCTTATTTTCTATGTAAACTCGCTCCAATTACTCATCGAATTAACTTTGTGCA
>NZ_JAWOUT010000475.1:0-601 GCF_033339515.1 Vibrio sp. 2130-1
ATGAGCATTGCAAACCAAACCCGCTGATTTCGGAAGTGGCCAATAATGGCGCGATTTTGGTGTCTTAAGCTGCTGGATGAAGGTGTGAAGTTGCGCTGCTTTGGCAATAAGTAGTGCACGCAGATTACGCCAATCAGTGTTACAACCATCATGACTTCGATGGCGACATCGACACTAAAGTTATCCGCTAACAAACCGCCGCTAATACGTCCTGCGATACCACCTAATGAGTTTGCTGCAATGTAAGTACCAATGGCCATTGAAAATGCGTGCTTATCAAGTTCTTCTGCCATGTATGCGACGGCAACAGCGGCAAATGCGGCTAAAGCGATTCCGATTAATGCCCGGCATGCCACCAAAAATATAAATGAGTCTCCGAGTAGCATCAACGCAGAAATGGCAGGAATAGAGAACAAGCCAACCATCATCACTGGCTTACGACCGATGGATTCGGACAAGACCGCCATTGGCACCAAACTGAATGAAAGCGCTAACGTTGAGGCGGCAAACAACCAGTTAACCTGCGTTTCTGAAATGGAAAACAGCGTTGCGAAGGTCGGCAGCATAGGTTGTAAAAGGTATAGGTTAGAAAAAACCAAAA
>NZ_JAWOUT010000476.1:0-600 GCF_033339515.1 Vibrio sp. 2130-1
GGACACGAGTACGCGAAAAGGTTGCCCCTGGAAGCACAAACTGCACGCCATCATCTTGCAAACCTTGCGAGAAGTTTTCGTACAAGTGACGAACGTAGACGGTTTTGTGCCAACCACCGTCGGTTAACCAGTGTCTTTCTACCGCAAGGTTTGATTCCAAACTCTCAGTATCACGGTTGTCCAAATGCTTCAGACCAAATTGCAATTGATAGTATTCACGTAAGACGTCGTCTAATGGAATTTTGTAGCCGGCGGTGATGGTTTGTTCTGGTTTGGAGAGAGAAAGCGCCGTATTAAAGCTATGGCCGCGCGCACTTACCCATGGTTTTTTCCATTTTAAAGTACCGCGTACACCCGTATCGGTGGAGTAACCAATACCGGTTTCAATCTGGTTTTTCGCAGCAGGCGCTAACGAGACTTTAATCGGCAACTCGCGCCCATCTTCAAGCTTGCTTACGTCAGGCTCAACAAACACGGAGGAGAACCAATCGGTGTTAGAGAGGTTTTGGTTGTATTCACCCACATCAGAGACAAGGTAAGGTTCACCAATTTCAAAAGGTCGCATCGACTCAACACGGTTTTCCCAGATCTGGCTTCCCG
>NZ_JAWOUT010000477.1:0-600 GCF_033339515.1 Vibrio sp. 2130-1
GGTCAAAGAGGCACTAGTGCACTTTCCGTTGGCACAAATTCACGCGACCTATCGGCGCACAAAATCCGATTATGAACATTCAGCCTTGATTTGGCACCAGGTCGATGTCACGGATGAAACGCAGGTCAAGAATTTGAGTCAAGCGGTTAACAGCATCGATTGGGTGATCAACTGTGTCGGTATGCTGCATACGCCAGACAAGGGGCCGGAGAAAAATTTCAGTATGGTGGAGCCTGACTTTTTTCTGCAAAACATCGCTGTTAACACCTTGCCAAGCATGTTACTTGCGAAGTATTTCTCGCCACTTTTAAAGCGCAGTGGTGCACCTAAATTTGCGGTTGTTTCGGCCAAAGTCGGCAGTATTAGCGATAATCGTCTTGGCGGTTGGTACAGTTATCGAGCCTCGAAAGCCGCGCTGAACATGTTTCTCAAAACCATGTCGATTGAATGGCAACGCACGCTTAAAAATGGCGTGGTCTTGGTATTGCATCCGGGCACGACCGATACCGCGTTGTCTGAACCGTTTCAAGCGAATGTCCCTGAGGGCAAGTTGTTTACGCCAGAGCGTGTTGCCAGTGATTTAATGGGGCAGATAGCAAA
>NZ_JAWOUT010000478.1:0-599 GCF_033339515.1 Vibrio sp. 2130-1
ACTCGCGTAAGTATGCGTGTGGGTATCAACCTTAAATTCCATCATCCAGTCTCTTGAGTGCTCAAATTTGCGGGTATTGTATACCCTCGTGCGGTCAAGATGTAGCGAACACCGAAAATGCGGCGGTGAACGCTCTCTTACTCAGCCTAGAAATGGAAAAAGTGCATCTCGATATTTAGTGCTATTGCGAGTCCGTTTCCTCACAAATACTTTTAATCAATGGCAACGCTTTTTCCCACCCATTGTTGAACATCGATACAAAGTCACTGTGAGTGTGAATGGTGATGTTGAGCAACAAGCGTTCGTCTTCTGTGTCGATCTGATAGATCTCACGAGATCCAATCCACTTGGCGGCGATATCGGCGTCCAACTGTTGCCTATTGTCGGGGTTAAAGATGGCAACATGATGAAACTCTAGCCGATGCAGTGGCTGCACAGAATCAATCACTGCGCGAGTGCCGCCCATATCCGGATCAAAAAAGGTGATGTCGCTGCCCTCTTCCCACTCCCCTTCGAATTGAGATTGAGGTGAAAATGCCTGCGCCCAACGCTTGTAAAGCTCAGCATCCGTCAGCACTCTCCATACGCGCTGCGGAGTC
>NZ_JAWOUT010000479.1:0-599 GCF_033339515.1 Vibrio sp. 2130-1
GTGGCTAAAAGAGAATTATGACTGTGAAGTCGTCGCTTTCGTGGCCGATGTAGGTCAAGGTGCTGAAGAGCTCGAAGGCATTGAAGCGAAAGCAAAAGCATCTGGCGCATCAGAGTGCTACATCGCTGACCTAAAAGAAGAAATGGTAGCAGACTACATCTACCCAACACTAAAAACCGGTGCTTACTACGAAGGCAAATACCTGTTGGGTACATCAATGGCGCGTCCTATCATTGCTAAAGCGCAGGTTGAAGTTGCACGTAAAGTGGGCGCGGACGCATTGTGTCACGGCTGTACTGGTAAAGGTAACGACCAAGTGCGTTTCGAGGGCGCGTTTGCTGCGTTAGCACCAGATCTACACGTTATCGCTCCATGGCGTGAGTGGGATTTAGTGAGCCGCGAACAATGTCTGGATTACCTTGCAGAGCGTAACATTCCTTGTTCAGCGTCTCTAACGAAGATTTATTCGCGTGATGCGAACGCATGGCACATTTCTACTGAAGGTGGTGTGCTAGAAATTACATGGAATGCACCAAACGAAGATTGCTGGGTCTGGACCGTTGATCCTGAACAAGCGCCAAATGAAGCTGAATACGTTA
>NZ_JAWOUT010000480.1:0-598 GCF_033339515.1 Vibrio sp. 2130-1
CAGGGCGTTATGTGTCAATGGGTTTCTAAACAGAGTGAGAAAGATAAAAATGCAGTTTATTTGGGAAGTCTCGGACGTAGAAATAGATACCTTGTTACCTCAGTGGAAATGGTTGCTTAATCCTACAGGGAAACCTTTGTATCTAACCATCATGGGTGACTGGCTATTTGGTGAAGTGGATGGCTCAATTTCATTGTTATCGGTTTTAGATGGTACCTATGAAACAATTGCTTCGGACTTTCATGAGTACAATAAAATGAATAAATCACAAGATTGGTGTGATAATGTCTTTTTAACTAGTTGGTATGACTTGGCGCTCGAACACGGGCTACAACCAAAACAAGACGAATGCTTAGGTTGGAATCTGCATCCAATTATTGGTGGTGAGTTTTGTATGGAAAATTTGCAAGTATTTACTATGAAAGTATATCAATCACTAATGTCTCAGTTGCATTTTCAACTTAAGCACGCAAACACATAACAAACTGTTTAAGAGTGATTCGCAACGCGTGGCATTTTTGCTATGCGTTGCGTCTAGTGTTTAAGGTGGCATGCGGGAGCATCGGTATTGCGTTGCTCACACCTTAACAGGGCGTTA
>NZ_JAWOUT010000481.1:0-598 GCF_033339515.1 Vibrio sp. 2130-1
GAGCGTTGGAACATCACAAGACGTGAAGTAAGTGCAAGATGATTATTTGATTTGTTGCTTTAGGAACTCACCAAGCTCGGAGTGGTGCATGATTTTTGAAACTGGAAGAATGGTTTCTGCAGGCCCCCAAGCGAATACGTTCACTGGTGTATGAGTGTGCGTGCCTGTTCCCCATACCGTGTTTTGTTTGGTCGCTTGGTCGCGGGCGAGCAAGTTACCGCGGTCGTTGTATGGGAAGAACGCATCAAAGTCGTTAATTGTTGGTACCGTTTCTACTTCTAGGTACGAGTGGTCAGCAACTCGGTATGGGTTTGGTTTGCTTGCTAGTACATGAGCGGCTTGCTCAGGTGTGATAGAAAAAT
This sequence comes from Vibrio sp. 2130-1, assembly GCF_033339515.1. Taxonomy (NCBI): domain Bacteria; kingdom Pseudomonadati; phylum Pseudomonadota; class Gammaproteobacteria; order Vibrionales; family Vibrionaceae; genus Vibrio; species Vibrio sp. 2130-1. Next base: position 363 of record NZ_JAWOUT010000481.1, read on the forward strand.
CGCTGTTGGCATTCACCACTTCAGCTAGCTTTTCTGGTGTTTGCTGTGCTTTATCTAGCGCTTCAAACTCGCTGATCATGCCGTAGTAGCTTTTCTTCTGGTTGTATAAACCATCTAGGATTTCAAACTTACCGAAGTTGAAGTTTGGCGCGTAATCGCGTTTTTCAAAGGCTTCACCTTTGCGTTTTTCTGGTTTAGGTAGATTTGCTGATGAGTAGCTAAAGCCAAAAGAACCT
>NZ_JAWOUT010000482.1:0-597 GCF_033339515.1 Vibrio sp. 2130-1
AGGACGGTGGATACGAGACGCTTGATTGCCTTTCGTAATGATCAAAGCATAAGGTTTTTTCGCTTCTAGTCTTGCAGAATCAGACAATTCAGACAATTTAACGCTGCGAATGCGCTTTTCATCAGCAAACAGACCTAGGCCATTTTCTTTTGCTGGTCGTAGTTCCGTATCACCATTTATTTCCGCTAAGTCATAATCTTTGTAACCCATAAAGGTAAAGTTATGATCACCAAGCCAACGTAAAAATGCTATGGTTTCGTCCAAACGATCGGTTTTCATCGAAACACGATCTTTGTTTTTTTCAAGATCATCTGTAACGATCTTGAGTTTGTCGACCATTGGCTGCCAGTCATTAACAACTAGGCGTGTATCAGACAGGATGTTCAATAACTCTTCTTTAAGAGCTTGCATCTCTTCTTTACTTGTTAGGCGGTCAACTTCGATGTGGAATAGTGATTGAAGAACACCACCCTCACCGTTCACTTCTGTTACTTGACCTTTTTTATCACGCTCTAGCTGAGTTGGATTATTGAGCATTAAATGGCAAACAAGATCTAAGCGCGCTAGCGCCATCTTGATTGAATCCACTAAGAATGG
>NZ_JAWOUT010000483.1:0-597 GCF_033339515.1 Vibrio sp. 2130-1
TAATACGGCGCGTTTCGTGGCTTATCGCTACGCGAATGGCGAAGATCTATCTATTTTGAACCTTGAGCACGAGTACACTCACTACTTGGATGCACGTTTCAACCAATACGGTTCATTCAGCGACAACTTAGCTCATGGTCATATTGTTTGGTGGCTGGAAGGCTTTGCTGAATACATGCATTACAAACAAGGTTACAAGGCCGCGATCGATCTGATCCCAAGTGGCAAACTGAGCCTTTCAACCGTGTTTGACACCACATACTCGCACGATAGCAACCGCATTTACCGTTGGGGCTACTTGGCGGTTCGCTTCATGCTAGAAAACCACCCTCAAGATGTAGAGAGCTTGTTGGCGTTGTCTCGTTCAGGTCAGTTTGCACAATGGGCGCAGCAGGTTACTGTGCTTGGTCAACAATACGATGCGGAATTTGAGCGTTGGTTGGATACGTTAGAAGTGGTAGTTGAACCGGAGCAACCAGGAACGGACCCAGAAGAGCCAAGCGAACCAACAGAACCTGAAGTGCAAGTGACGGAGCTGGCGGCGAACCAAAGCCTTCAACTGAGTGGCGAAGCATACAGCGAAAAACTGTTCTACGT
>NZ_JAWOUT010000484.1:0-596 GCF_033339515.1 Vibrio sp. 2130-1
GAGCATGATGGACGCGTTGGATATTCGACATATTCCTGTTGTTGACGCCAATCATCACTTACAAGGCTTGGTGACTCAACGTGATATTCTTGCTGCTCAAGAATCCTGTTTGCACCCAGATGACGCTGAACAATCTTTTACCCTCGATACGCCTCTCTACGAAATGATGCACACTAACATCATGACTGCAGAGCCAAGAGCGGGTCTAAAAGAGAGCGCCATTTACATGCAAAAGCACAAAGTGGGCTGCTTGCCTATCGTGCATAAAGGGCATCTGGTTGGAATCATTACTGACACGGACTTCGTTACGATCGCGATCAACTTACTTGAACTGCAAGAAGAGGTTGAGCCGGAAGAAATTGAACCGGATGAAGAAGCGTTATAAAGACGAAAAAAGAGCGGCCGGGATGCCGCTCAAAATATGCCATTACTGACGCTGATTAAGGAAGTGTTGCAGTGCCAATTAGAATTGGTCTTCTTCGGTCGAACCGGTAAGCGCAGTGACAGATGAGTTACCACCTTGGATGGTGTTCGTCATTCTATCGAAGTAACCTGTACCCACTTCTTGTTGGTGCGCTACAAAAGTGTAGCCTTTC
>NZ_JAWOUT010000485.1:0-596 GCF_033339515.1 Vibrio sp. 2130-1
TGGAGAAGTGATTAGGTTGGAGCTGATCTTTATTTTAGTATTTGCCGCGACCTTGTTAGTAACAGGCATCACGATGATGACAGTGTTCGCAGCAACAGGTATTGCGTTGGTTGTGATGTTTTTACTTGGCATGATCGGCGCGGTACTCAAACTATTGCCATGGCTGATAGTCATCGCATTGGGTATTTGGTTCTTTAAAAACTTCGTTGCCCAACCGCGTTATAAATAGTTGGGTATAGACGATTTAGTTGATAGCGAGGCGTGAGAGTATGGTATATTTCCCCTCACGCCCTCATTGTTGAATATCAGCTATCTCGGAGTACACATTCCATGACAAATAAAGCGACCATCGCTTTAACAGCATTATCATTAGCCGCATCTCTTCCTACATTCGCAGAATCTTCTTTTTCCGCAAAAGTGGGGGCAGAAGTATGGGGTGCAGATACAAAAGGTAATGAAGTAAGAAGAGATAGCAGTACAACGGGTACTTTTTACGCTGCCATTGAGCACGATGTGAAATACGTACCGAATGCACGTCTACGTTACTCAAGTGTTGATGCCGATTACATGGGCTTTGATAAACTCGATTTAACCAT
>NZ_JAWOUT010000486.1:0-596 GCF_033339515.1 Vibrio sp. 2130-1
AAAATGGCAATCAAGTTCCCTAAATTAACTGTCATTGAATCTTAATAATGATTCCTGAAAAACTTTGCAAGTAATATACCAATTGCACATCACTTTCCGTCGAGTAACTCTTTTCACGTTCTTACTAGCAGTTGCATACCATTCCCATTAAGGCTGAATTCGCTGCTGATAATGCTGGCGGTAGTCGCGTGGTGTTAGTCCTTTGTACGTTTTAAAATGGCGATTAAACAGGGCTTGATTACGATATCCGACTCGCTCAAACACAATCCCAATCGGCAACGACGTAGATTGCAGCAAATCTGCGGCATGATTGATCCGCAATTTCATTAGACGTTGGCTAAACGGCTCTTTAAAGTGCTTTTGAAACAATCTTGTGACCGCACTTTCACTCAGCGATAAGTAGTTCGCCAAGTCTGCGAGCGTCACCTTAGTTGCAAAGTGTTGTTCGAGATACGCGTTAACACTTGCCACGCGCTCTCTTTCCTGTAGCTCGTGTTCACTCATCGATAAGTATGAGTGAGTCATCAGTGTTTTTGCTCCTTCATCGTGAGCAATCAGAGACAAAACATGGAGAAATCTCGATAGTTGCTCCATTG
>NZ_JAWOUT010000487.1:0-594 GCF_033339515.1 Vibrio sp. 2130-1
CTGATTGGCCTGACGCTAATCCAAGTCGGCTTGGTTTCTATGGGTGGTGGCTATACTGCAATGGGCGACGGTACTTTTGGTAGCTTAGACAAACTGGCGCTCGCTGGTACCGTACTTGGGTTAATTGTGATTTTGAATCGTTCTAAAAACCCATACATTCGCGTGGCTTCGATCGTGATTGCCATGCTAGTTGGCTATGTAATGGCATACTTCATGGGTATGGTCGACACCTCAAAATTGGGGGAAACCAACCTCGTTGCGCTACCGATTCCGATGCAGTACGGCTTGTCATTTGACTGGTCACTATTTATCCCTCTCGTGCTGATTTTCTTTATCACGGCGTTGGAAGCGATCGGCGACATTACCGCAACGTCTGAAGTATCTGGCGAGCCAGTTAAAGGCCCTATTTACATGAAGCGTATCAAAGGTGGGGTATTAGCGGACGGTCTGAACTCGGCTATCGCTGCGGTATTCAACAGCTTTCCAAACTCTACTTTCAGTCAAAACAACGGCATTATCATGCTAACGGGCGTCGCAAGCCGTTACGTGGGTTACTTTATCTCGGGCATGTTAGTGATTCTTGGTCTCTTCCCG
>NZ_JAWOUT010000488.1:0-594 GCF_033339515.1 Vibrio sp. 2130-1
AAGAAGAATTCAACGAGATTGACCAACTGGCGACGGCCATGAGTGAGATGTCATCGACCGTACAAGCGGTGGCCGATCATGCTCAAACGGCTTCTTCTTTGACGGAACAGGCTTCCACGCAAGCCGTAACGGGTCAACAGTTCTTGCAAAGCACAGTGGCGAAAATGAGCGAGCTATCTTCAGATATTGCGTCTTCTGCACAAGCCGTAAACCAAGTTGAAGAGCGTGTTGAGTCGATTGGTAGCGTAGTGGGTACGATTCAAGGCATCTCTGAGCAAACCAACTTGCTTGCTTTGAATGCGGCGATTGAAGCGGCGCGTGCTGGTGAAGCAGGGCGTGGTTTTGCTGTGGTGGCGGATGAAGTTCGTAACCTTGCGCAGCGTACGCAACAAGCGACGGTGGAAATTCACGAAATGATCACTCAGCTACAGGCCAGCGCGACTTCTGCGGTTGATTTGATGGAGAAAAGTGTTGTCGAAGCTGCAGAAGGCGTGGAACTGGTTTCTAACGCAGGTAGTGAACTTGATGGTATTGTTGCTCAAGTAACACAAATCAACGACATGAACTTCCAAATTGCCACAGCTTCAGGACAAC
>NZ_JAWOUT010000489.1:0-593 GCF_033339515.1 Vibrio sp. 2130-1
CGCACGATATCCGCGTATTGGTAACTACGCTGAGAGAAGTGATCCTCTACCATTGGAATCTCAACGTAATACGCTTTTTTAAAGTCTACATCTTTGGTTTTGATGTTATTGGCAATCAGATAGTCAGCGAAGCGATTCGCGCGCCATGACCATTGAATGGGCTTTTTATCTTGATCGAGCACCTGTTTGTACAAAAAGGGTTGGCCTTCGAGTTTTATCTCTTTCGATGAGAACAAGTCGACGTTTGCTGGATCATCTGGCGTTAGCAATGTGGTGATGATCGCGTTCTTCAAGTGTTTTTGTGGTTCGGTCGGAGAAACGGTCTCGATAGTGATAAGACCTTTCTGGAAATCCACTTCTGCCCGACTTAAATAATTGTCGATGTACTTAACGTAGTTACTTTTACCTGCGAACTTCACTTCACGTTGTCCCCAACGCTTTTTGATATTGCCTGAGAAGCTATTGATCAACGCATCGAGTGCGGCGGTATCTTTCTCAAACTGACCTGGTAGCTCTGCTAGGTTGTTTGCAAAGCGGTTGGTTGGCTCGTAGTTCACGTCATAAATTTTTTCGACGAATTCGCGGCTACAGCC
>NZ_JAWOUT010000490.1:0-593 GCF_033339515.1 Vibrio sp. 2130-1
TGGAAGTACGGTGATAAAGAGCCAAGCCATAACGCTGTAAGTCAGAATTTGAAATGCGCTATTTAATGCCACTAAGGCCGCGCCATATTCTTTGTTGCCGCCGCCAATATCATTCCACACTAAAACCATAGCGATGCAGCGTGCAAGGCCAATCAAAATAATGCCAACCATGTAACCCGGATGATCACCAAGGAAGGTTAAGGCAAGAACGAACATCAGGATTGGACCGACGATCCAGTTCATAACCAGAGACAGCGTGATGGCCTTTTTATCTCTCGTTACCGTTCCCAATAGACCGTAGTTCACCTTGGCGAGTGGTGGGTACATCATCAAAATCAAACCAATGGCGAGCGGTACGTTCGTACTACCAACGGACATTGCTTCGTTCCATTCTGCTACTTGCGGGTAGACTGCGCCTATCCCCACGCCGATGGCCATTGCGACAAAAATCCAGACCGTTAAGTAGCGGTCAAGAAAGCTCATTTTTTCACTGGCACTATTTAAAACTTCAGTCGTCATAGTGGTCTCTATTCGTTTATCGTCGAAAGGCGATGTATTAAGTTATAGTTTATCTTTGCGCACGTGGAAAGCGC
>NZ_JAWOUT010000491.1:0-593 GCF_033339515.1 Vibrio sp. 2130-1
GAACCGTTACGGTTGCCAGATGGTTTACCATCTTTTGAACCGCCTTCAGAGCGTTTGTTCAAGTGGCCACCGAAACCCGGTTGGTTTTTGGTGTGCTTAGTTGCAAAGCGGTTTGCACCGTGACGGCCAGACTTACGACGTTGCGCTGGAGTTTGAGCATCAATATCTTCTGCAGGAACCAAACACGTTGGTTTGTCACCAATCAAATGCTTCTTGCCCATGTTGATCAGTGCTTCACGAATTAATGGCCAGTTAGCAGGATCGTGGTAACGCAGTAGTGCTTTATGCAAACGACGTTGACGTTCACCTTTCGCGACTGGAATGTCTTCGCGCTGTTTGTACTTCACGCGTTTCAGAGGGTTAGTCTCTGAGTAGTACATTGACGTTGCGTTACACATCGGTGATGGGTAGAAGTTTTGTACTTGGTCACACTCGAAGTTGTTTTTCTTCAGCCACAGAGCAAGGTTCAGCATGTCTTCATCTTCTGTGCCTGGGTGCGCAGAGATAAAATAAGGGATTAAGTACTGCTTTTTGCCTGCTTCAGCACTGTACTTCTCGAACATTTCTTTAAAGCGATCGTACGTGCCCATGCC
>NZ_JAWOUT010000492.1:0-592 GCF_033339515.1 Vibrio sp. 2130-1
ACCTAACGTTAGATTTTTACCTATTTCAACCTGAGCTGTTTTTATCGGTAAAGTGATTGAATGACCCACATCTAGACTCACTGTTAAGCTCGTTTCATCCCAAGCTTCAACGGTACAAGGAAGAAAATTCATTTTAGGCGAGCCAATAAATCCGGCAACAAATCTGTTAACAGGGTTATGGTAGAGATCCATTGGTGAGCCAACTTGCTCAACTTTACCATCACGAAGCACGACGATTTTATCTGCTAATGTCATGGCTTCGACTTGGTCGTGCGTTACGTAGATCATGGTTGACTTAAGTTCTTGATGTAGCTTTGCAATATGTAGACGCATATCCACACGTAATTCTGCATCAAGGTTTGATAGAGGCTCATCGAATAAAAACACTTTAGGATCTCTCACGATAGCACGACCGATAGCAACGCGCTGACGTTGCCCGCCTGACAGTTGGGCTGGTTTACGATCAAGTAGATGTTCTAACTGTAGTGCTTTACCAACCAGCTGTACTTTTTTATCTCGCTCTTCTTTTGGAACTTTGTTTACTTTTAGTGAGTAACCCATATTTTCTGCAACAGTCATATGCGGGTATAGA
>NZ_JAWOUT010000493.1:0-590 GCF_033339515.1 Vibrio sp. 2130-1
TCACCACCATACTTGCCGCACCCAGCGCTGCTTGTTGAACCAACAAACGAGCCGTTTCTTTATCAAAACCTTGAGCTATCGCTTCAGCTTGCATCGCTTCCATAAACAGGAAGAAGTATGCCGGAGCGCTGCCTGCTGCTGCAATCACATTGTTGATGCCTGATTCTTGTTCCACCCAGCAAACTTTACCAACCGCTTGCATCAGTTCTGCGGCAAAGGCTCTGTCTTGTTCTTTGACATGTTCTGGAGCGAATAAACCACTCATGCCCAAACCCAACTGAGATGGAGTGTTTGGCATGACGCGAACCAAATTCAATTTTGTCGCTAGCATCTCATCCAAACGTGAACAATTGATGCCTGCCGCAATAGAAATCACGAGCTTGTTGCTAAAGTCGATAGATTGCAGAGGTTTACAAACATCCGCCATCATTTGTGGTTTCACAGACAGAACCACCACATCGGCCTCGGACGCTGCTAGCATGTTGTCGCTGGTGGTGCGGATACCAAAATCTTGCTCAAGCGGCAGACGACGCGCCTCTGATGGGGCGGTTGCAACAATGTTTTGTGCAGGGTAGCCGTTAGCCACGAGG
>NZ_JAWOUT010000494.1:0-590 GCF_033339515.1 Vibrio sp. 2130-1
CGAAAGAGTTTGCTGCGGGTGTTATCTGTAACGCAGGTACTTTGGGGATCTTGATTCCGCCATCGATCGTGATGGTGGTGTATGCAGCGGCGACCGATGTGTCAGTGGGGCGTATGTTCCTTGGTGGTGTGATCCCGGGTTTGCTGGCTGGCGTGATGTTGATGATCGCTATCTACATTGCGGCGAGGATTAAGAATCTACCTAAGCAACCATTCGTGGGATGGAAAGAAACGTTTGATGCCGCCAAAGATGCGAGTTGGGGCTTGTTGCTGGTGGTGATCATCCTTGGCGGTATCTATGGCGGTATTTTCACACCAACAGAGGCTGCGGCAGTTGCGGCGGTGTACTCATTCTTTATCGCGAACTTTATATATAAAGACATGGGACCATTTGCTGATAAGCAAAACACCAAACCAGCGATCGTCAAAGTGATTCAGACCTTTGTGCATGAAGACACTAAGCATACCTTGTATGAAGCGGGCAAGCTTACCATCATGCTGCTGTTTATCATTGCTAATGCACTGATCTTAAAACACGTACTGACTGAAGAACGTATCCCTCAGATGATCACGGAATCGATGCTGTCTGCG
>NZ_JAWOUT010000495.1:0-590 GCF_033339515.1 Vibrio sp. 2130-1
CATACGATGCGAAGTTTGTCAGCGTAGTCAGGCAGACCTAACTTCTGGATTGAGTGACCACTTAGCGTATCTGCGATCCAATCACGTGCCAGCATCAAACCCATTTGGTTACTTTGAGTTCCACCGCTAGTGAAAATACCATCGGCTTTTTCGCCTAAGTCGTACTTGTCGCACAACCAATTGACCACTTTTTGCTCAACGTAAGTTGCAGAAGATGCTTGGTCCCATGAATCCATTGATTGGTTCAGTGCTGCAATCATCGCCTCTGCTGCAACAGCCGGCATTAAAGGAGGCGTATGCAAATGCGCGATACAATCAGGGTGTTGAGTGAAGATAGCGTTCTTTGCCACCAGCTCTGCCGCATCATCGATTACGGATTTAAGTGGCGCATTTTTGTTGTCTAGGTCAACCGCGTTGATCGCATCTTCTAACGCTTTAGGCTCCATACCTGAGTATGGTGCGTTAACTTGTTCAAACACTGACTTCATTGCAGCAGTTGTGTGGTTCATTACTGATGCAAACTCAGCACTGCCTAGTTCACCGGTATGGATGAAGTGCTTTTTCCACTCTTCTTGTGGTGCAGCTTCAAC
>NZ_JAWOUT010000496.1:0-589 GCF_033339515.1 Vibrio sp. 2130-1
GTCCCGTTCGTCTAGAGGCCTAGGACACCGCCCTTTCACGGCGGTAACAGGGGTTCGACTCCCCTACGGGATACCATTGGGTCGTTAGCTCAGTTGGTAGAGCAGTTGACTTTTAATCAATTGGTCGCAGGTTCGAATCCTGCACGACCCACCATTTCCTTCCACGGAAATCAAAACAATGTGGGCGATTAGCTCAGTTGGGAGAGCACCTGCCTTACAAGCAGGGGGTCACTGGTTCGAGCCCGGTATCGCCCACCATTCTCTAAGTATTTTTGGAATAAAACGTCCAAACCAGAACAAGCAATTGATACTGGTTGGTATTTTTGACTCTGAAAGTCTTTAGAAAATGTAACTTCCTTGTGAAGCAACATAGCTCTTTAACAATTTGGAAAGCTGACAAAACAACAATTTATTGTTGTTTGTAAAGTTCTCAATGTTTGTCTTTATGACAAACACCAAAAAACACATTCAAGTGTTCTTGGGAATATCACTTTTACAGTGATTATTCGAAATTGAGTCCGGCAAAATCGAATGTCTCTCGCTCATTCAAATAATGAGAGACAACTTTGGTGATTTGAACATCAACTCG
>NZ_JAWOUT010000497.1:0-589 GCF_033339515.1 Vibrio sp. 2130-1
AACCTCAAACCTTAGTTATAGATATCACTCTGTATAAATAAGTGGTTGTCCCTAAAGGCTTAACCTAGTGTTAGCTTGCAATAGATTTGTTGCGCGAGTTACTCGCCCAAACCCATATCATACTGACCAAGGCTTATTCCAGCCAATGAGCGATCCTTACTCATCCAGATTGATATATTCAAGAAAAAGGGCGGCATGAACCGCCCTGATTAACTCGTTTCTAACGGATTGGTGGCGCGTACATGAAGCCGCCGGCATTCCAAAGTGCGTTAACACCACGAGCGATCTCTAAAGGCGAACCTTTACCGACTGTGCGCTCAAAGCTTTCGCCGTAGTTACCCACTTGTTTGACGACTTGGTAACCCCAATCATCACGAATACCTAGGCCTTTACCTTTCGGACCATCAACACCCAAAATACGTTTGATGTTTGGATCTTGAGATTTTAACATCTCATCCGCATTCTTAGAGGTGATGCCGTATTCTTCCGCATTCACCATTGCTGCTAACGTCCACTTAGCGATGTTGAACCACTGATCGTCGCCTTGACGAACCACAGGGCCAAGTGGCTCTTTAGAAATGATTTCAGG
>NZ_JAWOUT010000498.1:0-588 GCF_033339515.1 Vibrio sp. 2130-1
AGTCGTTATGACGCCCGATGTGTTATTTGAATCGCTATGGCAAGACTACATCCAACGTCTTTGTCCTTCTGCTGCTAAGGTGCATCAGCTTCTACAAGAAGATGAGGCTCTGATTAATGATCATATTGCTTTACGCACTTTCAATGTTGAACCGCTAGGTATCGAGACATTGGCGAAACCGTTTTTAGCTGCTGGCTATAAAGCGTGTGGGGACTACGTATTTGAGAGCAAAAAACTGGTCGCAAAACACTATGAGCACCCAGATCCGAAGCAGCCTAAAGTCTTCATCAGTGAGCTGAAAGTCGAAGAGTGTTCGCCAGAGCTGCAAGATATTGTGGCGAAACTGGTTGCGCAAGTGGATGCTGAAAAACTGTCGGGCAGTGCATTTCTGCATGGCGGTCGCTTATGGGAGCTAAGCTTTGCTGATTACCAAACGTTGGCTAAAGAGAGCGAGTATGCGTCTTGGCTGGCCGCGCACGGTTATGGTGCTAATCATTTTACGGTGAGTGTGAATCAGCTGAATCAACACGATGAAGTCAAACAGGTTAACGACCATCTTCGTCAAGCAGGGTTTGTGATCAATGAGTC
>NZ_JAWOUT010000499.1:0-588 GCF_033339515.1 Vibrio sp. 2130-1
CGTTTGGATGAGCAACAAAAATTTGCAGCTTGCCATCTTCGCTTACAGACGCGTTGATCATGTCTGATTGACCATTGATGTACGTTGCTAGCTCTTCGATGTCATCACCCGCTTTCGCGTTGATATTGATTTCTAGATCATCAACATTACCATCTTCGTCTTCACCCATGCCAGGAAGCGTGATTTTTAGATCGGCTTTAGTTGGATCAACACCCCAATCTTTACCTTTTCCTACTTCAGAGAAGAATGTCACACCGCCCATACGAGTGTCATCTGCACGAATACTGGTTAGACCCATGATCATCGCTTCACCAGAGCTCGCACCGATTTGGAATGCCGCTTCACCGAATGAGCCGTTCAATAGACGACGGCCACCGAATGATGTGGTTTCTGCGATACGGTTCAGTTCGTCAACCAACGCCATTGATTCTTCGTTGATTGCCTGACGCTCAGCTGGAGAGTTAGTACCGTTTGATGACTGGATAGCCAAGTCACGCATACGCTGCATCACTGACGTTGCTTCGTTCATCGCACCTTCAGCCGTTTGAGCGATAGAGATACCATCGTTCGCGTTACGCATTGCCACAT
>NZ_JAWOUT010000500.1:0-588 GCF_033339515.1 Vibrio sp. 2130-1
GTGCTTGTCAACTCTACAACAAGACCACCAAACAGCGATGAACAAGTAATAAAAACTAATACTGGGGCAAAATCATTAAGTCAGCTAGTGTTAGATGAACTAAATGCTACAAGTATTAACTTTAGTGACCAGTTCACACCAAAAGATACTTTTGTTGGAATTTCAAGCTTTACGACGGTAGGTGCCTGGGCCGATAGTTCGAAATATTGGAAATCAACAACCACTGTAGAAGCCTCTACTTTGAATGTTAGAAGTGAAATCGATTTACCTTTAGTAGACGTAGAAGCTCCAGATGTTAATGTGCCAACAACAGAACAATTAACGTCTATATTCGATAAATCTAAGCAGAAAGCTTGGAATGAACAACGAGCCGCAAACTCAATCCAGGCGCAAGTCGAAATGTTTGAGGAAATTGCGCTTTCTGAGAACCAAAACTTTAATGCGAACCTAGATGTTGCACCAGACCTTGATGGTACTTCCTCTTCCTATAACCCTAATAGTGAACAGACATCCTCAGATGCGATACCGTCAAAAGACACAACAAGCCCTGACATAGGAAATACAGCTCCTGCAAACGAGATAAAGGAT
>NZ_JAWOUT010000501.1:0-588 GCF_033339515.1 Vibrio sp. 2130-1
TGATAGATACGCCGTATTTCATCTCATCCAAAGCCAGATCAGAAGATTGATTACCTTCATTGATGTGGCTCTCGATCATCAAACCGATGATCGACTTGTTCCCTTCACGGATTTGGTGAATCACATCTTCTGCGACCAATGGCTGACGACGGTAATCTTTGCGTGAGTTTGCGTGGCTGCAATCCACCATCAATGACGCTTCAAGACCTGATTTCGCCATCTCCTGTTCACATTCCGTAACGGATACTGAATCGTAGTTCGTCTGTTTTCCACCACGTAGGATCACGTGGCCATTCGGGTTACCTTGGGTTGTGAGCAACGCAACTTGACCTTCACGGTTGATACCCATAAAGCGGTGGCTAGAAGAGGCTGCCTGCATCGCATTGATTGCGGTTGCCAAACTGCCATCTGTGCCGTTCTTAAAGCCAATCGGCATCGAAAGACCACTAGCCATCTCACGGTGTGTTTGTGATTCTGTTGTGCGTGCGCCGATCGCTGCCCAACTAAAAGTATCGGCTAAGTATTGTGGGCTAATTGGGTCAAGAGCTTCGGTTGCAAGTGGGATTTCCATTTCCGCCAGTTCCACCA
>NZ_JAWOUT010000502.1:0-588 GCF_033339515.1 Vibrio sp. 2130-1
TCAAAGTTGGGGAACCGACACTAACGCGTTTTTCTTTAGCGAATACCTAAAGTTAGGTGATAACTCACCAACAAACTTAGGCGGTATTCAATGGAAAATTGCTATAGCGATGACCATTGCTTGGGCTGTCACTTACATTGCCATTGCAAGTGGCGTTAAGTCCGGCATCGAACGCGCATCAAAAATCATGATGCCAATTCTATTCTTGATGGTTCTATTTCTGATCGGTCGCATGGTATTCCTACCAGGTGCACTCGATGGTGTGAACTATATGTTCGAACCCGATTTCAGCAAGATTTGGGACGTAAAAGTATGGGCTGCCGCGTATGGTCAAATCTTCTTTACCCTAAGTATCGGCTTTGCAATTATGTTGGCCTACTCAAGCTACTTGCCTGAGAAGTCTGACATCACTAACAACGCCTTTATGACCGTACTGATCAACTGTGGTTTCTCTATCCTTGCAGGTATCATGATCTTCTCTGTATTGGGTTACATGGCTCAAGAGCAAGGTAAACCACTAACAGAAGTTGTCTCTGCCGGCGTAGGCCTTGCCTTTGTTACGTTACCTGCGGCAATTAACCTATTGCC
>NZ_JAWOUT010000503.1:0-588 GCF_033339515.1 Vibrio sp. 2130-1
TGATCAGTGTGTCATGTACGTCATATGCGTTTTCACGCTTTCGCTTTAAAGGAAGGAAAAATGGTCTAATGCTGTTCCTTCTGTTGCAGATGATCCCGCAATTCTCCGCCCTAATTGCGATATTTGTCTTAGCTCAGATGTTGGGATTGATTAATAGCCATCTTGCATTAGTACTGGTTTATGTTGGTGGCATGATCCCGATGAACACGTATTTAATGAAAGGTTACTTGGACGCGATACCGAAAGACCTGGATGAATCAGCAAAAATGGATGGTGCGAGTAATATCCGTATTTTTTTGGAAATCATACTGCCTATTTCAAAACCAATTATTGCAGTAGTAGCCTTATTCTCTTTCACGGGGCCTCTAGGCGATTTTATTCTCGCTACAACTATTCTAAGAACACCTGAAAATTATACGTTACCTATCGGTTTATATAATTTGGTCGTAGAAAAAATGGGGGCGAGTTATACCACATATGCAGCGGGTGCTGTGCTTATTTCAATACCTGTAGCGCTTCTTTATCTATCACTACAAAAATACTTTGTATCTGGCTTAACAGCAGGTAGTACAAAAGGCTAATACTAGA
>NZ_JAWOUT010000504.1:0-587 GCF_033339515.1 Vibrio sp. 2130-1
CGTAGTTCATTGGTACTTTAAAGCTGATTTGAAACTCTGCCTCTTCCTTACGCAGTTCATCGCCGTATTTGGTGTCGGCATACGCACGTTTGTTTACGCGATCACTATAAGTAAACGGCAGAATGTAGTTAATTCGATGTGCAACCAAGCTAAAAGGCTCGAACGCGGTTTGCTTTTCTGATTCCAAACGTTTATCGATCAAGCTTTCTTGCGGTTCTTCTGATTCTTTCGCTGTTGATTCGACAGACGCAGTACTCGTGACTGTATCTAGCTCACACTGCTTGCGAATGCTCTCGATCGTTTCTTCGCCATTGCTTTTTTTCATTGTTTCTAGCAAACATAAATCGTATGCGCTTGCGGTCTCTCCCATCGCCACCGGAGCTACTAATAAACTCAGTATCGATATCCCTGTCGCTTTTGAAGCCATCTGAAATCCTCAATAATCTTGATGTCAAACCAAACAATTCTAATTTTTATCGGTAAATCACTTGCCATAACGGAGTTAAGGTAATGTTAAATGTTGGCCGACTTTACGTCTTGGATTGATACGACAGATTTAAAAGATATCTGCTCACTATGAACAGAGC
>NZ_JAWOUT010000505.1:0-586 GCF_033339515.1 Vibrio sp. 2130-1
ACAAAAAGGCCCTCTTCTCGGGCCTTTTTCATGGCGATCATTTGTTCGGCTTTCCTCCACCTTTTCCGCCGCCCTTACCACCACCAGAACCCGCAACCGTGATGTTATCGCTCCATCCACTCCAGAACAAAGAACCATCGCTTTTCTGAATGGTGCCAACACGATAATGCACTTCGCCATTGACACTGGAATCTTCAAACGTCGTGGCCGTAGGGTCGAGAACATCCCAACTGCTTAGGCTTTGCCATCGATTACGTTTTGCATTCCAACTCTCGCGTTCGACTCTAAAGCCTGCAATGGCATCTTTATCCCCCAAGTAGCTCCAATTGAGAAAGACAATACTATTGTTGATCGAGATGGAAAGAGCTTCTGGTGCCTTAACGACTAGAGGAGGAGGTGGTGGCGGTTCCGAAGGTGTTGCAGTCAGAGCTCCCACTAAATTAAGTCGTCCGTATTGAGAGATGCTCTGTAAATCTTGCCCATCAGCACCTATTGGATCCGCTCCCTGTTCCAACATCATACGAATCATCTGGTTACAAGGTACGCCAGAGGCATCTTGGCAAGTTGCAGGATCGGATAACTGATC
>NZ_JAWOUT010000506.1:0-586 GCF_033339515.1 Vibrio sp. 2130-1
GACGTTTATAGCGGATTGTCGATGGCGGTTTCGACACATTGCAACGACTTCAACAAATAACGATCCAGAAACTGCACCGCATCGTCACTATTTTTAGACAGCGATAACTTCATGATCATCTCTTGTTCATCGATATTGCAGTGACCTTGATTGTTCGTTCCTAGCACTTGCATAGCAAAGTAATGGTAACGCTTGATCTGGTTTAAAATATCTCGGAAGAAGGTAAACAAATTGTGCGAGTTCGCCCCCTCAAGCAACGCTTCAAGAAAGTGATAGTGGCGTTCTTCCCATTCTCTCCAGCAAAAGCCTTGGTCGAGATTCACTCTAGATAGTTTGTGGTATGAAGTTAGGACGTCCAGTTCCCAGTTCTCATCACCTGTCATGATCGCCTTTCTCAATAGAAATGAAGCCGTCATCCGTAGGCTTTCATACAAGTCATTCAACTCATGCTTACACACTGGTGCAACCCAGCAGCCTTTTTGCGGCGCGAGTTTGACGTATTTGCTCCACGATAGCTGAACCAATGCTTCGCGAATAGGGGAGGCACCTACGTTGTATTTCTCTTTTAGCTCTGCAACCACAAGTT
>NZ_JAWOUT010000507.1:0-586 GCF_033339515.1 Vibrio sp. 2130-1
AACCCAATCTTGGGTCTGCAAGGCTTGCGTACTCCCAATCAATGACTTTCACGCCCTGATCTCCCCTAACTAGGTTGTAACACCCCAAATCAAAGTGACACAGCGCTAACGGAATTTGCTCAACACTAGGTTCAGAACGCCACTGTTTGTATAGAGTTTCAAATTCTGAACCGACGTACTTTCCTTCTAACTCCAACCAATAATGATCAATTCGCGAGATGTAAGAAAATGGCACAACAGGTATGGAGCTCGAATGGTATTGATGAATGGTCGCCGCGATGGGTAAGAGTTCTTCCAACTCGATGCCATCTTTTGTCAGCGTGATCCCATCGATCCACTCCACTAATAACCCTTGCTCATGAACGAAGATCGGCTTTGGCCCGAGATTTAGCGGCTCGATCGCATGAAGAACTTGATACTCGTTATGACGAGAGATAGAAAAAGCCTTGCATACGTTGCTGGTCGGTCGCCAGACATAAGCAAGGCCTTGAGAAGATTCCAACCGCCAACAGCGGTTGGTGAGCCCGCCGGTGACGGTTTGCACCTTCACCGGTGGTTCTGAAAAGAAGCCATCTAACGCATTTAA
>NZ_JAWOUT010000508.1:0-586 GCF_033339515.1 Vibrio sp. 2130-1
AACACTTTCCACAATGCCGCAACGTTGGGAGTATCTATCAATCATAGCCTCTAGCGACGCAAAAAACGCAGGGGAGCAATGATTGATATAAGACTTACTATAACGAAATCACCCTCTTCGTTTACCGATATAAATTTATCGAAACGATAGAGGGTGATTATCAAGAAAGGAGCTAAAAAGCGTGGTGTTTACGCATCAATAAGGTAGTTCTGCCCTTCGCTTTCGAGGCGATCAATGAGCTTACGACATTCATTTAAATCAAGCGGTTGTTCAAAGCGACGTTTAAGATTCATCAAAAAGAAAATGTCTTCACACATTGCCTTTTCTGGCTCGTCACTGATCTTAGCGACTGGAGAGCCATTGCAGGTCACCATTTTAATCACGATGGAAAGCGGCTGATACGCCTCGCCTTGATCGTTAACGTAATTACCCATGTCGTTTGCCAGAGACGTACCGATACCGAAGCTCACTTGCACACGACCTTGGAAATGCTCACAAATGTCTAGCGCTTGCTCGAAGTTCAAACCAACCGTAAAGACTAGTGTCTTCGTCATCGGGTCGATGCCAAGCGACTCATAGTGCGCAA
>NZ_JAWOUT010000509.1:0-585 GCF_033339515.1 Vibrio sp. 2130-1
AAGAAAAGCAGTGGGTTCAAGAAGCTAAGTCCTTGAGAGCTAAGGTGATAGAAGAGAATGTCGACTGTGACAAAGAGCGATTACAGGAAATCGAATCGAACTTAGCGCTCAACACGCAACCTTTAGTCTTTTCTCATGTGAATGAATCTTTGATTGCTGAGGTAATTTCTGATTGGACAGGTATTCCACTTGGAAAATTGCAAGATGACGAAATTGAAGCGGTTCTTAACCTAAAAGATAGCTTGTGCGAGCGAGTGGTGGGGCAAGATCATGCTCTAGAAATCATGTCCGAAGTGATCAAAACAGCAAGTGCCCAATTGACGGATGAAACTAAACCTAATGGCGTGTTTTTATTAACTGGCCCTAGTGGTGTCGGAAAAACAGAATCCGCTCTTGCTATCGCAGAGAAAGTTTATGGGAGCGAAGACAACGTAACCACGATAAATATGTCGGAATTCAAAGAAGAGCATAAGGTTTCATTGTTGTTAGGCTCTCCTCCTGGATATGTCGGATACGGTGAGGGGGGCGTTCTAACGGAAGCCGTAAGGCGTAAACCTTACAGTGTGATTCTGTTGGATGAAATGG
>NZ_JAWOUT010000510.1:0-585 GCF_033339515.1 Vibrio sp. 2130-1
GTGCAGCGTAAATGGCACAAGTCCCGCCGTGGTAGGGATTACTGGCAGACCAAACTGCTCAGCCACTTTGTAACCAAATGGCGTCGCGCCCAGTTTTGGCATGGAAAGGCCACCGGTCGCAATCACCAAAGATTCGCACTCAACAGGCTCAGTACCCGCGTGCAGATGAAAGCCTTCTTCGGTTTTCTCAATGGTGTGCACATCGCATTGGTAACGCTGTTGAATGTTTGGCATGTCACACTCGGCCAGCAGCATCTTCACAATGTCTTTGGCGGTAAAGGCATCGACACAAAACAATTGGCCGTGGTCGCGCTCTTCAAACTCGATGCCGTGTTTGCTGACCATAGAGATGAAATCCCAGTTGGTGTATTGCGACAGCGCCGATTTCACGAAGTGTGGGTTTTGGCATAGGTAGTTGCTGGCTGATACGTCGTAGTTGGTGAAGTTGCAGCGGCCACCACCAGAGATAAGGATTTTACGTCCTGGCTTTTTGGCATGATCCAGCACAAGCACACTGCGTCCGCGCTTGCCTGCTTCTGCAGCACACATCAAACCCGCGGCTCCCGCGCCAATTACAACAACATC
>NZ_JAWOUT010000511.1:0-585 GCF_033339515.1 Vibrio sp. 2130-1
TTTAATACCAGCTGGAATACCAACGTCTTTTGCTAGCGCGACGATAGCGTCGATCGCTGCCGCAGCACCTTGCTCTGCCGACATACCTTCTACATCCACACCCATCGCTTTTGCGACATCACGTAAACGCTCTGGACATACTTGCGCGTTGTAGCGTTGTACGTGAGGAAGCAAGATTGCGTTACATACACCGTGTGGTAGGTCGTAGAAACCACCTAGCTGGTGCGCCATAGCGTGCACGTAACCTAGAGATGCGTTGTTAAACGCCATGCCAGCCATGAACTGTGCATATGCCATTTGCTCACGAGCTTCTAGGTTTTCGCCGTTTTTCACTGCGGTGCGTAGGTGCGCTTGAATTAACTCGATCGCTTTGATTGCAACAGCGTCAGTAATTGGTGTTGCCGCGATAGATACGTACGCTTCAATCGCGTGAGTTAGCGCGTCCATACCTGTTGCCGCCGTCAAAGACGCTGGCTTAGCAAGCATTAATTCTGGATCGTTTACAGAGATAAGAGGCGTTGTGTGTTTATCAACGATTGCCATCTTAATGTGACGCTCTTCATCAGTGATGATGCAGAAACGGGT
>NZ_JAWOUT010000512.1:0-584 GCF_033339515.1 Vibrio sp. 2130-1
TTTAGCTTCTCGATAATCCCAACTACGTCTTGCACTGAGCTTTGCGTACGGTGCGCTAATGTGCGAACTTCATCCGCGACCACAGCAAACCCACGGCCTTGCTCACCGGCACGTGCCGCTTCAATTGCTGCGTTGAGAGCGAGTAGGTTGGTCTGCTCGGCAATTTCGTCGATCATTCTTGTGACGGTTTGGATACTTTCACTGTCACGGTTGACTTGTTCGATGGCTTCGGCTGATTGATCCAATTGATCATTCAACTGCGCCACGTCGACACATACGCCTTCAACAATCGTCAAACCAGATTGGCTATCTAAGTTCGCTGAGCGGACATTCTCAGCAATGCTTTCTACTTGCTGCGCCACCGATTGAGCGGAAGAGGCCATCTCTTCGATTGCTGTTACGACTTGCTCAACTTCTTCTTGCTGACGATCCGCTTGGGTGAAGTTGCTATGAGCATCGCTTGCTACACTGGTCGAGTTACTTTCGACTAAATCGCTGGTAGAACGAATCTGGCCAACTAACTCATTCAGTTGATTCGCCATGCTTGCAACGCCGTTATTCAAATTCACAATCTCATTTTTAGA
>NZ_JAWOUT010000513.1:0-584 GCF_033339515.1 Vibrio sp. 2130-1
ATGGTTCTTGTGGGTGGTCGAGCACTTGTTCAAGTAATCTAGCCGCTTCAACACCTTGGCGATAACCGCTTTGAATCACGCCGCCCACCGCGCCATGACCCAGTCCTACATCGTGCACCATAAACAATGGCGCGTTGGAGGCCTTGTTGATCTGAATCCAGTCACGCTCGCTGCCGACCACACCATCTTTGTCGCGGTAGTAAGTCCAAAACAGCACCACATTTTCTTTATTGAGTTGAGCGATTTTTTGCTTCAATGCTTCAACATTGTCAGGGACAAGTTGAGTGATCTTGTTGCGATAACGGTCATGTTGTTGGATAAAATCGTCAATCTCGTCGCGAAGTATCGCACCAGTCACCGAATGGTCACTGATGATGTAAATCTGCTTGTTGTCTGGATGCAAACGCTCGATCAGCGCTAAGTTCGCTTCTAAATCGACGTTCTCAATCACGCCGGTTGCGTTAAGTGATTGATGAAAGGAAGGACGGTAATTGTTGATGCCACAGAAAATCACTGGCGTGTCTTTGATCAGCGGCGCCAAGTGTTGCATCAATTCCAATGCATTGTTGTCCGTCACCGAAATG
>NZ_JAWOUT010000514.1:0-584 GCF_033339515.1 Vibrio sp. 2130-1
AATTCATCCAAACTATCAAAATCAAAAAATAGCGAGTTCTCTAATTTCAATGCTAATTGGTAAAGCTAGCGTCACGGACAGTGCGGTTGGGCTTAGTGTAGTAAAAACAAATCCAGCTAAACATTTGTATTCAAGGCTAGGCTTTGAAACAGTTGGTGAAAATGAGTTTGAGTATCTCATGCAGCATAAGCCTAACAAACTGTTCAAGTAGATTCGGCATGCGTGGCATTTTTGGTTTGCGTTGGTTTTAGTGATGACGTAGTGTTGCGGGAGCTTTTGTAGTGCATGCCTCACTACTTAACAGGGCGTTAGCTTAAAACAATAAAAATCAATTGTTTGCAGCCTGTTTTTTCTTCCCTTGGCAGCTCGTTTCGGTTTCTCGGCAAATCAGCATTGTTTGCCAACGCGAGTTTTGAGTTGCTACCTCAATTGAGATTTTGGGCTTAACCGAGGTTAGCAAGTTTGGTGCAAAGTCGCTTTGGTAGTTTTGCTTTCTCTTTGAGTTTTCCGAAAATGAGTTCTCAAAGTTTTCGGTTTTTCAAATTGCATGAAAGGCCACAAAGTTTGCGTTATTTCGGGTTTTA
>NZ_JAWOUT010000515.1:0-583 GCF_033339515.1 Vibrio sp. 2130-1
TATCTCGTCGGTTTGATCATGGCGTATAAACATGCCGATGTTGGTGTGATTTACCCAATTGCACGCGCTTTGCCGGTCATGATGGTGGGAGGGTTCAGTGTTGCACTCGGCCATGCGCTTTCATCTCAACAGTGGCTTGGTTTTGTGTTGATCACCTTTGGCTGCATTTTGGTTCCGTTGACTCATGTTCGCCAAGTTTCTTTGGTGGCGTATCTAAATGTAGGCGTGTTTTGGGCGTTGATCGCGGCAATTGGCACGACAGGTTACTCTGTGGTGGACAAAGAGGCATTAACGTTACTGACTCAGCAAGCATCAACTATTTTCAGCGATCAATACAGCGCGATCTTCTATCTTGGTGCGCAGTTTTGGGCGATGGGCTTACCCGTTTTACTTTGGTGTCTGATCACCGGAAATGATCAAGAGTTGCAAGCGGCTTGGCGAATCCGAAAAAGTGCAAGTATGGCTGGCATTATGATGGCATCGACTTATGGATTGGTTCTGTTTGCGATGACGATGACAGACAACGTGAGCTTAGTTGTCGCGCTGCGCCAGATCAGTATCGTATTTGGTTTATTGATGGGCA
>NZ_JAWOUT010000516.1:0-583 GCF_033339515.1 Vibrio sp. 2130-1
AACGCAGTAAGTTACTACTGCAAACGCCAGAAAGCTTTTTAGCACGCTTTAACGTTGATGTTCGCGTGATGAATGAAGTAGTTTCTATTAACCGACAGGACAAAACCGTTACGATCAAAAACCTGTTGGATGAGTCTGAATACGTAGAATCATACGACTTCCTACTGCTTAGCCCAGGTGCTGGTCCTATTGTTCCACCAATCCCAGGCCTCGATAACCCGCTCACCCACTCGCTACGTAACATTCCAGATATGGATCGCATCATCGAAACGATCCAAATGAACAAACCAGAACATGCGACGGTTGTTGGCGGCGGTTTCATCGGTTTAGAAATGATGGAAGCCTTCCACCAACTTGGCATTAAAACCTCTCTGATCGAAATGGCAGACCAAGTCATGACGCCAGTAGACCGTGAAATGGCAGGTTTTGCTCATGCAGAAATTCGTGACAAAGGTGTCGACCTCAAACTTGGCGTCGCGCTTGAATCTGTGAAATTCGTACCTAACGAGCACGTGGCAAGTTTCGACTCTGGTGAGAGTGAGAAACACCAACACCTAGAAGGTGAATTGGAGTTAACACTGAA
>NZ_JAWOUT010000517.1:0-583 GCF_033339515.1 Vibrio sp. 2130-1
GAGGCGGTCACAGCCGTACAATTTTATCCAAACTTGGCCCAAATGGCCGACTGTACAGTATCGACCGTGACCCTCAAGCGATTGCGGAAGCAGGCAAAATTGACGACCCTCGTTTTACCATTATTCATGGCCCGTTTTCTGGCATGGCTCAATACGCAGAAGAGTATGACCTAGTTGGTAAAGTAGACGGTGTACTATTGGATCTTGGTGTGTCTTCGCCTCAGCTGGATGACGCAGAGCGTGGTTTCAGCTTTATGAAAGATGGCCCGCTAGATATGCGCATGGACCCAACTTCAGGCATCCCGGTTTCTCAATGGTTGATGGAAGCGGATCTGGATGACATCACTTGGGTGATTCGTGAATTCGGTGAAGACAAACACGCTCGTCGTATTGCTCGTGCGATTGTGGAATACCGTGAAAACGAAGAGAACGAGCCAATGGTTCGTACTGGACAGTTGGCAAAACTGATCTCTGAAGCCGCACCAAAAAGTTTTAAAGAGAAAGAGCACCCAGCGACGCGTCCTTTCCAAGCGTCCCGTATTTACAGCAACACTGAGCTAGAAGAAATGGATACTGCGCTGAA
>NZ_JAWOUT010000518.1:0-582 GCF_033339515.1 Vibrio sp. 2130-1
TTGAAAGTTCCATTCTGTACGTCTGATATCGCGCATAGTGAACCTATTCGCTACGCAGCTGCGATTGAATCCGCGATGATTGAGCGTCTGAAAGCGGATCGTGGATTCGCAGGACTACTGACGAAAAATCCACTGCACCCACATTGGCAAAATGAGTTTTGGACAGAGTACGAGTACACACTCGATGAACTGGCGGAATACCTCGATCTGAAAGGCCACCCGTTACGTGGTAGCGAAACGTCTGGTCTTGGCCGTAACTGTGAGTTGTTCGATAACACTCGTCAGTGGGCATATAGAGCGATTCGGGAATACTGGGCGCCTAACTACAAAAGAAAGTGGAATGCAGCCGTATACGACAAAGTAGAAAGCACGAATAGCCAGTTCAATGGCCCTTTGCCTGTGTCAGAAGTGAAAGCAATAGCGAAGTTAATCGCTAACTGGACGTATCGAGAGTTCACGCCTGAGAAGTTCCGTCAGAGCCAAGCTAAGAAAGGAGCTAAAGGCGGTAAAGCATCTAAGCGTAAGCCTGTAGCCAATTCAGAAAGAACACTCAAGCCTTGGGAAGATCTTGGTATTAGTCGA
>NZ_JAWOUT010000519.1:0-582 GCF_033339515.1 Vibrio sp. 2130-1
TCCATTGCTACAACGTGGGCGAGGTAACCCATTTCAGCACCACCATATTCTTCGCTGACGGTCACGCCAAGCAAGCCCATTTCGCCAAGAAGTGGCCATAAATGGCTCGGAAACTGATTGTAATGGTCAATATCGGCGGCAATAGGAGCTATATGCTCACTCGCGAACGCATTGACGTGATCTCGGAGCATATCAATGGTTTCACCGAGCCCGAAATTCAGCGGGATGTAGCTCGGTTTCATAACGTCTCCCTGTTGCAGGTGTGTGACTGTGAAAATCGTGCACTGCTTGAGTGAGGGAAATTTGAGTTAGTGGCGTTGTTACTTTTCGTTGTTTTTTAGTGTTTGAAGGCAGCGTTCTTTTGCTGCATTGAGCTCGCCCATGACGACACCAATGTCATTTAACTGCTGTTGCAACACGGCTTGCTTTTCTTCAATGATATTGAGCATTTTGAGCAGCTGTTCATCCGTTTGTTGCATGTCGTAAAGTTCGAACAGTTCACGTATTTCTGCCAGCGAGAAGCCGAGCCGTTTCCCTCTAAGAATCAGTTTAAGTCGGATTTTGTCCCTACGCTGATAAACG
>NZ_JAWOUT010000520.1:0-582 GCF_033339515.1 Vibrio sp. 2130-1
ACAGTTATGCTCTTCGCAAAACCACGTAGCCTATTCAGTTCCTGCTGCTTCGCCGTTCTAACTTGGACTTGTTGTTCAACTGCGGTATCGCTTTGCTCCAATTGTTGTACTTGCGCTTCCAGATGTTGCCAAGCCGTATAACCACCTTGCGACGGTTGAAGCATTGAGTTAAACCACTTAATTGTAGGCTGGATGTTAGAGGCAAGTCTAAACTTATGAAGAGGGTTAGCTGTTAAACGATCACAGGAAACATTAATGACTTGTGATAGTTCCGCCAATGACTGATTAAGGCTCTGATAGTATTCTTGGGATTTAGCTTGTAAAACTGCAAGATGCTGTAGCTTTTGCAGCTCTTCGTCTGCATGTGCATAAGGATTCAGGGCTGTCTGTGTCAATGGAGTTTTACAGGCTGGGCACTTATCAGGGCTATTCGCTTGTAATTTAGATACTGATTCATACAACTGCTTAAATGATACTTGCTGACTGGCATTAACCAATTCTTGTTGGCTAGCATTGTAGTTAGCAAGGTTTGTATTGATTTCACTTCGAATAATAGCAAGCCTAGCTTGGGTCAAGCCGCTT
>NZ_JAWOUT010000521.1:0-582 GCF_033339515.1 Vibrio sp. 2130-1
TTATCTGCCTCACTGCGGATTGGAGATGGATTACGCCAAGAAGCATCTTTTCCCCAGTTAAGTTGCGCACTTAATGCCGCGAGCCAGTTCCGGTCAGTCATCTCAGTAACGCGAAAACCAACCGTTGTCAGCGCCGGCGAGAAAGAAGCCCGAAGCGCGGATGTTCGACTCAACTCACGCTCCGTCGGTATAGGACTTTCCAGAGGCAATTTGCAGGTGACGATCAGTTGAAAGTTGCGTACCTGAGTCTGGGTCGATTCTTCTATCGGTTGAACCGTGCCGCCATCGAGGAAATCCGCACGTTTGCGTATCGACGCCCTGAGCAATGGATCGGATTGACGATGCCGCAAGCCCATCATGAGCTGAAGGTCGGTTTGAATATCAGGCGAGGCGTACAGGCCAAATTGCAGCAAAGTGTCTTTTGGCCAGTCGTTGTTAAGTAGAACATTAACCCTGTCTGCAACAGACTCATCACCACCCGGCAATGGGTCACATAGAAAACCAAAGCCAACACTCTGGTCTTCCATGAAAAACAGTTGCTCATCGTCGGAATAGGCCAATACTGGCAACAGCTCTGAAGCG
>NZ_JAWOUT010000522.1:0-581 GCF_033339515.1 Vibrio sp. 2130-1
GGCACATGGCCGAGAATTGTTCTGATATGAAGTTTTTAGCCATGCTGCCGCCTATGTGTGGGTTTGTTCTAACAGTTCATTGGTTACATAGTAGACAGATTTAGACCATCATGCAACGAGGGGGAGGGGCAAGAATACGCCTCCGCTTCGCGTCGGCGGGTGCCCTGTTTGACCTTCGTGTGTGAGATTAGATTGAGAAAGAGAGAGAAAAAGAGAGAAAAAGAGAGAAAGAAGAAAAGCGCGGGGCAAGCCAGAAATGTGGCTGAGGGGGACTGCTGGGGTGGGGCTGGCACCCTCTATACCCCACTTTGCATGATGGTCTAACTTTGTGGTTATAGGACGACTTTTAGAGTGCCTAGATTTGCTCGATTAGGACAAATTTCGGTCCATCCACGCTGATTGGCGTAGCAGCGCGATGGCATCAGAAGGGGTAACTTTCCATGCGTTGGAAAGCTGGCGAACTGCGAAGACTGCGAGCTCCATTCGGTCGTCATCATTGATGAAATTCTGGAGCTGGTTTCCTCGCTCACTAAGGATGATCGCAACACCGGCCTTGCCGTTGTTGTAAACCGCAAAGCTCT
>NZ_JAWOUT010000523.1:0-581 GCF_033339515.1 Vibrio sp. 2130-1
ATCGCATTAGTGGTTTTGGTGCTACTGTTGCTGGCCGCTGGAGGCTATTGGTGGATGTTTAATCAGCCAAGCCCAGATGACAAAGCGCAGCAGATCACGGGAAGCATCGAGCAAACTGCCATTCCGACACTCACTGAGCCGACTCTTTCGCCATCAGAATCTAATTTAACCTCAGCGACTGACGACTTGCCAAATGATGGCGATTTATCAGATGCGACTGACGATTCCAACTCATTGCCACCAACGGTGACAGAAGAAGTAGCAAGCGTCGGGAATGATGACACCCAGCAGCGTGTTGTGATTGAATCTGACGTGGTTGATGCTCTGTTAGAAGGTAAGCCTGAGCAAGCGAATACAGACAATATTAAAGCGTTAGTAGAAGGGGCTGAACCTCAAGCGAAAACCCAGTCAGAGACAAACTCTTCTTTGATTAAAGTGGTGAAGCCAAGCGATGCTGCATCAGAAGAGGTTGCGAAAACAGAGACGACATCAAGTAAACCTATCGTCAAATTCTCGTTTGCACGTGAAGAGCTAAAAGCGTTATCCCCAAGAGCGTACACCTTGCAGTTAGCAGCCATGAC
>NZ_JAWOUT010000524.1:0-581 GCF_033339515.1 Vibrio sp. 2130-1
GTTACGAACCACTGGCGCGTTATCAAGGATTTCTCGCGTTTCTTCCACTTGGCTGAAATCCATATCGGCTGCAACCTGAACACGGAAATTACTAGGGCCAACAATCGGCGTTAGCATGTCTGCCGCACGTTGGATGATTTGCTTCTCAACGTTCTTTTGGTATTCCAGATACTTCGCGTTTACTTTGCCCGCTTCTGCTGACGCAACATCTGCACTCAACAATCGGCCATATTGGTCAATGACAGAAACAAACTCAGGCTTCATTGCCGTCACACTGCCTACGATCAAGTTGATGATCGCTTCAACCTGTTCTGGCTTAAGGTCTTCACCCGGTTTGAGTTCGAGCATGACAGATGCAGACGGGTTTTCACCGTTTTGGCGTACAAACAACGTTTGACGAGGAATCGCAAGGTGAACACGCGCATTCGCTACCGAGTTTAGCGACATGATAGTGCGTACTAACTCACCTTCTAAGCCATGACGGTAACGCGCAGTCTCCATAAACTGGCTGGTACCTAATGAGCTGTCTTCTTTCAGTGAATCCAATCCGGTTGGCAGTTTCGCTTTTACGCCTTTTGACG
>NZ_JAWOUT010000525.1:0-581 GCF_033339515.1 Vibrio sp. 2130-1
GGTCGCCTCAATTGAATCCCTTGGTTACCAAGCTGGCACCCATTATGAGCTCCAACTATCGGGGCTAAGCTGCGGTGGCTGCGTGAAAAAACTCTCTTCTTTATTAGAGTCCAATCAAGATATTGTCTCTTTCGAAGCTTCGACAACGCACTTACGCATTCATACTCTGCTGACACAAGAGCAAGTCATCGATTTAGTGGCAAGCTTAGGCTATAGCGCAAGTGCCGAAGTGATCACAGAAGCAAATACAGAAACAAATGTATCAGCTCCCCAAAAGGCAGAAACGCCAACTCAAGTTGAGCAGCAGCATCACGGTGAGCCTGAAGTTAAAATTGAAGAGCTACCACCAGCAGGCGCGACACAATTACAAATGCTGATTCAAGGGATGACGTGTGCCAGCTGTGTTGCCTCTGTTGAAAAAGCGCTGACTCAAGTCCAAGGCGTTGAAAAAGCACAAGTCAACCTGGCTGAGCAAAGTGCGTTGGTCTTTGTCGATAACGATTCTGACGACTTGCACGCCGAGATTTTAGAATCGGTTAAACAAGCCGGGTATCAGGGTGAAATTCTACAAGACGCCGCAA
>NZ_JAWOUT010000526.1:0-581 GCF_033339515.1 Vibrio sp. 2130-1
CATACTGCAACAGCACTTCACCTGATTTAGCATCCACGAGATAAGTTGGTCTAGTGGGGTTTACCGCTTGTTCAGACTCGGCAAAAAACTGGATCTCATAGGCTAAATGCGCAACGGCTTTTGTACTTTGCTTCTTATTCTTTCAAGGCTGAGCTGAGGAGTCATGTTAGAAACATCTTGCTCGATATCATGAACTAACGTACCGCCAAAGCGTTTGATTTTCCCTTGTTTATCCCGGTGTAAAACGATCTGTTTCCCCCAGATCGGAATTCCTTTGTAGGTTTGTTGATACCGGACGTGGACATCACCATTTTTGTCTTGGTTGGCTTTAAGCTTTTGAACATTATTGCCCGGCTTTAATCCAAGCGCTTTGGCGACATTTTGGGTCGCGGCAAGGTTTTGCTTTTCGAGAGAAACCACACGTCCATGATTTTGATCCTAGATCCATCGGTAAGTCCCCTATTTTGCACAAATAGCAAAGCCAAACTGACAGATTTTATGCGCCGACATTCTGTTCATTGAGTCTAGCACAGGAATTTATAGACCTTATGGATGAGTTTATGGCAATTCAACGCTCTCGA
>NZ_JAWOUT010000527.1:0-579 GCF_033339515.1 Vibrio sp. 2130-1
TTTCCCAAGGCTTCAATGCCTTACCAGCAAACAAACGACCAATTTCATATTTTTTACCGGATTGCTTACCAACGCCTTTTGAGTAAGTGCCACCTGTTAGAACGTAACGAACAGCCATGCTAATTCTCCATTATCTCTTTGATTATGTGTTTGTATGTATCAGGCAAGTTGAGCAAATCACCCTGCGTATCCTCAGATATGAGCAACCCGAAAACTTTCTCCAAGTCACCATCCAAGTACTTAGCAATATCCGCTAACGTGCGGCCAACTTGACGACGAGCCCAACGAATGCGCCCGTGCATATCGAGCGCAACTTGTTTCTTTTTTGTAACCACCTTTACTGGAGAGCTGGATACGATAGATGCGCTATACGCACAAATTCCGGCGAAGTAACCGCTGATATCGAGAAGGACGTCGATTGGCATCTCCTTCAGCTCACACTCACTTCTAAACCAAAACATATCGAGCCCAAGCTGAGCAGCCTTGTTATAAATACGCCAGTAAATACGAGATTTGCGGTTGCCAACCTCGAATGATTCATTGATAACCTTGCCGGAAGGTTCAGCAAAATAACGCTCA
>NZ_JAWOUT010000528.1:0-579 GCF_033339515.1 Vibrio sp. 2130-1
GAGGTGGAAGTGTCTCCAGCGAATACAACGGCAGAAACGGTTAAGCAGATGGTGTATCCAGTTGATAAAAAGCGTAAGCGTGAATTGTTAGCGTATTTAATTGGTTCACGAAACTGGCAACAAGTACTTGTTTTCACTAAAACCAAACAAGGTAGCGATGAGCTTGCAAAGGAGCTCAAACTGGATGGTATTAAAGCGGTTTCGATTAATGGTGATAAATCGCAAGGTGCTCGCCAGCGTGCACTTGATGAATTCAAGCAAGGTAAAGTTCGAGCCCTGATTGCGACAGACGTGGCGGCTCGCGGTCTAGATATTCAAGAGCTTGAACAAGTGGTGAACTTTGATATGCCATTTAAAGCTGAAGACTACGTACATCGTATTGGTCGTACTGGCCGCGCGGGTAAATCCGGTTTGGCCGTTTCATTAATGAGCCGAGATGAAGAATACCTGCTTCGTGCGATCGAAACGTTGTTAGACCAGCGTTTGCCTCAAGAATGGCTAGAAGGATTCGAACCAAGTCTAATTGAAGAGGTAGAACCTGAGCGTGATAGTGGCGGTCGTCGTAAGAGTCGTTCGTCA
>NZ_JAWOUT010000529.1:0-579 GCF_033339515.1 Vibrio sp. 2130-1
AGAAGATGAGAACAAAGAACTTGCCTGCCCGTCGCCTAACGCCGCATTAAGGGGTGAACAACGCATTCCACCCAAACTAAACCATTGTGCCGTAAACACTTAAGCTAATCCAAACCAATACTGCCAAGCGTTGTGAATCCCTCTTGAATGCTTTGTTAGTTGCCAAACCTAAGGCTTTGATTTGATGTTAATTGCCGCTTTGCCAACACTAGTTTTACGTGTTTTAAGAAACTCAAATCAGGCGCAGTTTCAAAGCGCCTGTCACTGAAACCACTTGGAATTTACAACGCCGTAGAAAACGGACTTTGAACACCAAACAAACCTTTTGGAACGGCAAAGCAGCAGAGCAGACTTTCAACTAATAAAGCGGCTTCTGAAGCAGAAAACCCAAACCAAGAAAGAAACCAAAGCACGATTTTCACAAACCCAAATAACTAGAAATTGAAATACGAAAACCTAGCCAAAAACACACGGACATTAACCCTAAACATTCTGCTGTAGCTGAGTTTTTCGCCTTGGCAACTAACGCCTTGTTAAGGGGTGAAGCACGCAACACCAATGCTACCGCATACCGCCTTA
>NZ_JAWOUT010000530.1:0-578 GCF_033339515.1 Vibrio sp. 2130-1
CTTACGGTGACGATCATAAACCGCTTAAAACGGGCTCGATTGAGCTAAGTAATCTGACGTTCAGTTATGATGGTAAGCAAGATGTATTAAAAGACATATCCTTGAAAGCGGCTCATCAAGATTTTATCGCGCTGGTCGGCCATACTGGCAGCGGCAAGAGCACGTTAGCATCTTTGCTCATGGGCTTTTATCCAACCAATGTGGGCGAGTTATTAATTGATGGGCGGCCACTTAATACATTGGGTAAAGACGTACTTCGCAAAGACGTAGCAATGGTTCAACAAGATCCGCACATTCTCCCAGCCTCTGTACGTGAGAACATTTCTCTTAGCCGAGCAGTGAGCGATGAGCAGATATGGGATGCGTTAGATAAGGTAGGTTTATCAGAGCAAATTCGCCGCTATCCATACGGCTTAGACACTCAACTCGGTCAAGGTGAAACCAACCTTTCGGCAGGTCAAAAGCAATTACTTGCGTTAGCCCGAGTGTTAGTAGCGAAACCAAAAATCTTAATTTTGGATGAGGCAACGGCGAACATCGATTCAGGAACTGAGGCTCTCATTCAAAAAAGCTTAAAA
>NZ_JAWOUT010000531.1:0-578 GCF_033339515.1 Vibrio sp. 2130-1
TCCTAGTAAGGATAAAACAATGAAAAAGATGACCATCAACGACCTTATCAAGTGGAAGCAAGAAGGTCGTAAATTTGCTACTTCAACCGCTTACGATGCGAGCTTTGCACAACTTTTTGAAAGCCAAGAAATGCCCGTTCTTTTAGTTGGTGATTCACTTGGTATGGTATTGCAAGGTGAAAACGATACGCTACCAGTAACGGTAGACGACATCGTGTACCACACTCGCTGTGTGCGTGCTGGCAGCCCGAATTGCTTGCTAATGGCCGATATGCCATTCATGAGCTACGCAACACCAGAGCAAGCGTGTGAGAACGCGGCAAAATTGATGCGCGCAGGCGCAAACATGGTAAAAATCGAAGGCGGCGACTGGCTAGTTGATACCGTTAAGATGCTTACTGAACGCGCAGTGCCAGTCTGTGCTCACCTTGGTTTAACCCCTCAGTCTGTTAACATTTTTGGTGGTTACAAAATCCAAGGTCGCGATCAAGAAAAAGCGGATCGCATGGTAAAAGATGCGTTAGCGCTACAAGAAGCAGGCGCTCAAATCGTCCTACTAGAATGTGTGCCTGCTGAAC
>NZ_JAWOUT010000532.1:0-577 GCF_033339515.1 Vibrio sp. 2130-1
GGAAGCGAGCCGTAAAGTGACGTAAAACCGGAGGCTCATATTCGAACGTCAAACCTTTCAATTCATGAGCTCGGTTCTTCAACTCGATCAACGCATCCGCGATATAGTCCATGTGGTCGTTAGTATAGACTCGACGTGGAATCGTTAAGCGCATTAATTCAAGCTCAGAGGCTTTCTGTTCACCCGTTTCAGGGTCACGTCCGAGCAACAATGAGCCAATCTCAACAGCTCGAATCCCAGCCTCCAGATACAACGCATTGCACAAGGCTTGTGCTGGGAATTGATCGGCTGGAATGTGCGGCAATATTTTCGCCGCATCAACAAACACCGCATGGCCACCAGTTGGATATTGGATTGGAATTCCCCCCTCCCGTAGACGCTCGCCCAAGTATTGCACCTGACTGATTCGATAATGCAGGAAGTCTTCATCCGCGCCCTCATACAAGCCACGGGCTAAAGCCTCCATATCGCGCCCAGCCATGCCGCCATAAGTGACAAAACCTTCCATAGGAACGCAGCGCGTTTGCACCGCTTGGAACAACTCTTGATGATCACGAATACAGCACATGCCACCAAT
>NZ_JAWOUT010000533.1:0-577 GCF_033339515.1 Vibrio sp. 2130-1
CCTGAAATCAGAAAACCGCAGCTTGTAAAAGCGACCATGTCAGTGATTGACAGAGTCGGTTTACATGCTGCGAGCATCTCGTTGATCAGTAAAGAGGCTGGAGTATCAACGGGGATAATTAATCACTACTTCGGTGGTAAGCATGGGTTGTTAGAAGAAACCATGCGCGAGATCCTTCGTCAGCTTTCTTCAACAATCACAGGGAAGCTTCGTGCGTTGCCAGCAGATGCTCATCATCAGCGTATCAACGCCATTATTGACGGCAACTTTGTTGGTTATCAGGCAGAAAATAAAGTGGCTAAAACGTGGCTGGCTTTCTGGTCTTACTCTATGCATGACGAGCAACTTAAGCGTTTGCAACGAGTGAATGAACGACGTCTGTTGTCCCATCTAAGAAGAGAACTAAAAGCACTATTAAGTGCGGAGCAAGCAGAGTTGGTTGCTCACGGGATAGCGTCACTGATTGACGGTATATGGCTACGCGGCACGCTCAACCCGCAAGGCATCGATGCTGATAAAGCGAGGATCATCATCAACGATTATCTCGAAAAGCAGCTAACGTTTTACTCTCATAAAT
>NZ_JAWOUT010000534.1:0-575 GCF_033339515.1 Vibrio sp. 2130-1
AACGCAGTAACTTGTACGACAAGGCCACATCTTGCGTAATGATGCTTTCAATGCGGTCAAAATCCGGCTCTGGCGCGCAGACTTCCCGAAACAGTTGTAACGCTAACACCTGCTCCGGACTGACGTATTTGGTTTGCGACACCAATGGCTTGCTAAAAAAGTAGCCTTGAAAGAATTTAAAACCCGCCGCTTTGGCTTGCTCAAACTCTTCTGCGGTTTCGACGCGTTCCGCTAAAAAGTGATATTTGACGCGCTTGGCGAGGTGGGTTTTAACCAGTTCACACGCTTTTTCTAGCCCCATCGCCATGATATCGAGTTTAACGATGTGCACATAAGGTAAGAAGCGACGCCACTCCGGCGTTAAGGTGAAATCATCCAGCGCGATCAAATAACCTTCTCGATATAACTCGCGAATTGCATCGAGAAGATCATCGGTAGGTTGGCAAGTCTCTAAGACTTCTACGACGATTTTGTTTTTTGGCAAGCTGCGAGGCAAACGGCGTACCAAGCTCTGATGAGGAAAGTTGATGAAGCAGCGCGAAGACGCAATCACTGGGTTAGTACCCAGTGATAGA
>NZ_JAWOUT010000535.1:0-575 GCF_033339515.1 Vibrio sp. 2130-1
TCAAATTCCCCTGTTTCATCGTTGCCAAAAGGGGTGACTTTCGTCGAATCATCGAAAGCAGAAGACGGCAAAGTTAAGATCCCATATCAAAAATACAAACTCGATAACGGCTTGACCGTAATTCTAGCGCCAGAGGGCTCTGACCCATTGGTACACGTTGATGTCACGTATCACGTCGGTTCAGCTCGTGAAGAAATCGGTAAGTCGGGCTTTGCGCACTTCTTTGAACATATGATGTTCCAAGGTTCAGAGAACGTTGGCGATCAAGAGCACTTCAAAATCATCACAGAGGCGGGTGGTACGTTAAACGGTACGACCAATCGCGATCGCACCAACTACTTTGAAACCGTTCCTGCGAATCAGCTGGAAAAAATGCTGTGGCTTGAATCGGATCGTATGGGCTTTTTGCTTGATGCGGTTTCACAGCGCAAATTTGAAATTCAACGATCTACGGTGAAAAATGAGCGTGCGCAACGTTATGACAACCGTCCGTACGGTTTGATTTGGGAACGTATGTCTGAAGCGTTATACCCAGAAGGTCATCCTTACTCATGGCAAACCATCGGTTACGTTGA
>NZ_JAWOUT010000536.1:0-575 GCF_033339515.1 Vibrio sp. 2130-1
CCTGACGCACAATTTTTAAGGTAAGTGATGGAATTATGACTACTTCTACAACTCTTCCACCAGCGGGATTTTTCCGTCGATTGGCCGCTTTGTTTTATGACACTCTAATTGTCTTAGCCATTGAGATGATGGCGGCGGGTGTCGTAATAGCAGTGGTGTTTGCTTTGAATGCAGCAGGCTTGCTGAGCTACGGAGAATATGTGGATGCCGCAGATATGTTAGGGAAACACCCGGTGTTGAGTCCGATATTCACACTTTATCTGGCGGTAGTCTGGATTTACTTCTTCGTATTTTTCTGGACGCGAGCAGGTCAAACCCTAGGCATGCGCGCTTGGAAAATGCAAATTCGAAACGCGAAAGACGGCGCTCCAATTACGGCGACTCAAGCATTAATCCGCCTTGCGACATCAGGCTTTGGTCTTGCGAACTTAACCGTGCCAATTGACCCGAAAAAACGTGGTTTCCACGATATCTGGGCAAAAACTGAAGTGGTGGTTTTGCCAAAAGCAAAATAAATCGCAGAGAAACAAAAAAGGAAGGCATAGCACCTTCCTTTTTCTTTGATTATAGCTTTC
>NZ_JAWOUT010000537.1:0-574 GCF_033339515.1 Vibrio sp. 2130-1
GTCCATGTTGTTGATTTGGAGATCCTACCAATCAAACAAACTATTCAACCAGTTAGATTTTTTCTCACACTGTTGTTTGATTTGACCCGTTTTATCCCATACTGGAAGTTTGTAATCGCTGCGGCAATTCATCTCTAAACCACCGTTGGAGGTCGGTTTAAAGCCAAGCGTCGTCACTTCTTTAGGCCAAGGCAGCTCCAAACGCTCAGGAATTCGCTGCGCCAAGTATTCCGCGTAAACACGCAATGCACCGCTTGACCCCGTAAGGTTGATTGGCTTGTTATCATCACGGCCTAGCCAAATGGTCGTCACTTCACGGCCATCAATCCCGACAAACCAGCTATCACGAGTATCGTTACTGGTGCCCGTTTTACCCGCCAACGCAGCCCAAGCGAATTGGTTTTGAAGGTAGCGGCCCGTACCTTGTGCGACACCTTGTTTCATCGCGTAAGTCGTTAGCCAAGCCGCTTGTTCATCAACCGCGCGAGAGGAGCGAGGCAACGATTGATAAAGCACGTTACCGTCCATATCGATGACGGAACGAAGCGCGGTCAA
This sequence comes from Vibrio sp. 2130-1, assembly GCF_033339515.1. Lineage (NCBI taxonomy): Bacteria > Pseudomonadati > Pseudomonadota > Gammaproteobacteria > Vibrionales > Vibrionaceae > Vibrio > Vibrio sp. 2130-1. The sequence goes on from NZ_JAWOUT010000537.1 coordinate 556, forward strand.
CTTAGCACGTTTACCCGAG
>NZ_JAWOUT010000538.1:0-574 GCF_033339515.1 Vibrio sp. 2130-1
GACCATATCAAGGCCGAGACTGACTGGATCTTTGATGGCACCACCAAAGTAGATCCCCATCCACGTGCCGACAATCCAGAAGCCCCAAAGCGCAAGCCCTCCGCCGACCAACAAACCAAACCCAGGCTCTTTCTTGCCAAATGCGTTCATCGCCATTGCCCAGTTTGCGTCGGAGGCAAGCAACATAATGCCATAGCGCTTATGTGGCGGTAGCTGTCTCAGCCAAGGGTAGAGCGTCGCACCCATCAGAAGGTGGCGAGCATTGATGGCAAACACAGTAATCAAAACCGGTACAAGTGGTACTTCAGCTCCCCACATTTCTAATGTGGCAAACTGAGACGCACCAGCAAAGACAAGCGTACTCATTAAAAGAGTCGGAAAGGCGTCTAAGCCGGTTTGCACCGCAGCAACCCCAAAGGCGAGGCCAAAGACCACCACAAAAAAGGAAAGCGGTAAAAGCTGAGTAAATCCACCCCAGACGTCAGCCCGAGTGAACTCATGTAGCTCCCCAGAAGATCGAGGAAAAGAGGATGTATTTTCTGTCATAAATGTACCTAGCCGGCAGCAAAGTCGG
>NZ_JAWOUT010000539.1:0-572 GCF_033339515.1 Vibrio sp. 2130-1
TGAAGCTCTGTTTGCTCAGCATGCCGATAACGGTGGCATTGTGATGTTAACGACGCACCAAGATATGTTTGCTGACAGCCCTAAACTTAGAAAAATAAAATTGGGTGATTGATATGATTTCGGCCATGACAACTATTATTCGCCGCGAACTCTTGATTGCATTTCGTCGCCAAGCCGACATTTTGAACCCGCTTTGGTTCTTTATTATTGTTATTACTTTGTTTCCATTGAGTATTGGGCCTGAACCTAATTTGTTAGCACGTATTGCAGCGGGCATCGTTTGGGTTGCCGCATTGCTATCGGCATTATTATCATTAGAACGTCTATTTCGTGATGATTTTCAAGATGGTGCGTTAGAGCAAATGATGCTCATGCCAATTCCCTTGCAACTTGTGGTGATATCTAAGGTCATAGCTCATTGGGTGCTAACGGGATTACCGCTGATTTTGATCAGCCCGCTATTGGCAGTATTACTTTCTCTGGATTTCAACACTTGGTTGTCTGTGGTGCTCACGTTAATGATTGGCACCCCGACACTGAGTTTTATCGGTGCTATTGGTGTGGCGCTGACA
>NZ_JAWOUT010000540.1:0-572 GCF_033339515.1 Vibrio sp. 2130-1
TTACTGTAGTCCTATCCGAATCACTCACTTCAATTCGCCCAACAATCAGAGTTGGTAAGACTGTATACCCAACAACAGATACTTTGTTTGAAGAGTTTTGTGTATAGCTTAAAGACGAATCAAATGACCATTTACCTTTAGGTGTGAGAACGCCTGGGCGCTCAATAACATCACCAACCGTTTGGGCACGCTGAGGAATATCATCTCCTTCAGCACCATATGCATTCCCCGCAATGAATAAACTACAAAGATAGGTACCCAGTAAAGTCTTCCGTAACATCACATCTTTCCTTTTGCTGATGATCGTACCCAAGTAATCTCAGGCAATAGCTTGAGGTGAAGCTCCTAACTTTCCAAAGTAAGATTAGTATAGCTACTTCAAAACCACGACATACCTTTAAGTTTGGCGCTTTGAAGAAATTAGGAGACATTTATACTTATCTTCAACACTAAGCCACTAGTTAATAAATAATTAGGATAGATTCTATGTTTTCGCAATATTATTAATAAAATAAATTGCTTACCTGTGCTCTTAGTATGAAGTCGGTATGACATAACAGCTGAAAAGCCTG
>NZ_JAWOUT010000541.1:0-571 GCF_033339515.1 Vibrio sp. 2130-1
CTGAGCTTTATGGTGTGGCATCACACTCTCCTTTGTGACGTTTCGTCAAATTTAAAAACTAAAAAATCAGCCAGCGCTGTTTTCTAGTTTTTACGTAACTTTTCAAATGCCTCTCTAGGTTCTTCACCTTAAGCATCATCTTTTAAGTCAAATATTGACGATTCGTCACTTTAGTGTGATAAAAAAGCCAATCATCGTTTGGATTGGCTTCTGTAACCGATTTAGCGGTTCACTGTTTCTAAGTAAGCAATCTCTTCGCTAAAGAGTTCCTGTTCTACTCGACGCCAGGTTTTCCGATAGTCCCACTCTGTAGAAAGTGGCGCCCAACCTAAGCCGTCTAATAACATATTCGCATTGTGCAACACAGAAAATGGGTCTTGGATTCGTTGTATACAGCGACTATTCGATGCGTTTTGCGCAAGCGCGTTAGAACCAAATGCGATAGACCAGTTAGCAAACACAATAGCATCCGCACCTATAGCAGGAGAAAACTTTAGATCTCCGCACTCTACTGCATTATTGACCAACGCATCTGCACCGGAAATCACTTCTTCTTCTAGCCGATTCAGCT
>NZ_JAWOUT010000542.1:0-571 GCF_033339515.1 Vibrio sp. 2130-1
TGCTCAGCTTGCTGGAGCAGTGAATACACTTAAGAAGCTTGATGATGGTGAAATCATAGGTGATAACACTGATGGTGCAGGCTTAGTGCAGGACTTGTTGCAACACCAAGTCGTTTTAGAAGGCGCACGCATCCTGATCATAGGAGCTGGTGGTGCCGCTCGAGGAGTGATTAAACCATTGCTCGATCAAAAACCAACATCTCTAACGATAACTAATCGTACATTTTCCAAAGCCGAAGAATTGGCAGAATTGTTTTCTGCGTATGGCCCTGTTACAGCAAAAGAGATGAATACCATTGCTGAAGAGTTCGATGTCATAATCAACTCTACGTCTGCATCATTGAGTGGTGAGTTACCTGCGATCTCTTCCTCGGTGTTCGCCGCCAATAGTACAAGCTACGACATGATGTATGGCAAAGGTGATACCACATTTAACCAATGGGCTAAGCAACACGGTGCGGCACATGCTTATGATGGTTTAGGTATGTTAGTTGGCCAAGCTGCTGAGAGTTTTATGTTATGGCGCGGTCTTCGTCCTGGAGCCAAACAGATTTTGCGTGAATTAAGAAAG
>NZ_JAWOUT010000543.1:0-570 GCF_033339515.1 Vibrio sp. 2130-1
AAGCCAAAGCGATGGCGAAAGGCGAGCAACAACAGCTGTTCGCTTTTTGTTTTGAGATGTACCAGAAACAGATGAAGGCGTACAACGCGCTCGATTTTGATGACCTGATCCTGCTGCCAGTATTGCTGCTGCGTAATAATGAAGACGTGCGTCAGCGTTGGCAAAATCGCATCCGCTATCTATTGGTTGATGAATACCAAGATACCAACACCAGTCAGTATGAACTGGTCAAATTGATTGTGGGTGAGCGCGGTCGCTTGACCGTCGTGGGTGATGATGACCAATCGATTTACTCGTGGCGTGGTGCCAAACCGCAAAACTTGGTGCTGCTCGGGCAAGATTACCCGAACCTGCGCCTGATCAAGCTGGAACAGAACTATCGCTCGACCAGTCGAATTCTTCGTGCTGCAAACATTTTGATTGCCAACAACCCGCACGTGTATGAAAAATCACTGTTCTCAGAGATTCCTGACGGCGAAAAACTGAAAGTGTTGCTAGCCAAGAACGAAGAGCACGAAGCAGAACGGGTCACGGGTGAGTTGATTGCGCACAAGTTCTTAAATCGCACGG
>NZ_JAWOUT010000544.1:0-570 GCF_033339515.1 Vibrio sp. 2130-1
CAAGGAGACAAGCGTTTGATTCCGGGTCACAAAGATTCTGTCATGGAACCTTGGTGTGTTGCTGATGAAGCTTGGGGTAACTTCCTGATTGCGGTTTTTGATGAATGGATTAAGAACGATATCGGCAAAGTGTTTGTGCAATATTTTGAAGCCAGTGTAGAGGCTTGGATGGGGCGCGCTAATCCACTTTGTACGCTGGGTGAGGTGTGCGGTAAGGGGTTAGCGATGGAGCCAAATGGCGATGTGTTTGCGTGCGATCATTACGTCTATCCGGAGTACAAAATTGGCAATATTCATCATGACAAGCTGGATGAATTGGCCTATAGCAAAGAGCAACAGAAGTTCGGTTTTGCAAAATCTCGCTTGTTAACGCAGCAATGTCGAGACTGTGAGTATCAGTTTGCATGCTACGGTGAATGCCCGAAAAACCGTTTCATTCGTACTCGTGATGGTGAGCCGGGACTTAACTATTTATGTGCAGGATGGAAGAAATTCTTTGCACATGCTGACAAAGCGATGGCATACATTTTACGCGCAACGGGTAACGTGGTGGCTCATGGCAAATACAGC
>NZ_JAWOUT010000545.1:0-569 GCF_033339515.1 Vibrio sp. 2130-1
TGGGTACAAACAACCCTCAACGTCTTGCTGATCCAATGTACATGGGCTGGCGTCATCCTCGTATTACGGGCCCTGACTACGATGCATTTGTAGAAGAATTCATCCAAGCGGTACAACGCCGTTGGCCAGATGCACTTATCCAGTTTGAAGACTTCGCGCAGAAAAATGCGATGCCTCTACTAGAGCGCTACAAAGACCGTATTTGTTGTTTCAACGATGACATCCAAGGTACGGCAGCAGTAACCGTAGGCTCTCTACTGGCAGCATGTAAAGCGGCGGGTACTCAGCTTTCTAAACAGCGCATCACTTTCTTAGGTGCGGGTTCTGCGGGTTGTGGTATCGCAGGAGCGATCATTGCGCAAATGGTATCGGAAGGGATTTCTGACGAGAAAGCACGCTCTCAAGTTTACATGGTCGATCGCTGGGGTCTGTTACAAGAAGGTATGCCTAACCTGCTTGATTTCCAACAGCGTTTGGTCCAAAAACACAGCAACACAAAAGAGTGGGAAAATGAAGGAAATGGCTTCTCACTACTCGATGTAATGCGTAACGCGAAGCCAACGGTACTG
>NZ_JAWOUT010000546.1:0-569 GCF_033339515.1 Vibrio sp. 2130-1
GCTTCTTACAGCGAATCACGCCACCTTCTTCAAGCACCGATTTTAACTCAGCTTCGTCCATCATGGTGATGCCTTGCGGCGTGTTACCTGTTTTAACCCAATCAGTTAGCGTTGTTTCAATTGCTACTTCTGGAATCGCAGGAACAACAGGTAAGCTACCCATGGTTTTACGCAGTAGCGCTAATACGTCTTCTGCTTTTTTGTAGCTGCTTGCATCGACAAGGATGAAGCCTTCTTTTGGCATAATCAACACGTGAGTGTGGCTGCTGCGGCTAAAGGCACGAGGCAGCAAGTCCATCACGATGTCATCTTTTAAGTTGTCTTTCTCTTTCTTCTTCAGAGGGCGACCTTCTTGCGCTTCCATAGCGTCTACTTTTGCATTCAGAGACTCTTTAATCACAGAAGCAGGCAGCATTTTCTCCTCTTTTTTTGCACAGATCAGAATGCGGTTTTCTGACACGTGCGTCATCATGTCGCCATGTCGACCCATAGCACTAACCCAACCAAACTTTTGTTTATCTTGGCTACCACAAGGGGTGAATCGAAACTCAGCGAGTTGAGTTTCTAGT
>NZ_JAWOUT010000547.1:0-569 GCF_033339515.1 Vibrio sp. 2130-1
AAAATCATCATGTTGAACGGGGGCTGAAACGGGCGCTCCCATTTTCTTCCAATCTGGGAAAAGCTCGTCTAAGGCGCGAGTCTCAAACACCGCACCAGATAATATATGTGCGCCGACCTCAGAGCCTTTTTCTACCACACAAATTGACAGCGCTTCGCCTTCACGATCTTGGTTCAACTGTGCTAATCGACATGCTGCACTTAACCCCGCAGGGCCAGCTCCGACGATCACCACATCAAACTCCATGCATTCACGTTCCATTTTTGTGCTTCCTTTTTATTTTCGTCATCTGGGTGACATTTTTCGTTTATATAGAAAACTATAGCTCAGTTAACGTAAACGTGAATTCGATGAGAGGTAGTCATAGCTTTGAAGCATGAAAGAGTGACATGTGTTTGAAAATTAAACCGTTAGTGATGATTTTATCTGTTCGGTTGGTGGGTTTGAATTAGCGCGTAAAGCAGAAAAAAGGCTTCCATTTAGGAAGCCTTATGTCGTTATGACTTAGTTACACTTGGCCTTTGCAGATGTTCTGCAAGCACCTTGGTAAAGCGCGCGGCTTCACCGCC
>NZ_JAWOUT010000548.1:0-568 GCF_033339515.1 Vibrio sp. 2130-1
TGAAGCTGCTAAAGAATGTGGGTGTGACCTGCAGGTGGTAAGCCACGAACATAGTTGCGGTCAAAGCACAGCAGTGTTAACTGCCGTCAAACATGCAAAAGGCGAGTGGATTGTTACCTCCGATGCTGATGGGCAGAACGATCCGTCGGATATGCCTAAGATGCTTGAGCTTGCTGCTAAAGTCAGCAATCCGAACTTTTGCATCGCGGGTTATCGAGCGAAAAGGTTGGATACAGCTTGGGTTAGGTTTCAATCGAAGGTGGCGAACAAAGTGCGCCATGCATTACTAGGTGATGGTGTTCCAGATTCTGGTTGTGGACTTAAAGTCATCCCTAAATCGACTTATCTGCGCTTGCCGTATTTTGATCATATGCATCGGTTTTTGCCTGCACTCATCAAAGCGATGGGCGGGGAAATCGTCGTTCACCCAGTCGCGCACCGAGACAGAGAAGCAGGCACTTCCAATTACAATGCATGGAACCGTGCTTGGGTAGGGATTGTTGATATGTTTGGTGTGATCTGGTTACAAAAGCGCACGAAAAATCCGATGATCAAAGCTGTCAGCATT
>NZ_JAWOUT010000549.1:0-568 GCF_033339515.1 Vibrio sp. 2130-1
GAGCACGGTCGTTTCGTACACGCGGCCAGGTTGGGGCATTGAGCTATCCCAATCGCCATTTGCTAGGTGTTGAGCTGCATCGGCAGTGGCGTTGATTGGTCGAGTCACGCGTTCGAAGATGACCCAACTAAAGCCGATACCAAACAAGCTGACGACGATACCAACAATCCAGCTTTTCTCTTGGCTTTTCGGTAAGAGGCCAAGCAAATCAGATTCCGAGATAGAAGTGCCGATGAACCAAGTTAAACCGTTTGGATCGTAGTAGGGCGTGATACGGCTAAAAATACGTTGGCCGCTGTGGTCAAACTCAAACGTGTACGGTTGGTCTGTATGGTACAAGTCAAAACCACGCACGCGGGAGGCGCTGATTTTGATGATCGGGTCTGCGCTTTCAGAGGCGAACAAGCGTTGGCCTTTATCCGAAAACTTTGTGCCCCAAGACACTACGCTGCCTGGGCCAGAATGTGCCACTAATCGGTGTTCTTGGTCCATGATAAAGACCGATGCTTTGGTGTTCTTCTTGATGACGCGGAGAAACTCGTTGAAGGTATTGATACGAATATCTGTC
>NZ_JAWOUT010000550.1:0-567 GCF_033339515.1 Vibrio sp. 2130-1
ATCGTAAGATTAAGTTGGTTGATGAGCGCATTTACATTGGTGGACAAACGCTAGCTTCAGGCTATTTTCACCAAGGTCAAGTGACGGTATTCGTGGACGAGGATGGTTGGTTCGACAGTAAGGATCTCGGTGCTTGGCAAGGAGATGAGTTAAAGATCATCGGTCGGGCCGATAATCAATTTATCTCAGGTGGAGAAAACGTTCACTGTGAGGAAATAGAAGCAGTATTGAACCAAATCCCAAGCGTCACTCAGAGCATTGTCGTGCCAGTCGAAGATGTTGAGTTCGGTCATCGTCCTATAGCCGTTATTCAATCAGAAGCGTTACTGAGCCAACAGGAATACGAGCAATACTTGCGGAAAAAGCTTGAGAAGTTTAAATGGCCAATCGCTTACTACTTGATGCCACAAGCCTTGTTAGAAGGTGGAATTAAAGTCTCGCGTAAAGCGGTAAAAGAGTGGCTGCTTTATGAGTTAGATAATCAACGTTAAATAGCTGGCGCTCATTTGCCCTGCTGAAATGAGGCGAAGATTAGTCAATTTTGCTATGTGTTAGTCGGAAAGGGAA
>NZ_JAWOUT010000551.1:0-567 GCF_033339515.1 Vibrio sp. 2130-1
AAAAAAGGATGGTAACAAAGCCAGGTACCGCCCAAGGAAGAATAAAGATTGCACGGATCAGAGGCTTAAATTTAAGGTCTTTTTGGTTAACCAGAATCGCCAACAGAACCCCGACTGTGCATTGCAATGTTGATGCAACTAATGTCCAAACGACTGTCCACTGCAACACATCGATAAAAGTGTTACGCCACAAGTTAATTTGGAAAATGTTGAAGAAGTTCTTCAATCCAACCCAGTCAACCAGCTTCGCAGGCGGTGAGTTGTAAAGGTTGTAGTTAGTAAAACCAATCGCAAAACCAAAGATGATCGGAAACACAACAACAAAGACTAAAAGGATAAAACCCGGACTTATCATCAGATACGGGAAGCCAGCATTGATGACATTGCGATACTGAACACGAAGTGAGTTCAGTGGGCGGCCTTCATCAAGCAGTTGACCGTTTTTGTAGGCGTCATTAATGCTGAGTACATAAACCGCTAAACCAAATACCACCACTAGCGAAGCAATAATGCCTTCTGCGAGTAGGAAAACTGAGTTGTCCTCTGGTAGGTTTTCGCCAAGTGTGA
>NZ_JAWOUT010000552.1:0-287 GCF_033339515.1 Vibrio sp. 2130-1
CATTACAACGAACGAGAGCACCAAGCCCGTAACCAAAGCCGCGATCCAGCGAATAAAGCGGCCTTTGGTTGCAAAGCGATACATATACGGAATCACTAACAACAAACCGATGATGGTCGCTAGCCATCCTGTGCGCGAAGCTAACGCGACAATCAACGGCAAGGTAACAACAGGTACGGCATATAAAAGGTAAACGTCGCTTAGCTTACGTGAGTACTTATAGGGTTGACGAGCTAGAAGGTAACTGGCAATGACTAATCCAGTAGCGAGAAAGCTAGCCATCACAT
>NZ_JAWOUT010000552.1:297-567 GCF_033339515.1 Vibrio sp. 2130-1
GAAAGGATTCCCTGGTTTTAGAAAAAGATATTGTGTCAGACCAAATAGAGCTTCAATCACGACAGCCAGTACGATGAACCAAAGTAACCGTTGGCGATGCTTATTACTGAAATGAAATTGCTGTAAGACAACAAAAAACAGGAAACCACTCCACAGGCCGATAAGTTTGTTCGCTGCCAGAGTGCTGTCCGCATTGGGGTAGAATACTGGCAACGTCATGATGATCGCGCTGATCAGTAACCCTATGGTTAGCTTTGAATAGCGTAAAAT
>NZ_JAWOUT010000553.1:0-567 GCF_033339515.1 Vibrio sp. 2130-1
TGAAACAAAAAATGAGCATTCAATAGAAGCGAATATTTCTGTTCATTGCGGAGGATACGAGATTAGACAAGTTGATAATAAAGGTGGTGATTACGTTTCTACTGATATAAGAGCCGTTAACAAGTATAAGAATCGTGAAGGGTTATTCGTTCAAAATCTAGAGATGTAACATTTATTTTATTAAAATTCTAATCTACCAGTTTTACACTAATGCGCGCAACACGGTGATGAGCAGTCAAAACTCTCCGACCCAAATATGCCCATGAAACAGAGAAATTTAGAAGTTAGGAAACGGCTCTTTCTTTGCTCATACTCGCTCAAGTTAACCGCATTTCGCATTACCTCTAATTAATAGGGGTAATACGAGTTTCCTATGTTCCGCATAACTAGTACTCATTCTAACTAAGACTTCTGGTATTTGAGTTGGAGCAGTGCAGAAGAAATAGATTAATACCATCGCTTCGATTTTGAAGCTTATTCTTTCAAACCCGAAGATTACAATGAAAACGAGGGAAAATTAATGTTCGAGCAAGTAAGAAAAGAAATACTTAATAAAGCACCACTAGT
>NZ_JAWOUT010000554.1:0-566 GCF_033339515.1 Vibrio sp. 2130-1
AGATGAACATCTGATTTTCGATACGCCGCCACTAGAAACTGGCACCCGATTAGAAGATATGGTGCCTGCTGGCGTATCGTTAGAAGAGCTGGAAAAAGCCGCTATTCTCAATACGCTTGAAGAGAATCAAGGCAACAAAACGGAATCGGCTCAGGAGCTGGGTATCAGCGTTAAAACGCTGTACAACAAGCTCGAAAAGTATCAAGACGAGTAAACACACCGCAAATAGCAAAAGAGCACTGAATTGAATTCAGTGCTCTTTTTCATCGTCTCTTTCTATCTTTGCGTGCAGCGCTGGATTACACCCACTGACCTGCCACAAAGCCACTCGACCAGCACCATTGGAAGTTATAGCCACCTAACCAACCGGTAACGTCCATCACTTCTCCGATGAAGTACAAGCCTTTGATGTTTTTACATTCCATGGTTTTAGAAGACAGGTGATCGGTATCTACACCACCCAAAGTCACTTCCGCCGTGCGGTAGCCTTCGGTGCCATTAGGTGCGATTGACCAGTTTTCTAAACGCTCCACCACGCTAGCAAGCTCTTTCGGGTTGAACTGCTT
>NZ_JAWOUT010000555.1:0-566 GCF_033339515.1 Vibrio sp. 2130-1
GCTGGAGAGCGTGAACGCCTCATTGGGCTCAGAGGTCGAGGGGTGGCTTGCCCCGAGGTGATCAACGGGCAGGAGGAACAGGAGGGTGCATGCTTGGTGATAACGGCAATTCCGGGAGTACCGGCGGCTGATCTGTCTGGAGCGGATTTGCTCAAAGCGTGGCCGTCAATGGGGCAGCAACTTGGCGCTGTTCACAGCCTATCGGTTGATCAATGTCCGTTTGAGCGCAGGCTGTCGCGAATGTTCGGACGCGCCGTTGATGTGGTGTCCCGCAATGCCGTCAATCCCGACTTCTTACCGGACGAGGACAAGAGTACGCCGCAGCTCGATCTTTTGGCTCGTGTCGAACGAGAGCTACCGGTGCGGCTCGACCAAGAGCGCACCGATATGGTTGTTTGCCATGGTGATCCCTGCATGCCGAACTTCATGGTGGACCCTAAAACTCTTCAATGCACGGGTCTGATCGACCTTGGGCGGCTCGGAACAGCAGATCGCTATGCCGATTTGGCACTCATGATTGCTAACGCCGAAGAGAACTGGGCAGCGCCAGATGAAGCAGAGCGCGC
>NZ_JAWOUT010000556.1:0-566 GCF_033339515.1 Vibrio sp. 2130-1
CGTAAACCAAAACGCATCGAAGTAGAGCGTGCAAACACTACTGCGCACACTGTTGCTCACGTACTTTACCCAGTAGATCAAGAACGTAAAACAGAACTGCTTTCTGAACTGATCGGTCGCAAAAACTGGCAACAAGTTTTGGTGTTTGTAAACTACAAAGAAACCGCAAATGATGTGGTGAAAGAGTTGAAACTTGACGGCATCAAAGCAGTAGTTTGTCACGGTGACCGTGCTCAGAGTGCTCGTCGTCGTGCGCTAGAAGAGTTCAAAACGGGCAAAGTTCGCGTCATGGTAGCAACGGACGTGGCAGCGCGTGGTTTGGATATTGAAGATCTACCTCACGTAGTGAACTACGACATGCCTTTCCTTGCTGAAGATTACGTTCACCGAATCGGCCGTACTGGTCGCGCGGGTAAGCAAGGTCATGCGGTTTCGTTCGTAAACCGAGATGAAGAGCTAACGGTTGTTCAAGTAGAAAACCTCATTCAGCAACGCATTCGTCGTATCGAACTTGCGGGTTATGAGCCAAAACAGCGTGAATCTTACATCGAGAAATTGAACTCGAA
>NZ_JAWOUT010000557.1:0-565 GCF_033339515.1 Vibrio sp. 2130-1
CTGAATTTGCTCACGTAACAACAACGGGTTACGGTGAGGTGGTCGCAACACCAGACATGGCGACCTTTTCTGTAAAAGTGGTGGATACCACCATGACAGCGGAACAAGCAAAACAATCCGTCGATAAAACAGTCGAAGATTTTCTCCAATATCTGTCTGATGCTGGTTTATCAAAGGACAATATCACCAGCTCAAACCTGTATCTTGCGCCTCAGTATCACTACCCTAAATCGGGCAAAGCGGAGTTGGTTGGATACAGAGCATCACGCAGCATCAATGTAACAGTGACAGATTTAGCCGATCTTAACCAGTATTTGGATATGGCGTTGAAAGCTGGCATTAATCAGGTCGACAACATCCAATTGAAAGTGAGTAATCAAGCGGAATACCAACAAAAAGCACGCATGGCTGCGATCAAAGATGCGAGAGAAAAAGCGGCATCGCTTGCATCTGGCTTTGATAAAAAACTCGGCGGCATCTGGCAAATTAACTATAACCAAATGCATGTACAGCCTGTGTTGATGCGCTCAATGGCGATGGACAGCAAGCAAGGTTCGAACAGTTA
>NZ_JAWOUT010000558.1:0-565 GCF_033339515.1 Vibrio sp. 2130-1
CAGGATTAATACTGGCGTGACGCTGGTAGTCGATACAGAACACCAAGTACTCTGCCGCGCTTTCAACGTATGCTTGCTTCCCTGCAAATTTCGCTAGTTGTGATCTCTTCTCTATGTCCGTGACTCTAACAATTGATACTACCTGCAACATACTGGATGAGGATGCGGCAAGACCCGCTTGAAGGATGGTTTCTAGTTGCTCTTTATCGATAGGCTGTGAGGTAAATTTACGAATGGAACGGTGGCCAAGAATGGTTTGGATCGTACTGTTCATGATGACTTAACATCCTTTGTTCTATTTTTAGGCTGAGCGTTCACCTTAGCGGTATTTAATGAATGGGTAAACTATCGCGAAAGAAAAACTGTGCCTTAGAGCATAAGTTTGAGTTCAGACTGGGGAAACGGCGCGCATTCTGTTTGTGAAGGTATATACTGTTTTTAGAATCAATAGTTTATCTACGTTGGAAAGATGAAAGAGCTGATACTTCATACTGTCACGGTGTTCATGGGCTTTTTTGCGATTATGAATCCCATTGCCAATATTCCTATCTTTTTGAGCCTCACG
>NZ_JAWOUT010000559.1:0-564 GCF_033339515.1 Vibrio sp. 2130-1
AGCTGAAAGAAGAGCTAAACCAGATCCATCAGGACTACCCTTTCGTACCGACCTCACTTTCTAGTGACGTGTTTGGTAAACACTTAAGTGACGCGTTGAAAGATCGTGATGCGGCGGCATTAGTAACATTGATAAAGGTTGGCAACACGTTCTTCACCAATAGCGATGAACATAAAGCTAACTTAGAGATAAGCAATGCGATGAAAGATGCGGTGCTCGAAATGAAGCTCTATGAAACGGCGATAGATTCGAGCAATCCGTTACCTTTCCCTATCGATGCCGCTCGTATCTTGTATCAAGACGAGTTTGATGGCCTGTACTATCGCCTAAAGCAAGCAAGAACCACTGTACATTTGGATAAGTTAGTTAAAGACGTCGATAAATTCTCTGAAAACTTCCCTGTTGGATTCCAAGATATCAATGACCTACGCTTCCAAACAGCGGACAAGTATCTACAATTCTCCGACATTCTGTTGAATAAGAGAAAGACCACCAGCGCTAGACGAGCAATGAAGAAAGCGAACGATTTGATGAAACAAATTGAGCAAGATTCCAAGCAAAGTT
>NZ_JAWOUT010000560.1:0-564 GCF_033339515.1 Vibrio sp. 2130-1
TGATGGTGGTCATATCGACCAGCTACGCAAGATTGTGGATGATTTGACTCGCGGTGTTGATGACCGTGGTGAAATCTTGAACTTCTACAACCCTGGTGAGTTCCATATGGGGTGCTTGCGACCTTGTATGTACAGTCATCATTTCTCGCTACTGGATGACACTTTGTATCTCAACAGTACACAGCGTTCGTGCGATGTGCCGCTTGGATTGAACTTCAACATGGTTCAAGTTTATGTGTTCTTAGCGATCATGGCGCAAATTACGGGTAAGAAGCCAGGTCAGGCCTTCCATAAAATCGTTAACGCGCACATTTATGAAGATCAGCTTGAGTTGATGCGTGATGTCCAGTTGAAGCGTGAACCGTTACAAGCACCAACATTCCATATCAATCCGGAGATTAAATCTCTAGAAGATTTGGAAACTTGGGTGACACTGGATGACTTTTGGGTAGAAGGGTACGAACACCACGATCCAATTCGTTATCCATTCTCAGTGTAATCACGCTGGTTCTTGATACTACAAAAAGCTCCGAATGGAGCTTTTTTGCTTTTGCGATGCGTTTG
>NZ_JAWOUT010000561.1:0-564 GCF_033339515.1 Vibrio sp. 2130-1
TTCTTACGTTCTCTGCTCGGCGTTTGGAGAGATCTAAATTGTGCTCAGACCCACCTGTGCGGCTCGCGTAACCTTGTAACTCAATGGATGTGCTTGGGTATTCTTTCAAGAAATCTGAGAGTTCTCGAATCTGCTTCGCGAAAACCGGGTTGATTTCATCTGAATCATTCGCAAATAACACTCGAATTTGCATTTGTTGTGATGAGTTTGCGTAAGATCCGCAGCCATCATTATCAATTTCCGCACCTAATGGTGTGCCCGGGCATAAATCGCGCTGGTTAATGACGCCGTCGCTGTCGTCATCTTGGTGGTCGGCCCATTGATCTGCAATAGGAGTGTCGATGTAATCGTATTCGTCGCCTCGATCACTCGAAGAGCTACATGCAGCAACAACTAATGAGAGTGCAATAATAGTTATGTTTTTCATAATTAATACTCCACTTTTTCTAGCCATTCTTTCGGCATTTCGACTCTTAACGCACTCAACAATTGGCCAGTTGCGTTCATCACACGATATTTGGCATATTGCTCTGCATATTTTTTATCAAGGTAATCTTTACGCGC
>NZ_JAWOUT010000562.1:0-563 GCF_033339515.1 Vibrio sp. 2130-1
ATGCCAGTTACTGTCACACTGAAATCTTCAGGGCCTTCATAAACGGTGTCATCAATGGAAGCGATACGCACATCAAACTCGGTTTGCCCTGCTGGCACCGTCACCACACCATCATTTGGCACTGCAACCCAGCCATTTCCCGTGTTGTATTCTAAGGTACCTAAGTCACCGGCTTCGGTGTCACCTAAGTTGAGGCCAAGTTCCACTTGAACTGCAGATTCGGAGGCATTCGATAAGGTGACTTTGAAGTTCGCAGTCTCACCCTCATTAATAATACCAGCATCGGTAATAGTCACACTTGGACGGTCATCATCCGGATCGGGTCCTGGACCACTGCCGTCGTCCACTATCGTCGCCGTCCCCGTATCACTGCCTTGTACTGCGCCAATGCCAGTCACCGTCACACTGAAATCTTCAGGGCCTTCATAAACGGCGTCATCAATGGAAGCGATACGCACATCAAATTCGGTTTGCTCGGCAGGTACAGTCACCACGCCATCGTTTGGCACTGCAACCCAACCACTTCCCGTGCTGTATTCTAAGGTGCCCAAATCTCCAACTTC
>NZ_JAWOUT010000563.1:0-563 GCF_033339515.1 Vibrio sp. 2130-1
GTAAGGTCACGGCGAAAGAGGCGATTGGCTTATTTTTGGTTTTGGCCGTGAGCTCATTCTTACTTGTTTTGACTATGAACCCCTTAACGATTCAGCTCTCTTTTGCGGGCCTTGTCTTAGCCTTTATCTACCCTTTTATGAAGCGTTACACGCATATCCCGCAGCTGTTTTTGGGATTAGCGTTTAGCTGGGCGATTCCTATGGCATGGGCGGCACAAACCGGTGAGCTACCAGTGATGGTTTGGTTTGTGTTTGTGATTAATGCATTGTGGACGATTGCCTACGACACTCAGTATGCAATGGTGGATCGCGATGACGATTTAAAAATCGGTATCAAATCGACAGCGATTCTGTTCGGTCGCCACGACAAGTTAATCATTGGAGTGTTACAGTTAGTGACGTTGGCGATGTTGGTGGGGCTAGGGCAGTTTTATCAATTAGGCCAGAGTTACTACTGGACGGTGCTGATTGCCGCATCATTGTTTGTTTATCAGCAGCATTTGATCCGTCACCGCGAGCGCGATTTGTGTTTCAGAGCTTTCCTTAACAACAACTACGTTGGC
>NZ_JAWOUT010000564.1:0-563 GCF_033339515.1 Vibrio sp. 2130-1
ATCTTTTAAAGAACAAACCTGAAAATGAAAATTGGGCGGTGTTGGTCAATGAGTTTGGTGAGATTGGCATCGATGGTGCATTAATGACCGACCAAGGTGCGTTGATTAAAGAAGTGCCGGGCGGTTGCATGTGTTGTACCGCAGGCGTTCCTATGTCTGTTGGTATTACGGCATTATTGCGCCAAAAGCCAGATCGTTTGTTGATTGAACCAACAGGCCTTGGTCATCCAAAACAAGTGATTGCGACGCTGACATCAGAGCAATATCTGCCATACGTTGATTTAAAGGCGACCATCGCGTTAGTCGACCCTCGTAACTTGAGCGATGAAAAATACACGTCTAATCAAAACTTTGTTGATCAGCTAGACAGTGCCGATGTGGTGATTGGCAGCAAAGTCGATCTCTGTTCAAGCCATGATATTGATGTGTTCAACGATTGGGTTACCGATCAAACGCCAGCTAAAGTGTTCAGTAAGTTGATTCACAACGGCGAGCTGCCGATTGAAGTTCTGGATATTGAACGCGTACACGGCAGTGCTTCTTCTCATATCGAAATGCATCAC
>NZ_JAWOUT010000565.1:0-562 GCF_033339515.1 Vibrio sp. 2130-1
AGCTCGCGAACTCATTGTACAAAGGCATGTTGTGGTTCATCCATTGGTCTACGGCTTCTGGCATGTAGCCCAAAATGTGCAGAGCATCGACACAACCAAATGCTAGTGCGGTGAACGCGGTAAGCACCAACATGAACTGAGACATTTTGTTGCGAACGGGTGCCATCATCATCAAAGCAATCGCCACAGGATGAAGTGCCACAACCGCAGGTAAAGTGATTGCCAATAGCTGCTCTAAACCGATGTTGGCGATAAAGCCTGACAGTACCATGGTGATGACGACACAGATTTTGTAGTTCACTTTGCTAAAGGTGTTGTCATAGAACTCGCTGCCTGCGGTTGTTACGCCAATCGCTGTGGTTAAACAGGCCAATACCATGACTGCACCCAACAACACCGAGCCAAACGCACCAAAGTGGTTGAAGGTGAACGCCGTTAAAATATCGCCACCATTGCTAAACTCTGAACCTAAGTAAGAGCTAGTGGAACCGATGTAAGACAACGAAATGTAAACAAACGCCATCGCGACAGCGTACATTAAGGCTGCAATTAGAGTGTATTT
>NZ_JAWOUT010000566.1:0-562 GCF_033339515.1 Vibrio sp. 2130-1
TAACCTCGTAAACGGAATGAGTTGAAGCATTAAGCGAACCGTGATTGCTGCAAGGATGATAGAAAGACACTGAGGCAAACCAACCGCAGCCATAACCCAAGACACTGTTGGAGGAATTGAAGTCATATACTGACTCATATCGACAGGCGCAAAGAGCGCAAACACGCCAGAAAGCAGCATGTTAACCATCTCCATGACCTGCTCAACCGCCCAGAAAAATAAGTCCTTGAGCATGTTAAAAAGCGACACTAAGAGCTGATACAAGAAGACCAAAAGCTTATTAAATAAATCGACTAACCAATCCATATTAACCCCCGAAGATAATGCGACGTGCTGCAAAGATGGACGACATAATCAGAACTGCACGAACAAAACCGAAAACCCAATCAAAACTGATGTGCTCTTCAAAACTGAAGTCACCGAAGAACGGAACCGGAAGAACGAAAGATGGACGCTGAGCATTAGATAAATCTATGTTGCCGAATGAATTAACAAAGTCGTCAATCACATTGGTTTTTAGATCATTCAGTTGACCAGATACCAAACCGCCTAACCCATCAGG
>NZ_JAWOUT010000567.1:0-562 GCF_033339515.1 Vibrio sp. 2130-1
GGGGGCGGCGTGGTCACAAACTTTCCAAGACGTGTATGGATTAAATAACGTTCTGGAAATCGCGATGGCATCGGCCACTTTTGGTTTGATCATCGGCGGTATCATTGGTAGCCCAGTGGCTCAACGCCTAGTGGAAAAACATGGTATCGAATCTGAGTACGGTCGTGGTGGTAGAGATGCCAAAACCCACGAGAAGTTCCCAGAGCTGGTGACGTACAACGAGTACGAAGAAGACAAAGTAACGGCGAAAAAGGTCGTGGAAAAACTCTTCTTCTTACTGATTTGTGTGACGGGTGCGAAGTACGTTGAACAGTGGGTGAGTACCTACGAAATTTCTTGGTTGATGATTCCTGATTTCGTTTACGCGCTGTTCATTGGTGTGATTATTACGAACTTCTTAGAGGTGACTAAGATTCGTAAGCTGGACGCTGAAACCGTCGATATGCTCGGTACGGTGTCGCTGTCTCTGTTCTTGGCGATGGCTCTCATGAGCTTGAAGCTGTGGAACATCTTTGATTTGGCGATCCCATTCTTAGTGATTCTGGCGATTCAGTCGGTGATT
>NZ_JAWOUT010000568.1:0-562 GCF_033339515.1 Vibrio sp. 2130-1
AACGCACCAAGGCTTCCACACCAATAATTGCGTTTTGCGCGAGGTTGTATTGCGGCTGATACACCAAATGCAGCTGTTCTTTTTCTATCGCTTCATGCAGCGCAGATTGAATACGGACGTGCGATACCGATTTGTCAGTTAAATCCGGAGAGTAGAACGCGTAGCCGTTACGGCCATTTTTCTTCGCCAGATACATTGCGGTGTCGGCGTTTTTTAGCAGCGTTTCACTGTCTTGACCGTCGTTCGGGTAGAGTGCGATACCGATGCTGGTGGAGATCCGCAGCGAATCGTGATTTGCCAGATCGAACGGGCGGCGGAACACACCCAAAATCGAGCTTAACGTTTCGAGTAACGGAGAATCGCCGTCAATATCCGGCAGTACGATGACAAATTCATCGCCACCGATGCGAGCCACATGCGCGTTCAGGTGCAAAATGTCTTGCAGGCGAACCGCCAGGTTCGACAACAGTTGATCACCACAGAAATGGCCCATGCTGTCGTTAATGTGCTTAAAGTGGTCGATATCAAGAAACAACGTAGCGAAAGGTTGTTCCATCTCGAT
>NZ_JAWOUT010000569.1:0-561 GCF_033339515.1 Vibrio sp. 2130-1
CGGGTGACGACATCACCGAAACCACTCAAGCCATTATCGGTGCCGATGGCGTAACAGCGACGTTTACCATCGATACGGTGGACGATGTGTATGCCGAAGGCGATGAAGTGTTCCGTGTCAGCGTATCGGGTATTGTGGATAGTGACAGCAATCCAATCTTCGAAGCACTGAATTTAGACAATGCGTTCGTCGATACCACCATCAGCGATGAAACCGATCCGGGTCCAGAAGATACGGTTACCGTGACCATGACCGGTCCAGCGAATGTCGTAGAAGGCGACACCACCACAGAGTACACAGTGACGCTGAGCGATCCGGCTCCTGTGGGCAGTATCGTCACGCTTGCTTATAGCTACACCACTGCATCCGGTGACGACATCACCGAAACCGCTCAAGCGATTATCGGTGCCGATGGTGTGACCGCTACATTTACCATTGATACCGTGGATGATGTTTACGCGGAAGGCGATGAAGTGTTCCGTGTCAGCGTATCGGGTATTGTCGATAGCGATAGCAATCCGATTTTTGAGGCATTAGATGTTTCAAATGCCTTTGTTGATA
>NZ_JAWOUT010000570.1:0-561 GCF_033339515.1 Vibrio sp. 2130-1
GTTTGATGAGGTCAGCAAAGTAGCGCGCTTTCTCGATACTTTGATCGATCAATAGTTCGTAGCCTGGGCGACTAATAATGTGCATCGCCGCATACACTAACATGGCCATACCTGAGCGAGAACCTTCTAGCGTATGACTACCTAAGTCTTTTGAACCTTTACGTAAGATGTATTGCGCATGGTGTTCAATGGATTTCATCGCGTCTGGGTCTTTGAACAACACCATGCCCGCACCCATAGGGATGTACAGTTGTTTGTGCGCGTCGATAGTCACTGAGTCAGCCAGTTCAACACCTTCGAGAAGGTGACGGTAATGATTAGACATCAACGTTGCACCACCCCAAGCGGCATCTACATGGAAGTGACAATTGTGCTCTTGGCACACTTGAGCGATCTGCGACAGAGGATCGACGTTCCCCGTTTCTGTTGTGCCAGCTACACCGATAACCGCAATTGGTTTGATGTTTTGTTCTTTAAGCTCGGCAATTTTTGCTTTTAGGTCGTCAACAACAATACGGTTGTTTGCATCGGTTTTCACCGCGACTAAACCCTCTTGACCTA
>NZ_JAWOUT010000571.1:0-561 GCF_033339515.1 Vibrio sp. 2130-1
GTTTCTCACGCTAAAACTCGAAATCATTAGAATCAAATTTATGAGTTAATTCAGCTTTTTAGCGTCTGGTTTTGGTTTTCAAAGTTAAGTCGAGTTAAGCTCTTGGTATCGTAAAACTTAACCCTTTGAGCCTTAAACATAACAAGGCGTTTAAGCGGGATTCATGCCGCGTGGCATTTTTGGTTTGCAGTGAGTTTTGGTGGTGAAAGTGGTCTGCGGAAAGTTGGTTTATGCGGCATTCACCCCTTAACGCGGCGTTATAACTTAAAGGAAAAAATATGTCTAAAGAATTAACAGTTGGTGATTTACAGGAATGTATTCGTGGTTTGCCTGATGATATGCCAATGACATTCGGTTCATCCAAATACAGTAAGAGACCACTCATTTTCTATCGATTTAAAGCTCGCGGCGAAGATTTATTACAAATTGAACTGAATGAAATCGACAACGATACGTGGGAGGACGAAGACTCAGAATTGCACTTACGCATCACTGTTGGTCATTTGCGTGAAGAACTCAATAGGTTCTGGAAACCTACAGATCGAGTTATTTTTGGATCCA
>NZ_JAWOUT010000572.1:0-561 GCF_033339515.1 Vibrio sp. 2130-1
TATGACAACAGCAAGATACATCCAGCGCTGTCCCGTCCAGACATACGTCACATCACCGACCCAGACTTGGTTGGGGGCGGTAACGGCAAATTGTCGAGACAGATAGTTGGGGATCTCTACGTGCTCTTGTGATGCCTTTCGATATCGGTGCTTCGGTGTTTGACAGCTTACCAGCCCTAATAATTTCATTATCTTAGAAGCTCGATAGCGTGTCAGTTTTATGCCTGAGTCGTCACCATATCGGCAATGCTTCTTGTACCAGCAGAGCCATTGCTTGCCATATGAACTTCTTTAATGAGTCTTTTTAGTTTCACCAACTCAGGGGTTACACGTTTAGGGCGACAACGCCAGTATTTGTAACTGCTGCGGTGGACACTGAACACATGACATAAGGTGGTTATATTAAAGCTCTGCCTGAGTTTCTCGATTATCGCGAGTTGTTCAGTGAGTCCGACATCAAGAGAGCTGTAGCCTTTTTTAATATTTCATTGTGTTCTTCAAGACGGGCGAGTTTTTTCTTCAGCTCACGTATCTCAATTTGCTCTGGTGTCATCGGTGAGG
>NZ_JAWOUT010000573.1:0-559 GCF_033339515.1 Vibrio sp. 2130-1
ATGTGGAACCGGCGCAGCGTGTCCAGCACCATCAGGCGGCGGCCCTCGGCGGCGCGCTTGAGGCCGTCGAACCACTCCGGGGCCATGATGTTGGGTAGGCTGCCGATCAGCGGCTGGATTAGCAGACCGTCAGCCACGGCTTGCCGTTGCTCGTCGGTCAGGCGTTCCCCCAATGCGTGCAGGCGGTGATGTATGGCGGTGGGCGGGTCTTCGGCGGGCAGGTAGATCACCGGGCCGGTGCGCAACTCGCCCACGTCCAGCAGGTCGGGGCCGCCTGCGATCTGTGCGGCCAGTTGCAGGGCCAGCATGGACTTGCCGGCCCCACCGGGGGACACCAGCGCCCCCACGGTGCCGGCCACCATGTTGGGCAGTACGTAGTCAATCGGTGGCGGTAGCTCTGTGAAGCTCGCCAGAATGTCGATAGGCTTATGGGTAGCCATTGATTTGCCTCCTGTGTAGGCGGTTGGTGGTTAGGCGCTGGCGGGGTCACTACCCCCGCCCTGCGCCGCCCTGAGTTCTTCCAGATACAGCCGCAGCGCCTCGGCCTCTGCGTCTGTGG
>NZ_JAWOUT010000574.1:0-559 GCF_033339515.1 Vibrio sp. 2130-1
CCTTTGTTCATTGATGCTTCAATCTGTAGATCGGCGTGCAGTCTCGCTGCTCGCTCTTGCATGATCGTCATACCGTAATGATTAATTTTTTCGTCCTGATGTTCAAAGCCTACCCCGTCATCGGAGACGGTTACTGTGACTTTCCCATCACAATCAAGACATTGAATATGTATATGGTCAGCTTGCGCATGCTTAATCGCATTCAGTGCCGCCTCTCTGATCAACTGTAGTAAATGGACTTGTTGATGCGCATCTAATTCCGTTGATGAAAGTCTATTTTTCAACGTAATTTTTGCCGTTGTTTGCTCATTAAGCGTTTCGACCATCTCTTGCAGCGCTTGGCCAAAACTGCCTTCTTTGATCGTCAGACGGAATGTCGTCAACAGCTCACGTAACTGGGTATAAGCAGCCGACAAACCCGTATCCAGCTCTGCAATCACTTGATTGGCTTGAGCTATGGCCTTTTCGTCAGGAAGATTTTTCACGCTTCTCTTTAGTAAAGCGACCTGAATTTTCAAATAGGATAACGCTTGAGCCAAAGAGTCGTGAAGTTCGCGAG
>NZ_JAWOUT010000575.1:0-559 GCF_033339515.1 Vibrio sp. 2130-1
GACGTTATCGTGGATGATGTTTTCCGCCGCTTATCGGCATGCCACAACGTTCTGTTCACTGGCCATCAAGCTTTCTTAACTCACGAAGCGCTGAATAACATAGCATCTGTGACATTGAACAACGTAGAAACCTTCTTCTCCGGCCAAGTTTCAGGGAATGAACTAATCAACTAAACATAGAATCGAGGAGGATAGTAGAGCGTAGATTTTCAGCTATGCTATACTCCTCGACCATTAAAAAATTGAGTCTATTTACCATGAGCATTAAAACTGATATTCAAAAGCTGCATAACCGCGTAGATACCTGCCAACGTAAACTGGATGCAGCACGTTCTCGTGGTGATCACGAAATGATTTCTAAATTCACGGATGAAGTTGAAGATCTAACAAAGAAGCTTAAGCAACTTAAGCACAAACAAACATACGAACTAAATAAAGAACGTAAAAGCCTGTTAGATATGCCATTCTCTCGTGAAATCACTAAAGCAGAACAGGCAGACATCGGTAAACTGAAGAAACGCGTACGCGGCCTGGTTATCGTTCACCCTATGACTAAAAT
>NZ_JAWOUT010000576.1:0-559 GCF_033339515.1 Vibrio sp. 2130-1
CGATGGAAAAAGGCCAAGAGATCACTCAAGAAATCGTACAAACCGTATACGGTGATTACTTCCAACTGCTTACTGTACTAGCGGTTGTGATGGTGGCGATTGCTATGGCAGCGTCGGTTGTTATTCGCAAAATGCTGGATGCGGCAAAAGAAAGCGAAGCACAAGCGCAACCTGTCGAGATTGAAACGGGTGTCGAGGTGCAGAGCTAATCGCTTTCGCACCGCCACTTGATTACATACGCAATCAACAAACAAAAATGCCGCGAATTCATCGCGGCATTTTCGTAATGACAACGTGACCGATTAATCGCGGCGGCCACGAAGTTCAATCGGTTGGGTAGATGCATCGGTTTGAATCATCACGCCGCCGTACATCGCTTCATTACGGCCTTTCAACGTAAGTTGCGAGTTTGCGCGTTCAACATCCACTTGGTTCGTATTACTCATTGTCATGTCAATGGTACCTGTGTATGAGCCATCCGCAGCAAATGCCACATTCGCTGAGCAAACCATCAAGCCTAATGCGATTAGTTTTTTCATACATCACCTCTGTTATTGTC
>NZ_JAWOUT010000577.1:0-558 GCF_033339515.1 Vibrio sp. 2130-1
GCAATACGAACCATACGCTTACGAGCAAGCTCTTCTGATAGAATACCGATTTTTGCTTTCATACCATCCACACTCCTAATAGTCGCCATCTAAATCGACTAAATAATCGCCGACGATCACATCTAATTCTTTTTTCATTTCTTGGGAAGAAGCAATCAACAGAAGTGGTTCTTACACGAAGTTTCTGTTAGACCACTGATCTTTTCTTTTTCGCGCTTCATTGCTGGCTACTCCCATTTTTTATTGACGCAATCACTTTTAATAAATCGGTCGTGATTGCTGGGCATTTGTCGTTCATAAAAACTGTTACTTCATCACCAAATTTCATCGTTACGATTCCATTCTTATCGACACTTAACAGAGCGAAAGACTGCCTCAAATCAAGAGTCGTGTTACTTCCATTGGTCTTGGGTTCAGTCATTTTTCCCTCACTGCTAACGAGTATGTTTACAAAATGGGCAACAATTGTTACCCCAGATGTTTACTTAATTGTTCTGTTTAACTTTTCAACGATTTCAGTGGCATGTTGAAATATTGCATCCTTTACCAACGCGAACT
>NZ_JAWOUT010000578.1:0-557 GCF_033339515.1 Vibrio sp. 2130-1
ATTGTAAGCGTGGAGAACAAATAAGGGCTAAGCAGCATCTTGAAAATCAAGGTGTTGAGTGCTTCTACCCAACTGTAGAAGTCGAAAAAATCTTGCGCGGTAAGCGACAAAAGGTCGAAGAACCGTTGTTTCCTTGTTATGTATTTGCACGTTTTGATTATGAACAAGGCCCGAACTTTACGTCGGTTCGGTCGACGCGCGGTGTTGTCGACTTTGTTCGATTTGGTGCCCAACCAAAAGAAGTTCAAGGCGATCTTGTGTTTGAGTTGAAGCAGCTAGAGAAATGCTGCACAGAAAAAAACATATCCGAATGCATGCCTAAACCAGGTGATCAGGTTCGTGTTAAGAGCGGACAATTTGCAGGTATTGATGCCATTTTCCAAGAACAAGACGGAGAGAAGCGTTCAATCATGTTGGTGCAAATGATCTCGAAGCGAGTACCAGTTAGCATTGATAACACCGATTTAGACTTAAAGTAGTCGCTAATAACACCAACACAAAAAAGAGGTGCGCACGCACCTCTTTTTGATCTTAACGTCAACAAGTTAAATAATTGG
>NZ_JAWOUT010000579.1:0-557 GCF_033339515.1 Vibrio sp. 2130-1
GTAGCTACCTTCTTGGAAGGCTCTGGTGAGTAAGGAGAGAAAAAGCACTAGCGCGAGAGCAGTGGCCGTCAGTAACGTCCGCCTTTTTTGCCGCCATAAATTGCGCCATGCAAGTTTGATGAGCATCCGCTTCTCACCCCTCTCTTTTGTTCGTCTCTACCGCAAGTTAATCACGCAGGGATTTCATTTGCTGCTGCGAGAAAAAGTCATCATTTATATCGAAGTCAAACTGTGCCTGATGCGTGGTAAAAATGGTTTTATTCCCCGGTTTATCGACGGGTTTCATCTCCATTCGCGTCGCTATCTTTCTACCGCCTAACTCTTTAACGTCGTAAGTCGTCAACACATTCACTCGTTCATCGAACTCATCATAAAATTCCACTTTGCGTAGCAAATAAGTCGACTGAGAAATCCACAACGTAACTTTGTTCCAAACAACAGGCGCATCAGGTTTAGCCGTCGCTTCAATGGCCCAGACTTTATCCCCCTCAAAGCTGTCATTGCCGAGTAAAGCGTGTTGATAATCCACAACGATTGATGATTGGTTGATCAGATCA
>NZ_JAWOUT010000580.1:0-556 GCF_033339515.1 Vibrio sp. 2130-1
CAACTTTTCTCTAGCATCGGCAGTTCTTTGTCGCTCGCTTGAGTCGCCTGACAAAGAAAGTCATCGGCCAATACCGGGGCTGAAAATTGGGCGCACAGCAATAGCCCTCCTAAGCTGAGGCCTGATTGGACAATGCGTGATGAGAGGTGTGCCTTCTTCATTTCCATACGCTTCACTCTGAACTAGTGGGTAAGGTCATTATGGCGGCAAAGCGCCAAAAAAATGTGAATAAAGAATAACAAGCAAAAAAAGAGCCGGAATTGCATCCGGCTCTCAGTTTAGGAAGGAAATGAGCGATTTAACAATGCTCTATGTCTAAATTCTTAACCTTTGTACAGTTTCGGGTTAAATACATCACGTAACCAGTCACCCAGAAGGTTAATAACCAGTACCAAAGTAACTAGCACAATACCTGGGAAGGCTGTAATCCACCAAGCACCAGAGAAGATGTAGTTAAAGCCGATGCTGATCAACGCGCCCAAAGATGGTTGGTCAACAGGCAGACCCAAGCCTAGGAACGACAGCGCCGCTTCCGACATGATGGCGTTGGCCACCT
>NZ_JAWOUT010000581.1:0-556 GCF_033339515.1 Vibrio sp. 2130-1
GACATTATGTCCGTTTACGATCCCGCATTCGATGCGACGGTGAAACAACGACTCTATATCGAAAGAGAACTGAGTCGCTCCATCCACGACTTATCTCAGTTTGAGCTTTGGTATCAACCTAAATTTGACCTTAAGACCTACCAGTTGGTTGGGGTTGAAGCTTTAGTGCGATGGAATCATCCCGAGAAAGGTTACATTGGCCCTGAACTGTTTATTCCGATTGCAGAACAAAACGACTTGATTCTCGATCTTGGTGAGCATTTGATCGAAACCGCGATCAAGCAAAGAGCGGAATGGGCAGAAGCATTTGACCATGATTTTCATATCGCGTTGAACTTGTCCCCACGACAAATCTACCGTCAGGATCTTAGCCTCATATTTGAGCACTTTTTATCGCAATACAATGTATCCGCCAAAGACATTCACGTAGAAGTGACGGAGTCACTTTTGATGGACGACATCGAAAAAGCCCACTTCGTTTTGCGCAAACTGCAAGCCACTGGTATTGAAGTCTGGTTAGATGATTTTGGTACTGACTATTCTGCCCTGTCCTATC
>NZ_JAWOUT010000582.1:0-556 GCF_033339515.1 Vibrio sp. 2130-1
TAAATCAGGGTTGGCGCCAACTGATATTGATTAAAAAATGATTAAATAATTTGATTGGTTGAATCATGAAAATATCAAAACCACAGCTCGTTTATCTTGCAGCTTTATCTATGCTTGGCTTTGTTGCCACTGACATGTACTTACCTGCGTTCAAAGCGATGGAAATCGACTTTGCTACAGGTCCCGAACAAATCGCACTTTCTCTGACCGTATTTCTTGTAGGTATGGCTTTTGGTCAGTTGATGTGGGGATTAGCATCGGATAAATTTGGTCACCGCAATACGCTGGCCGCAGGACTGGTGCTCTTTACCATTGCCTCATTCTGCTTAGCATTCTGCGATGAAGTTTGGCAGCTACTGACACTGCGCTTTGTGCAAGCAATCGGCGTGTGTGCTCATGCGGTTATCTGGCAAGCGATGGTAATCAAGCGTTACTCCAGCAGTAGCCAGCAAATTTTTGCCACCATCATGCCGTTGGTGGCACTATCACCAGCACTTGCACCTCAACTGGGTGTGGTTTTAGCGGATAGCTTTGGTTGGCACAGTATTTTTCTCGC
>NZ_JAWOUT010000583.1:0-554 GCF_033339515.1 Vibrio sp. 2130-1
TTATAACCTCCACCAGAAGAACTCAACGGTTTTTTCTTCCTATCCAAAAAATTGTGTGGCATCAGTTCACCTAACCTCAATTAACGTGATGACATCATAACGACTCTTAAAGGTGCGTAATATTGGTCATATGTTAAATAGGCAACTTCACTATCAAAAACACCACTTAGAAGCCCCTCAAACGCTCTGCAAGCCATTTTCGGCATCAAACTCACCCATAGACACACAAAACCATTCTGAAAGTTTGTGACGCTTCTAAGACGATTTACATAGCAATCAAACTTCACTCTCGATTCATTCAAAATCACTACTGAAATGCTCGTTTTTCACATGTTCACTACAGCTAGGCATTTTTCACTACCCAAAAATAAAGAATGCCTAGTTGGCTCAAACCACACAAATGGTCGTTCGACGCATCGCAACAATTATTCGAATTAAACTCACATTCGCTGAACCAAAGAGTAACTCTCGTTACTTCAAAACTTGGCTCGAATGACAGCAAACTAACTGCGTGAGATCTTAAGATCATCGAGAAAAATGAAACACTTTAGATT
>NZ_JAWOUT010000584.1:0-554 GCF_033339515.1 Vibrio sp. 2130-1
TCAAAAATACAACCGACCAATTGCAGGAGGGCTGGCATGCGTTCTCTAACCAAACTCGACCGAGCCATGCAGATAAAACGCATCGAGGGTAAAGCGGCTTTGGAGCAATGCTTGCTGGATAAGCAAACCCTCAAATTTACCTCGAACCGATTCGTGCAAGAAAACCCGTGGACAGCGCTTGGGTTGAGTGCTTTTGCCGCGATTGCTGTTGCGAAAGCTGGGCGGCTTTCTCGCGTCACGTCATCTCTCTCCTCCATCAGTTTGCTGCTCAATGGCGCGATGGATTTGAGTGGTCAGCTAGCCAAATCTTCTTCATCGTCTGCTGCATCCTCAAAAGAAGCAGGTGAAGAAGCGGCTCAACCATCCGATTTACCACCTCATCAGTAGAGGACGCGCATGAATGGAAAATTAAACCTTCCCATCAATACCGTGATTGGCGTGTCTCTGCTGGTGTTATTGCTTGTTCCTGCGCTCTACTTCGCCAAACCGGTGCTGTTACCTATGGTGATAAGTACGTTCGTGGCACTGCTGTTTAGCCCGCTGATCAATTATTT
>NZ_JAWOUT010000585.1:0-554 GCF_033339515.1 Vibrio sp. 2130-1
GAAACCCAGTACGAATGCGACTACGAGAAAGAGAGACCAATTGCGGCTCATAACGATTCCTTATCTTTGCATTTTGATGGCGGGATAGATGGTGGATTGTCCGTCGGTCAGTTCTCCGACCCACGTCATCGATTCTTGAGTGCAAACGGGCAACACGACTTCGCCAGAGTATTTTCCAGGTGCTATTTTCTTGAGGAGAAACTTCGGCTCGCCCATTTCCATTTCTCTTCCTGAAAGGCTCAGAACCAACTGCTCTGCGTCACTTTTGTTCCATTCGACATCGAATTTAGCAGGAATAAGGGGCTGAGCATTATCGACATTGAGTGTCATGGTGACACCTTGTTGGACACATGCCGTTGTCGAGAGCAGGCAGTACTCATCAAGTGGTTTGACTGTCGAGGAAGAAGAGAAACTCTTGAGCAGCGTCGGGGCGTAGAATCCCGCAACGAGTGCGACCGCAATGGCGGCAATTTTTAACACTTTCATTAAGGTTCAGCATTTATCACTTAACATTAACCGCATCGTAGCACATATGTGTAACTCGCCAAGGCGTC
>NZ_JAWOUT010000586.1:0-554 GCF_033339515.1 Vibrio sp. 2130-1
CTCACCGTTTAGCTTGTACTCCGCAAACGCCACCGATTGAGGCCAGTTTTCTGCAATTTGCGTAAACTCGTTATGACAAACTGGTGTGCGCATTTCCGTAATGTTTGGATCGACGTTAAGACGAGTTAATTGACGAGCAAACATGTTGCCATCAACAGTGGTTAAACCTTTGATGATTTCACGATGGTCGATGTAGCCAAAAGAGTTGTTGTTTTTACCATACTGAGTTTGGATGGCTTCAGCACGACCGCTATCCGCTAATGATTGGGTTGGAGACTCAAGACCCAGCGCCATTTTCAACGGGTTAAGATCACCCAACTCCGCGATATCCACCGTCACGGTTAGCACGTTGTCGATAACCGCCACAACTAAGCCAATGCCATCCTGCGGATCTACTGCATCCGTCATTTCATAACGACGGTACTCCACCGTACCCAGCTTCACTTTTTCATGTGTCACGCCGCTCATTTGCTCTTCGTGATCCAACGTTTTCCAAAGCGCCTCTGGATTCTCGATTGGCAGTTTGTAAACTGGCACCATACCGAGCGTGTAAA
>NZ_JAWOUT010000587.1:0-554 GCF_033339515.1 Vibrio sp. 2130-1
GCCGCCTGTTCTTCAGGCCCGAGACAGCCTGATGGCGTAGATGTCACACTTGAGCCTACCCAGTCGGTACAGAACTACATGATTCAAGCTGATAGCACGGAAGGCAGCTTACAAAACGACTGGTTGATCATGGCAACCAAAGCCGCAATCCAAGCGAACCAATTGGATCAAGCAGACCTTCTGATAAAACGTCTGGCTCGCCAACAATTGACGGAAGTTCAACAGGCGGAGTGGCAACTGGCGCGTGCGACCATACAGCAAAAGCAAGGCGATTACTCTCAGTTGTTGCAACTTCTTAACTTTAAGCCTTGGTGGAAACTACCGAATGAGCAGTGGAAAGATTACTACTCTCTACGTGCCGATGCTTACCAAAGCCTAAATCAGCCGTTTGAAGCCAACCGCCAACTGGTTGCGTTTAGTCAATACGCGTCATCAGCAGAGCAACGCGAAATCTCAAGCCGAATTTGGATGAACTTTGGCAGTTACTCTGAATATGAACTGACTTCGCTACAAACTGAACCCAGCGAAGACGTGTTAGACGGATGGTTGCAATT
>NZ_JAWOUT010000588.1:0-554 GCF_033339515.1 Vibrio sp. 2130-1
GGCTAATTATTTATACCTTAGTGATCCTGGCTAATGATACTTTCTAGTAGTTTGTTCACCGAACTTCGTTGTGTTTTATCATTCTTGTGTAAGATATCAACATGAGCAGTAGCAATAAAAGTCTTATAGTCACTCTCAGAAATCTGTTTTGTGCTTAAATTTTCAAATACATTTTCCATTGTTTTTCGCTTAGTGATACAGCTAAATGCTTTATCAAGAGTATCCAAAAATAGCGCTTCAATAACTGTTTCAAAACCCATTTCGACATCTTTAAGCATAGAAATCATCTCAACGACATACACGACATCAGAAGCGCCTTTTAATCTTTTACGTGCTCTCAAGTTCCACTTCATATCATCTATTAATTGTTCCACTTCTCTGCGATATCTAACATTCACAGAAAGCATCACAAGATAACTCCTCATATCTTGATCTTGCTTACTTTCGTAAACTCTAAGCGCATTATCTGATTGTTCTTGAGCGTGCGCAGCCGCTCTTTCTAGTTCTTCTTCATAGTTACTCAGGTCCTTACAGGCGTCATGTAGAATACCGTT
>NZ_JAWOUT010000589.1:0-553 GCF_033339515.1 Vibrio sp. 2130-1
TGAACTGGAGCACTGTGTTCCCTAATGGGGAGGATCTATATACGCTTCATTTCGAGGCCCTGGATAAAGCAGGGAACAAAGGGTCAATAGCCTATCCTATTGCTTGGGATTCAGTAGGTGCAAAGTCTGGAGAGAATCCTGAGCCAGTAGCAGTGTATGACCCTAAGAACCCGCAGGCCTCAACTTTTAAGGTTAATGGTCAGGCCCTATCAGGTTTTGCGCCTTATCAGAACGGAATGACCATTTATTCCGATACCTACAGGGTGCTCTACCGGATACCCAAAACAAACTCCTATCCTTCTTCACCTTACGGTGCTCAAAGCGGTAACTGGTGTGATTATAAAAACTGTATTGAAGGCAATATCATTGCCGAAGACGGTACATATGATTATCGGCAGACGCAAGCTGATGTATTCCAGCAACATGGGACAAAAACTAAGTCGTTTATTATTTACGACTGGGTTATGAACTCTCTTGGTAATACATCCGTCAGTGTGAAAGCTGATCCATCGGTTAGCTTGGCTCCCATCGGTAAGTATGTTGAATATCTTAG
>NZ_JAWOUT010000590.1:0-553 GCF_033339515.1 Vibrio sp. 2130-1
ATATGGATTTACAACGTCATAACCTTGTGACGTTCACGTGGGGCAATGTGTCAGGCATCGATAGAGAATCTGGATTGGTTGTTATCAAACCTAGCGGTGTTGAGTACTGCGAACTGAATGCTGAAAACATGGTGGTGGGCGATCTGCACGGCCAAGTGGTTGAAGGGAACCTCAACCCATCTTCCGACACGGCCACGCATCTAGAGCTTTATCGCCATTTCCCGGAGATTGGCGGTATCGTTCACACCCACTCTCCTCAGGCAACGGCATGGGCACAAGCAGGCAGAGCCATTCCCGCGTTGGGCACAACTCATGCGGATTATTTCTACGGACAAATTGCGTGCACTCGCGCCTTGAGCGACGAAGAGATCGCACACAACTACGAGCTCAACACTGGCAAAGTCATCGTCGAAACCATCGGTGATTCAAACGTTATGGCGTCACCCGGAATTTTGGTCAAAGAACACGCACCTTTTACTTGGGGTAAAAGCCCTGCTCAAGCGGTTCACAACGCCGTAGTGGTTGAAGTGGTCGCAGGCATGGCTTTGCAAAC
>NZ_JAWOUT010000591.1:0-553 GCF_033339515.1 Vibrio sp. 2130-1
CGCTTTATTCGAGAACACATAAACACGCTGGTAGCGTTCAATCACGTCGTGATCCACCAAGCCAGAAACGTCGTCCACCTTGTCGATTAAGGTGATGTGGTAACCTTGCTCACACAACTTCGCCGCCTGAATCCAGCTTTCCGCATCTCGACTTTGTTCAAAGCTGATCAACAGGCATTTCCCCTTAGTAGATGCTTTGTTTTCAGAATCGATCACCAATGCCAAACGCGTGATTAAACAGGTTTGGAACAATCCCATCTGCAAAGAGCGCAGCGAGCCCTTAACCAAATCCAATGCCTCAAACACAGGATTGATAAACTGATCTACGACTAAGTTGAGCGGGTACTCTTTCAATACCGATGAAAGGACGCTTTCCGTTTTGCCACGATTGAGTTGCGACAACGCAGACAGTACGGTTTCCACTTCTTCAAGCGAATGGTTTTCTGCACTGATTTCTACATCCGATTGGCCGAGCAATCCTTTCACTTTGCCGATCGCAATGCCTTTGGATAACCAACCTTGAATTTCACGAATCGTATCGAGATCTTGCTGG
>NZ_JAWOUT010000592.1:0-553 GCF_033339515.1 Vibrio sp. 2130-1
ATCGCCACTACGCGCGTTCTGGGCGCTCTGAGCGGCGTTTTGAGCATCAAAGTGGGCCATTTAACATATAACCAATAATGACTACCATTTTTTTGATAAAAATCCCAAACGTTGGGAATTCGTCTTAAATGATGCCATAGTCCCTCTTGAAGCGTTTGTTATGGCGAAATCTTAGCCAACTCCGCTTTGAAAGCCTCACATAATTTCGACTGGATCAAGGGAAGTTCGTTATCCGCACGAGTCCATAGATCAAGCATATTAGAATCGAGTGTTTTACCTAAACCACTTTGCTTGAGCTGATAACCTCTAACAACTTGATAAAAGGCTGAATGCTGGTCAAGAAGTTGGTCTACAAGATTGCAAACATCATCAGAGAGCCAAAGCTTAGCAAGTCTGTATTGTTCGGCGAACTTCTTAACGTCTAATTCCAAGCTCAACACCCTTTCCTTTTCTAGCTCACCCTGCATCCTTACTACATATGATGTAGCATCAGAAGCTTGAACTGACGCTTCATATAGCTTTGAAATTGATTCAATCTTTCTGGCGTGAATTT
>NZ_JAWOUT010000593.1:0-553 GCF_033339515.1 Vibrio sp. 2130-1
CCAATGGATAAACGTCTGTTCGATCAAATCAGCCAAATTCAAAAGCTCATCGGTACTGAATCCGAAGTTATCGTGATTTCTGGCTACCGTTCTCCTGTGACCAATGCGTCCCTGCGCAGCGGTTCTACTGGTGTTGCTAAGAAGAGTCTACACATGGAAGGGAAGGCGATTGATTTTCGTCTCGATGGTGTAAAGCTGTCTACGGTGCGTGATGCGGCAATCAGTTTGAAGGCTGGTGGTGTTGGATACTATCCGGGCAGTAACTTTGTCCACATTGATACGGGTGCAGTGCGCAGTTGGTAAGCCTATTTTAGGGCTGGCGTAAGTCTTGAAGTCGCCTAGGGTTAGTGTCATAGTTGCGGCAGTTTTCACGCAAATTTATTCGGTAATAGGTTATCTATGGCTCTGAAATACCAAGTTGTCCCAGTGACTTCTTTTTCTCAAAACTGTTCTATCGTTTGGTGTGACGAAACGATGAAAGGCATCGTTGTTGACCCAGGCGGTGACGAAAAACAGCTTGCAATGCTCATCAAAGAGCTGGGTGTTGATGTGG
>NZ_JAWOUT010000594.1:0-553 GCF_033339515.1 Vibrio sp. 2130-1
TTGACGGACATCTTATTGATGTTCATCTATCTTGAGGTTTTAGCGATGGTGCAGCAGTTTGTGATGAACGGTAAGATCCCCGTTCGCTATCCTATCTATATCGCGATGATGGCCATTGCTCGCTACATCACCTTAGGTATGAAAGAGTTGGATGCCACTTTGGTGGTTTGGCTTTCTATTGCGGCGTTTATCTTGGCGGCAGCGACCTTGGTGATTCGCGTTGGACACCACTATTGGCCGTATGTTGACAACCGAACCTTGGAAAAAGACGAATAAAATAAAGCCCCGCACTAAGCGGGGCTTTCAATATGTAATCTAAATGTTTTTAGATTATTCGATGTTTTGGATCTGTTCGCGCATTTGTTCGATCAGAACTTTCAGTTCAACACCCGACGCAGTGATGTCGGTGCTGATCGATTTAGAAGCGAGCGTGTTTGACTCACGGTTGAATTCTTGCATCATGAAATCCAGACGACGACCGACTGCGCCACCTTTTTTCAGGATGTTGGTCGTTTCTTTCACGTGAGAATCCAAACGATCTAGCTCTTCTGCA
>NZ_JAWOUT010000595.1:0-553 GCF_033339515.1 Vibrio sp. 2130-1
CATGCACCGCTTGGATACCGGTTTTTAAAAGAAGTGATAGACGGTCAAATTCCTTACCATCTTGACCCCAACTCTTACCCTCCGGCCAAAGCATGCCACCATTCAGTTCGTTACCAACTTGAACCATGTCTGGCACGACACCCGCAGCTTGGTGTGCTTTCATCACCTCTGCTGTATAGTCGTAGACTTTCTGTGTTAGGTTCTCAAACGTAAGTTGCTCCCACTCTTTTGGCTTTTGTTGCTTTTTAGGGTCAGCCCAAAAGTCGCTGTAATGGATATCAAGCAGGAATGACATACCGTTTTCTTGTGCGCGTTTACCAAGCTCAATGGAACGCTCTAACGTGTTATTACCGCCACCAAATACATCACCAGTGGCTGACATTGGGTCTACCCACAAACGTGCGCGAATAGAATTAACTCCACTATCTTTTAATATTTTAATCAGATCTTTTTCATTGCCAACTTGGTAATATTTCCCACCCAATTTTTCTATTTCAGGCAACATGGAGATATCCATACCACGAATAAAATCAGCTCTCAGTGTTGGAGCAGT
>NZ_JAWOUT010000596.1:0-552 GCF_033339515.1 Vibrio sp. 2130-1
GCTGATCCTACGTGCAAGAAAACCGCCTTCACAATAACTATGGTAATAACGCCACATGCGGACAAACCGGTCATCGTACCCAAACCCTCGCACAGCATCCTCTGCGCGGTTAAAACGGCGATGCCACTCATTCAGTGTTTTTGCGTAGTCTAGGCCGATGTCAAACAAATCACGAACCACCAAATCACTGTGCTTAGTGGTCGCTTGTGTCAAAGACGTCACCGACGGCAAGAAACCGCCAGGGAAAATGTATTTCTGAATAAAATCGACATTGTTGCTGTAATAGTCGTAGCGCTGGTCCGCAATCGTAATCGCTTGGATAGCCATCAGGCCGCTAGGCTTTAATAATGACTCGCATTTTTTGATGTAGGAAGCTAAGAACTGTTTCCCCACGGCTTCAATCATCTCGATAGAAACCAATTTATCGTACGTCCCAGTAAGGTTACGGTAGTCTTCTTTAAGTAAAGTAATTCGATCGGCTAAACCTCGTTGTACGATTTGCTGTCGAGCATATTCATGCTGCTCTTCCGAAATGGTCGTTGTTGTCACTCG
>NZ_JAWOUT010000597.1:0-552 GCF_033339515.1 Vibrio sp. 2130-1
GTTTATGTTGTATACCACCGACCATTTGTTGATAGCGTGCTGAAGTTCAGCCAGCTTAGATGGGTCGTCCGCGTTGGTTTCTAGATTTTTAATTGCATCGGTGACGGATTTGTTCGCGTCTTTCGCTTGTTGCTCAAGTTTCTTTTTAACGTCATCGAGGTTTACACTGTTGGTCGCATCGTAAAATGACATAGGATTTCCCTTTATTTTTGGTTAGCTTCGTATGCTTCAATCACAACCTGTGCCGCTGTGTATGCTTCATACTGTTTTAGTAGCAATTGATACTGCTGCGGAGGACATCCCAAGTCCAACTGACGCTTTACCGCTGCCTGTGCTTGTAAGAGCTTGCTCTTAATGTTTTGCACTTCAATGCCACTTAGGTCGTTATTTAGAATCTGTTCAAGATTTGTCATGGTTTTTCTCGCCTTCGTATCCAAGTTCAATAGTGATAACGCGCCCGCCTTTCACCAGCTCAATCCCTGCTGGCGTTACGCTGGATATGCGATAACCCTGCGGAGTGCGAGCCCCTACCATGTAGCGAACGTTATCGGT
>NZ_JAWOUT010000598.1:0-552 GCF_033339515.1 Vibrio sp. 2130-1
TCCCACAGGATGACATCACTTTCCCTGCTCCTCTGAGTCAGGTGCTGCCCGCTGAATTGACGGAAGCGGCCATTCGCCAACAAGAATGGCACTTGATGCACGACATTGAGGTGGATGAATCCATGATGGCGTTCCCGGCGGTTGAACTGGTGCTGGGTGGGGTGCACTACCACGCTGAGGTGCGTTTGAATGGCGTTGCATTGTTTGACTGCGATGGCTCTCAGAATGTCTACAAGAAAGACATTCGCCCTTACATGCAAATGGGGCGCAACCGCTTTGAAATCTTGTTCTTAGAGGAAGACGAAGATCTTCTGTTTGATGAAGATAAACCTGAGCTGTGTTCGCTGTCCGATCATGAATATAGAAAAAGCGATGATCGCTTAGGCGTGTGGCAAGTGCCTTACCTGCAGTTTATTCGCAACGTACGTTTAGATCGTGTCGCGACCGAACAAATCTGGCACCACGGTGGTGGTTGTGAGTTTAAAGTGGATCTTTACTATCAGACTTTTGTGCCGGGTTTGGTCTCGGCATCAGTGAAGTTTGATGGTATGA
>NZ_JAWOUT010000599.1:0-552 GCF_033339515.1 Vibrio sp. 2130-1
TGTATGGAATATGTACAATTTCGTCTTACGCTTTTCTAATTAATAGTCATAAAGTGTTAACTATATGCATCTCAATACATTATGAGATGAAAGCGTATTTCTTAAATGAAAAAGAGCCAAACCATATCTAAGTAGGGGCTATTAATTCCTTTCATTAATTTTTATATGGAATAATGACCTGCTTCGTCATGACGGAATAAAGCTCAAGTGTATGTTATTCATGTCATTAAAGAGGATATTTATGATGTCGTCGTTTAAGGCGTATTGGGTAGGAGTACGCGATCGAATTGCCACCCAAATTAAGGATAACCATTGTTTGGAATCCCTAGTGGTAAAGAAACAGCGTGTCAATCTAAACAATAGTGGTTTATCGTTTAGAGCGAAAAGTGGGTGTTTAGTCCCTCATTGCTATACTCAATTTATTGATCCAGAAAGTAAAAGTTCCAAAAAAACACGTAAGACATCATTGAGTTTTAAGAAAGGGAAGTTGTACTTTTCTTCGCTTTCTGACTGAATGAAAGAAAATGAAAATTAAAAATTTAACGATGTTTA
>NZ_JAWOUT010000600.1:0-552 GCF_033339515.1 Vibrio sp. 2130-1
TTTTTGCTCAAACGAAATGGGTGGAAGGTGGGCTTCTGCAGTTTGTGCGAGACGCCAATCAAACCATCAATGACATAAAACCCAATATTGTGCACTTGCACTCTAGCAAAGCCGGGTTTTTAGGTCGATTTTTGAAACTCAACCACGCCCGCTTGGTGTATACCCCGCACTGCTATGCGTTTGAACGAGAAGATATTTCAGGCTTCGCTCGCCAACTATACAAAGCTTTAGAAAAGGTGATGCTCAACAAAATTGACGTGGTGGCAGGCTGCAGTCAGCGCGAATGTGATTTAGCCATTAGCATTGGAGCAAAACGAGCGGAACTGCTGAACAACTACGTTTCTTATCAAAGTGCGACGCGTGTCGGCAGAAACCATCAAGCTGCATTGAACATTGTTGTTTTAGGGCGTGTCGCACCACAGAAAGACCCTCAATTTTTACTTAACACACTCCGTTGCTTGAATCGATTTGCACTCAATCGCCAATTAGACATTACTTGGATTGGAGGAGGAGACAGAGAGCTAGAGCAAGCGTTAAGAGCCGAGGGCGTAC
>NZ_JAWOUT010000601.1:0-552 GCF_033339515.1 Vibrio sp. 2130-1
TGTGGGTTACGGCGATCATTATCCAGTGACCTCTGGAGGAAAGTTTTTAGCCGTCATCATCATCGTTTGTGGAGTGGGGATCTTCGGTATGATCTCTGGTGTGATTACGTCGATTTTAACCGCTCCGACTAAACAGCAAGATCACCGTTCTAAGAACAAAGAGCGGATGTTAGAACAGCTATTAGAACAGCAAGAACAAATCCTTGAGCGACTAACTCTTATCGAAGAGGAAATGCAGCAACGCAAAATTCAGACAAAAAAATAGGACCTATCGGTCCTATTTCTCTTTAAATTAATGAAGATAACGCTACTTTGCGCTCGCTTATCTTATTTTTCACGCCAGTACGGCTGAGTCTCTACGCTGATTGCTCTTGTTTGATCCATTGCATGAAGAATCGAACGCTCTTGGCGGTGCAGCCAACGCTCTAGCTGTTCTTTCTCTTCATTTTCCAGCATATCGACCAAAGGCAATAGATGGTTCAGCATCAACAGATCATCAATGCCATGCACTAAGTCAGCCCAAGGAAGGCGGAAACTATTACGCTCGTCGAA
>NZ_JAWOUT010000602.1:0-552 GCF_033339515.1 Vibrio sp. 2130-1
AACTGGAAATTGAAGCGACTCTTGGGAGATTGAAATAATCTATGCGCTTATTACTCGTAGAAGATGACAAACTACTCGGTCAATCCATGGTGACTTCATTAAGTCGCCATGGGTACACCGTGGATTGGGTGGAAAAAGGGTCTGGCGTGACTAGCGCACTCAAAACAGAAGCGTTCACTGCCGTAATTTTGGATCTCACCCTACCCGAGATCGATGGAGTGGAAGTTCTGCGTAATATTCGCAAAGGCGGATTTAAGCTCCCAGTGATGATACTTACCGCACGCGACGACATTCGCGATCGCGTTCAAGGCCTTGATGGCGGCGCAGATGATTACCTCGGAAAACCGTTTGCACTCGAAGAGTTGCTCGCTCGCTTGCGTGTGTTGATTCGCCGTCAATCTGGCAGTGCAGAAGAAATCATTCAGGTTGGGCAGTTGTCTTTATCCTTATCGGAACAAAGCATTCGCTACGATGACGCGCTGCTTAAACTCACACGCAATGAATTTAAAATCCTCACCAGCTTGATGACGAACGCCGGACGCGTGCAAAGTA
>NZ_JAWOUT010000603.1:0-552 GCF_033339515.1 Vibrio sp. 2130-1
CGTTGCCGTGTTCTTCGGCATATGGATGCGTTCGTATTCCATTTCTTTCATTGGGTCGAACTCGCCACTTTGTTTTTGATACCAGAACGCGTCCAGTACATCGCCTTTTGGCAGATGAGCAAAGTTGTAGAACGGCGGAGGTGAAGACGTTGCCCATTCCAATGTACGGCCGCCCCACGGGTCACCCGTTAGGTCACGGTTTTGCTCACGGTCACGAATACTCACGTAGATTTGGATGAACTGAGATAACACACCCAGTGCAATCACAACCGTACCCGCAGCCGCAACAGCCAATAGCGGGAAGTATTCAGGGTTGATGTCTTGGCTCAGACGACGGGTCATACCCATAAAACCCAGCGCGTAAAGCGGCAGGAACGCCATCAAGAAACCCACAATCCACAGATAGAATGCGCGTTTGCCCCAAGTTTCATTCATGGTGAAACCGGTCGCTTTCGGGAACCAGTACGTGATCGCCGCAAAACAACCGAACACCACACCACCGATAATCACGTTATGAAAGTGTGCGATTAGGAATACAGAGTTATGCAGAAC
>NZ_JAWOUT010000604.1:0-551 GCF_033339515.1 Vibrio sp. 2130-1
CTTCCGCTTTCATCTCTTCTGGTGGACAAACATCAGATACTTTTGCGGTTGCTTCGTGCCACCAAACATCACGATGCTCATGCCAATCTACATTGCCGCCTGTGCGTTTTAGTACCACAACCTTGCTGATGGTTTTTACTTCTGGATTAGTGAGTGCTTCGTCCACGTTCTTTTTCAGCGGAACGGCACGTCCACCGCGCACACCTTCGTCCGCAGTGATCACAACTTTCGCGTCAGAGTCGATGATACGACCAGACAGTGCTTCTGGTGAGAAACCACCAAATACCACGGTATGCACCGCGCCGATGCGTGTACACGCCAGCATAGCGATAGCTGCTTCTGGCACCATTGGCATGTATAAACACACCACGTCGCCTTTGCGCACGCCTTGGTCTTTTAATGCGTTAGAGAACTTGCACACTTCTTTGTGCAGTTCGTTGAAAGTCAGCGTTTTGTCGTCTGCTGGAACATCGCCTTCCCAGATGATCGCTACGTCGTCGCCGTGTTCCGCGAGATGACGGTCGATACAGTTTTCAGATACGTTCAGTGTG
>NZ_JAWOUT010000605.1:0-551 GCF_033339515.1 Vibrio sp. 2130-1
AGTGGGTTTTGTTCGTATTGGAGAGAAAAAGGGCTTGAAGAAAGCCATCAAACTAAGAAATGAGTTGGGTAGAGAAATGTGGGGCAAGTTTTGGCGACGTCTATTAAAAGACCCGTACTTAATGACGCGTCTGCCGCACAGCGTTGAGCCTAAAATCGTTCATAAGCCTAACCCAACCCTCGAGAACCCAGACAACCGAGACACTTGTTACATTGCGAAATGGCGCGAGTTTAACGATAAGGGTGAATACAAGTACAAGACGGTAGTACGTTCGATTAACAAATACGGCAAACTTGCCGCTTACATGCAAACGAAAAAGGCACTACTAGAAGCCCACAAAGAGAACTTAGAAATCCTCACTTTTATGGGCCGACTCAACAGCATCGATCTGAAGTAATCCACTCTCGTACTTACACAACTTAAAAGCGCTTCAGACAAATTTCGCTTCACTGCTAAAAATGATTCCGAGAGTTGAACCTCTATCGAACACAAAAAGAGAACCCGTCATCAACCGGTTCTCTTTTTTTGTGTCCACCATTCACAAATTAAGC
>NZ_JAWOUT010000606.1:0-551 GCF_033339515.1 Vibrio sp. 2130-1
CATCAACCATCAACCATCAACCATCATCAAGTGATGGTAAAATTTAGATAGAAAAAAACCAGGTCGAAACCTGGTTTTTAATATTCTTTGACTAACTTATGCTAGCACCATGTTTGGCTCTGCAAAAGCGACTGGAGAACCGACTTCTTCTTCGAAAGTTGTCCATTCCCACGCTTCTTGATCCGCCAATACTGCGCGTAGAAGTTGGTTGTTTAAACCGTGACCTGATTTATAAGCACGGAATTCACCAATAATTGGATGACCACACATGTAAAGGTCGCCAATTGCATCTAACACCTTGTGAGTAACAAACTCGTTCTCAAAGCGCAGACCTTCTTCGTTCAGAATTCGATAATCGTCCAATACGATAGCATTGTCGAAACTACCACCCAAAACTAGGTTTTGAGATTGTAGGTACTCGATATCACGCATAAAGCCAAACGTACGTGCACGAGAAATTTCGCGAACGAAACCTTGAGATGAGAAATCAAACAGCAGGCGCTGCTCGTCTGATTCAATCGCAGGGTGGTTAAAGTCAATTTCGAAGTCCA
>NZ_JAWOUT010000607.1:0-551 GCF_033339515.1 Vibrio sp. 2130-1
TGCTTCTGAAACGGTGCAAAAAATAGTAGCTAAACACTGCGAAGGAAAAGATCCCTATACGGCGATCATTGTCGATACCGAAGCGGCACTGGAAAAGAACTTTGGCGCTGTCTCAGTTAACGTGCCATACAAAGGTCACTTCGCTCAACTTGCCGAAATGAAGAAACAACATCCTGATCTCAAAATTCTTCCTTCTTTTGGTGGCTGGACAATGTCCGAACCGTTCCATGCTATGACGCAAAACAAACAAGCGATGGATCAATTCTCAAAAAGTGCCGTTGAGTTGATTGCTCAATATGATTTCTTTGATGGCATTGATTTGGATTGGGAATACCCAGGCGGTGGCGGTTTAACAACGTCGCCTTGGAACCCAGATACCAAGCTTTCTGATGAACAAAAAGCGTCTGAGCGTGAGGCGTTTACCTACTTGGTGACAACCATGCGTGCAGAGTTAGATGAACTCACAAATCAAACCAAACGTGAATACGAGCTTTCTACGGCGGTAGGCGTTGGTCCAAAAGCGGCAGGTATCGATTGGAAAGCAGCAGAAC
>NZ_JAWOUT010000608.1:0-551 GCF_033339515.1 Vibrio sp. 2130-1
TAGTGAAAAACCTATTTGATACCGCAGTCGCCACTTACGACTAATGTTCAAATGTCGAGTATGCCCTCTAATATTCAGCTAAACACTATTCCAACAATAAGAAGGGTTACAAGGTAACTCTTCTTACTTGCCAAAACTTGGACGCCCAGTAAGGGTTGTCGATTCTAGAAATAATTACCCCTTTAGACGTTGATGCGTGCATAAACTGCTTGTTCCCCAAGTAGATTCCAACGTGGTAGGTGCTTCGTCGAGTTTTAAAAAACACCAAATCTCCTTGTTTGGCATCCGTCCAACTCAGCTCAACGCCTTGTGTGGATTGCTGCTTTGTCGTCCTTGGTAGGGCGAGTTGATACGCTGCGACAAAGGCTCTTTGAACGAAAGCCGAGCAGTCGATTCCAGATTTTTGCGTTCCGCCAAGTCGATAGGGCGTGCCGTGCCACTCGTTGTAAAACTGAAACAAGTCAGGGTTATTAGACAATAACTGATTGGTGGGTACAGTTACTTCAACCTGTTCACTCGGCTCTGGGCCAGACGAACAAGCTGAAAGTAGA
>NZ_JAWOUT010000609.1:0-549 GCF_033339515.1 Vibrio sp. 2130-1
CTATCCGCCAATACGGTAAATAGCGTGAAACAAGGTTCGTCTATTACTCGTACCATTCAAATCAAAGCTCGCGGTACACAAGCCGAATACTTACCGCGTATTACTATGGATTACCCGAACGCCTTACGCGTCTACCCTGAACAGCCTCAATTCGACACAGCAAGAGATGGCACGGTAATCATGACGGTAAAGCAAGTGCTGATCCCAACAGAAGCTGGCGAATTCACGCTGCCAGGCTACGCACTGAATTGGTGGGACAGTAAAAGCGATGAAGCAAAGCAGGCAAACTTGTCTGAGCTGAAACTGAATGTGGAACAAAGCGATGCAGGCTTGATTACCTTACCTGAAACCGCGCTTCCTATACCAACCGTTTCAAATGCAGCTCCTGCCCAACAAAATGGCGTCGATAAACTCTGGCAAACGCTCACTTTTGTTTTTGCAGGCTTGTGGATTCTTACTTCCGCAATTGCATTCGTAATTTGGAAAAAGCGTCCTGTTGCTTCCACAGAACCATTGTCAGCATCAGAAAAACCACTTTGCGTTGAAGCG
>NZ_JAWOUT010000610.1:0-549 GCF_033339515.1 Vibrio sp. 2130-1
ACCTTTATCACTTCGCTGTAATGAATTGACAGTCAAACCATTCAATTCGGTATTTCGGCTGGGCTGGCACATCAACATAACGCAAAGACTACTAAAATACTTCTGGCGTGGTGTCTTAGCTTTATGAAAAGCGTCTGCTACCTGCAACATCTGATAATCTGACGGACATTTATCTTCTATTTCCTTGCGACTTTTTTCGTCTAGTTTTATGCTCGCGTCAGATTGACGAGGAAACGGGTTCGACCAATCTTGTAGATCTAGTTTAAATCGTTTTTCTTTGATGAATTTCAATACCTTTTCGAACGAAAGGCCGATATTGCGTTTGCCGCCAGCACCTAAATCACTGCTCCGTATCTTCTGCTCTACGCGATCAATCACATTATTGTTGATGTTCATTATATCAA
Organism: Vibrio sp. 2130-1; assembly: GCF_033339515.1. Classification (NCBI taxonomy): domain Bacteria; kingdom Pseudomonadati; phylum Pseudomonadota; class Gammaproteobacteria; order Vibrionales; family Vibrionaceae; genus Vibrio; species Vibrio sp. 2130-1. The sequence goes on from NZ_JAWOUT010000610.1 coordinate 405, forward strand.
CTGAAGATTTATCATTGTGAGCAGCGTGCTCTTCTAATGCTTGATAGAGGAACACAAGTGATGAAGCCCAAGTAGTTGAATCTTTCTTGTTAAGCGATTGCTGGTAGCGAACATATGCTTTCGCAAAGTCAGAAAAAGGAGGCAG
>NZ_JAWOUT010000611.1:0-548 GCF_033339515.1 Vibrio sp. 2130-1
GTACCAGCGCAGCAAACCACACTGGTGTGGGTTTCTCGTCAGGGAGCGCATTCGACGGTATGGCATAAACAATTAGGGAGATTGTAATGAGAGCATGGCTTATTGGCTTAGCAGTCATTATCGGTTTGGCAGGTTGTGCGGACAACACTGCTGGGATCCGAGTTGATGGCCAAACACAAAACGTATTTTTTAACGATAACGTATTGGGCAGCCGACTGTTGGTTGACAACATCACCACGACTTACGTCGATGATCGACCACGTGGTGTGGTGCAGTTAAGCAGTAACTACAAAGGTGACCAGCACATTCTTTATCGCTTCTACTGGTACGACAACAATGGTTTGGAAGTGAACACCAAACCGGGGCCTTGGCGCAAAATGATCGTGCGTGGATTTGAATCTGTGACGCTTTCGGAAGTCACGGTCAATCCAAATGGCACACATTTCCGTGTTCAAATTAGAGAAGCACAAGACGATTAATCTTAACGGCTTTGCCGTAGCTGCCGCGCCAACATGCGCTGGTATTGATATAACTAAGGAACTCTCATG
>NZ_JAWOUT010000612.1:0-547 GCF_033339515.1 Vibrio sp. 2130-1
CTTGCAATCATGCCCACAACCAGCACAACAAATAGTGATAGCATTAAGCCACCCATCATCGATAGGTCACGTTTCGTTGTTAGTGCGTATGCCGATGCTGCCATGAAAGATAGTGCCGTACCACCGAGTGCGGTTAATACGATATCGCCCATGCCTGCACCAATGTACATGTTTAGAATAGGGCCAACGGTGTAACCTAAGAAGCCAGTAAATAGGAACGTAAACACAAGGCCAAGACTGTTGTTACGGTTTTTTTCTGTTAAGAATAATAGGCCGTAGAAACCAACCAGCATTAGGATGATACCTGGATGTGGAAGGTTAAATGCCATTGCAACGCCAGCAACGACTGCCGACCATAAAAGTGTCATTGAAAGTAGAGCGTAAGTATTACGCAATACTTTGTTCGTTTGTAGAGCACTTTCTTGAGTTGAAGTGCGGGTAAACATTGGACTGTTCATAATCTTCCTCGATAAGAGACTTTCTTTTAAGTACATTTATGGGATTGAAAGTTCAAAAAATCAAGCCCTAACCATACGTAACTTAGATA
>NZ_JAWOUT010000613.1:0-547 GCF_033339515.1 Vibrio sp. 2130-1
AAGTTATTTATATTTGGTGATATGGCATAAATAGAAAAATATCAACCTAATTGATTGAAATTATATTTGATTTTGGTTTGTTTTTAACCAGATGCATTGATGGTTTTGTGGTGTAACATTAATTTTACATTTCTCCGTAAGACCCATCGAAATAGAGATTTCGGCTTATGTATTCCAATTTCTCTCTACCTGCGCCAAGTTAGAAAAATCAGTTCAAACAGCTCAGTGAGGCTGTAAACAAATTAGTGACGCAAGGAGAAAGTCATGGTGGACACATACAACCCATTAGGTACAGACGGATTTGAGTTTGTTGAATACACAGCTGCTGACAGCAAAGGCATTGAACAACTAAAAGCGTTATTTACATCGCTAGGCTTTACTGAAATAGCCAAACATCGTTCGAAAGAAGCATGGTTGTATCGACAAGGTGACATCAGCTTTATCGTGAACGCCCAGCCTCATAGCCAGGCGGAGGAGTTTGCTAAAGTTCACGGCCCATCTGTATGTGGTATGGCGTTTCGTGTGAAAGACGCGACGGTTGCGCTTG
>NZ_JAWOUT010000614.1:0-547 GCF_033339515.1 Vibrio sp. 2130-1
CAATTGATTGGTATAGAAAAGGTGCTCGAAATGGCCAAAACGCACGTGGGTCTCCGCCATACGAATCAACATTGCGCCGAATTCTGTTTTCTCGCGATAAACAGGCGTGTCACTAACCATCATACCAGGAGCACGAGTCGTCGGGATCCCAAGCCCCGCCATGGCTTCGCTACATAGATACTCACGGATGGTTGAGCGCAACACAGCCCTGCCGTCCCCCATTCGCGAGTAGGGTGTTAGCCCCGCGCCTTTAAGGTGAATATCAAACCAAGTGCCATTTTGATGCTCAATTTCCGCCAACAGCAATCCACGTCCATCACCCAAGTCTGGGTTGTAGACGCCAAACTGATGCCCTGCGTATTTCATCGCCAGAGGACGAAACGGTTCGAATTCGCTTTGCCCAGAAAAAACCGCCAATAGCTCATCGTTTTGCGCTGCTGGTAAACCAAACTGCTGTGCAAACTCACCATTCCAAGCAACCCAGCGAGTATTATCCAAGGGTTGTGGCTCGACCAAAGTATAGAAAGCTGACGGTAATTGACTAAAG
>NZ_JAWOUT010000615.1:0-546 GCF_033339515.1 Vibrio sp. 2130-1
TAGAATAACGAGCAGAACTATCCGCTGGAGTACTATTTTCAAACTTCCATCGCTGATTAATTCTTGGTTTGACATCAGAAATTCTTACTATCCCTTCGACAATGTCATTAATATGGGTAAAGTCCCTCCACATATCACCATTATTATTAATATCAATAGACTGGCCGTTAATTATTTTCTCAGTAAAGATAAAAGGCGCCATATCTGGACGTCCCCAAGAACCATACACAGTAAAAAAACGTAAGCCTGTTGTAGGAAGTTGATAGAGATGAGAATAACTATGCGCCATCAATTCATTAGATTTTTTAGTCGCTGCATATAAAGAGACGGGGTGATCAACATTATCCGATGTAGAGAAAGGCACTTTCTTGTTTAAGCCGTAAACGGAGCTGGAAGATGCATATATGAAATGCTTGATATGGCTTTTACGACAAGCTTCTAAGACGTTTAAAAATCCACTTAAATTCGATTCAGCGTAACAATGTGGGTATACAAGTGAATATCTAACACCAGCCTGTGCGGCAAGATGGATAACTCTGTCAAACT
>NZ_JAWOUT010000616.1:0-546 GCF_033339515.1 Vibrio sp. 2130-1
TGATCTGACCGTGACACTGCTTGTATTTCTTGCCACTACCACATGGACAAGGTTCGTTTCGACCTACTTTACGCTCATCACGAACAACAGGTTGATTTGAGCCCTCAGACTCTTCACCATCAGCCAACTGATTTTCCGCAGCTGCATGCTGAGCCTGCGCACGACGAGCAGCTTCTTCTGCTTGTGCACGACGTTGCTCTTCCATACGCTCAACTTCTTCTTGCTGTTGAACGCGGACACGAGACAGAACAGTAATAACGTCAGTCTTTAGCGCTTCAAGTAAACCTTCAAACAATTCAAACGATTCACGTTTGTACTCTTGTTTCGGGTTCTTTTGTGCGTAGCCACGTAGGTGGATACCTTGACGCAGATGATCCATCGCCGCCAGATGCTCTTTCCAAAGCGTATCGAGTGTTTGAAGCATCACTGATTTTTCGAAGTTACGAAGCACTTGTGCACCCACAACTTCTTCTTTCGCTTTGTATACTTCAACGGCTAGGCTGATAATCTTCTCGCGCAGCGCTTCTTCGTACAGTTTGTCGTCTT
>NZ_JAWOUT010000617.1:0-546 GCF_033339515.1 Vibrio sp. 2130-1
CAACATAGTGGTTAGCCCCGCGCCCGCTTTTATCATTCCCATCGCGACGAGCTGAGCGGAGCCCGCGAAAAGAATCGCGGATAACGCTTGTCCTTCTAGCGGGTGAAGCCCTGTATCAATCGCGAACGAACCTGCTAAGAGTCCCCAAGGCAGTACGGCAATACTCAACGGCATCATTGCGAGTGTGCCTTGCCAAAATGAAGTGGCTTTTGATTCTTCTTGTAACGGCAAAGTGTTATCCATTGTTTGTTCTTAATTGTTTTGAAGTCAGGCTATCAACGTAACGTGGTAGAGGCATCTCGCCTTGTACGATATTGCGGATTTAGCTAAAGCGAAGATATTGGCCCGGCGTGACGCCCATGGCTTTCTTAAAGTGTCGATGCAGGTGGCTTTGATCATGAAAACCACATTCTTGTGCGACATCAGAGATTCTCTGCCCTTGTTTGAGCAGCTTTTTCGCCATACGTAAACGTTGCTGGATCTGGTAAGCATGAGGCGGAAAGCCAAATTGCTTTTGAAATTCGCGCAGTAAGTGAAAAGGGCTCA
>NZ_JAWOUT010000618.1:0-546 GCF_033339515.1 Vibrio sp. 2130-1
TTAGAAGATCTACCTCCACTACCGTCGGTGGATATTGTTTTGGTAACTGGTGTCGAACCTCATCCCATACTAGACAAAGAACGCTTGTCGCAGCTGGCTGAGTTGATGCCTTACTAGCGAACATCAAACAGATTAAGCAATCACGAAATCGAACGTTCCGACTATTCGCCCATCAATATTTACCGGCTCAAACTGTAAATGGTCACGAGCTTTACCACCCCACCATTCGTTGCCCGTCTGTCCTTTCAAATAGAGTTGGGTGGTCAACAATTCGTGGTCGCCACGCCACAGTTTGACGTGAATGTGAGGAGGTCTTGAGCTGTATGGGACAGGAAACAACGTTTGAAAAAAATAGCGTCCATCTTCTTCAGTTACTGTCGCGCCAAAACCTGAAAAACTTGGGTCAAACTTGTTTTGGCTGGGTTGATTCGGATGTTCATAAATTCCTTGGCCATCACACTGCCAAATTTCTATTTTTACGCCAGAGATAGGACGACCAAACACATCCAACACTTTACCTTGCAACGTTATCACCTCTCCGATCAA
>NZ_JAWOUT010000619.1:0-545 GCF_033339515.1 Vibrio sp. 2130-1
CGTAAGCAACGAGCGTTGCGCGTACGCATTCAAAAGCGGTCATATTACGTTTCACTCGCTGAGCCATGGCGTTACTTAGTGGATCTAGACCACAGTAACAACCAAAAATACCAATGAATGTACCTACAAGGGCAGCGGCTACGTGATAGCCAATGAGCGCAATAGAACCATCTATGGCTTGCATAGTGATGATGATGCCACCAACTGCGGCAAGAATACCGAAACCAGGTAGTGCTTCTGCGGTACGCTGTAATGAGCGTGAAGGCAGCAGCAGTTCGTTCTGGATAGCTTCGATTTCTTGTTCTAACAGTCCCTCTAATTCATGAGGCGACATTTGTCCCATCGCCATTAAACGTAAATTATCAGTAATGAACGAAATCAGACGATGATCCTCAGAAACTTGCGGGAACATCAGGAAGATAGAGCTTTGTTCTGGTGCTTCGATGTGAGAATCCAAAAACTTGAAACCACGGCTACGCGCTGTTTCTAGCAGGTTGTTTAATAGCGCCATCAGCTCCATGTAGTACTCGTACTCTTCAGTTGGA
>NZ_JAWOUT010000620.1:0-545 GCF_033339515.1 Vibrio sp. 2130-1
ACAGAAAGATCTTGTCGTAAACTTTAATGACCAAGGAACGCTGGCCGATATCAGCGGTGACTTCCCGAAAAGTGACGCGTTTTACGAACAGATCCAATAAACCAATCCTTTCATTACATCGATTGGCATCATAAAACCTTTATGCAAAAAAACCTCCCACTTGGGAGGTTTTTTACCATCTAAAATATTGCTTATTCTGCTTACTTGCGCAGAGCATTTGGCTTGCCACCAGTCACTGGATCGGCATTCCCAGCCGCTTTTGCTTGCTCTGCTCGCTTACGACGAATCTCTTTTGGATCTGCCAATAAAGGGCGATAGATTTCAATGCGGTCTTTATCACGTACGGTCGCGTCTAGTTTTACATTACGACTAAACACACCTACTTTGTTTTTCGCTAAATCAATTTCTGGATACAATTCCAAGACACCCGACTGACGAATGATCTCTTCAACCGTCGCGTGGTTATTCACAACTAAGTTAAACACGCGTTGCTCATGAGGCAATGCATACACGACCTCAACGTGAATCATGTCTGACTCAATACT
>NZ_JAWOUT010000621.1:0-545 GCF_033339515.1 Vibrio sp. 2130-1
AGGAACAGGCCAACGATGCCGTAGAAAAGCATACCGCCGATGGCCCCAAGCAGAATCACTGGCATTGGTACGTCTACACCACGGCCCATAAACATTGGTTTTAGTAAGTTCTCAGACAGCGCACCGACAACCGCCCACACGGTAAACATGGTTGCGGTTGTGCTGTCTTGCGTCATGTACATGTAGCCAATCACTGGCAATACGGCAAGCAGCGCAGGAAGCTGAGCGATACACAAAATCATCAGAATCAATGTGAGCAAACCAGCAGCAGGAACGCCAAACACGAAGAAGCCAGCACCGATCAATAGCGCTTGAATCGCAGCCACACCAACTACGCCCAGCAGCACGCTTTTAATGGTCGCGGCGATAAGCGTTGTCCAGCTTTTCGCGTTTTCGCCAGCGGTACGGATCGCGATAGTTTGTAGGCCTGATGCCAACGACTCTGAATACGTCATAAAGCCAGCAGCGATAGCCAGTGACAAGATAGACAGCAACAAGCTACCTAACACGCCGCCAACCATGCCAAGCAAAGAGGTTAATGCTGA
>NZ_JAWOUT010000622.1:0-545 GCF_033339515.1 Vibrio sp. 2130-1
AGATGGGAACATCATCGGCTACGGCCTCACCTTGCGCGAGACTTCGTATGTCTTTGAAATTGACGACCGCCGTCTGTATGCCTGGTGCGCGCTGGACACCTTGATATTTCCGGCGCTGATCGGCCGTACAGCTCGCGTCTCATCGCATTGCGCTGCAACCGGAGCACCCGTTTCACTCACGGTTTCACCCAGCGAGATACAGGCTGTCGAACCTGCCGGCATGGCGGTGTCCTTGGTATTGCCGCAGGAAGCAGCCGACGTTCGTCAGTCCTTCTGTTGCCCTGTACATTTCTTTGCATCTGTCCCGACGGCGGAAGACTGTGCCTCCAAGCATCAAGGATTGGAAGGATTGGCGATCGTCAGTGTCCACGAGGCTTTCGGCTTGGGCCAGGAGTTTAATCGACATCTGTTGCAGACCATGTCATCTAGGACACCGTGATCGGATATCGACCCAATGTTCTACGGCACCGGCATCGGATTCGCAGCGCGCGGATTGAACTCGGCGAAACGGTATATGCATTGCCGTGAACCGACCAAAAGGAGGT
>NZ_JAWOUT010000623.1:0-545 GCF_033339515.1 Vibrio sp. 2130-1
CGAGCGTATTTGGGTATAGGTACAAGTCGGCGGCGTTGCGGAAAGTCAGTTGGCCAGATTCAACTTCAGTGAAGCCGTTCGGATCATCTTTACGTCCGCCCACTTTAAAAGGCGCTGCCGCGCTCAAAACTGGAATGTCAGCAAGGTCTGGATCGCCTTGAATGAAACGTTCAACGTAGTCTTTTTGTGCAAGGTTAACGATTTGGATTGTTGGGTCGTCTTGCACCAAAGCCAAGAAGCTGTACATCACGTCATTCGCTTTACCAATTGGTTGGTTAACGAATTCGCGAGTGCCTTTGTGATCGTCTTCGAGTGCTTTAATGATGCCTTGGTCTGCTTCTGCAAGCGATTTCTTAGTCGCTTTGTCGAAAATTGGTCGAGCTTCAGATTGTCCTTCCACTACTTGCCATTGGCCGTCTTTTTGCTCGATGACCAGATCCATGACTCCCACGTGGCTACCCCAACGGCCAGGCATGACGGCAGTGACACCGTTGATGGTGCCTTTGTTGTTGTCTACGCCTTGTAGATTCTCAAATCCTTTGCCT
>NZ_JAWOUT010000624.1:0-545 GCF_033339515.1 Vibrio sp. 2130-1
GGTTCGGTGCACAACGGCCTGCTCCAACCGCCGGCCGCGCGCTGGGCCGAGGCCGTGGCGCGTGTCGGCGTACCGGCCGTCGTCACACGCGCTACTTCGTTCCTGGTCGATTTTCTGCCGATCCTCCGGCGCACGCTGACCCGCACCGGCTTTGTCATCGACCACATCCACTACTACGCCGATGGGCACTGTTGCAAATAGTCGGTGGTGATAAACTTATCATCCCCTTTTGCTGATGGAGCTGCACATGAACCCATTCAAAGGCCGGCATTTTCAGCGTGACATCATTCTGTGGGCCGTACGCTGGTACTGCAAATACGGCATCAGTTACCGTGAGCTGCAGGAGATGCTGGCTGAACGCGGAGCGAATGTCGATCACTCCACGATTTACCGCTGGGTTCAGCGTTATGCGCCTGAAATGGAAAAACGGCTGCGCTGGTACTGGCGTAACCCTTCCGATCTTTGCCCGTGGCACATGGATGAAACCTACGTGAAGGTCAATGGCCGCTGGGCGTATCTGTACCGGGCCGTCGACAGCCGGGGCC
>NZ_JAWOUT010000625.1:0-545 GCF_033339515.1 Vibrio sp. 2130-1
ACTCCGTCTCAAGATGTGCAAGAAATGGTGGCTCAAGCAGACACGGGCGCACGTAACCCTTCGGGAGTGCAAGGACGAATCCTTTGGTTAGTCCCTCTGTGTTGGTCACTATTTCAATTATGGTACGCCTCCCCGCTACCATTTATTTTCAATTTTGGCGTACTGAATGACACTGAAGCGCGAGCGATTCACCTCACTTTCGCGATATTTTTGGCCTTCACTGCTTATCCAGCAATGAAGAACTCTCCGCGTGATCACATTCCTCTTGTGGATTGGATTCTCGCGTTAGCGGGTAGCTTTTCGGCTGCCTATATCTACCTTTTCTACACCGAACTCGCAGGACGTTCCGGCGCGCCCACCACTGCCGATATTGTGGTTGCGGTCGTTGGCATGATATTGCTACTTGAAGCGACTCGTCGTGCATTAGGGCCTCCGCTAATGGTTGTGGCCGCCGTGTTCCTGACTTACACGTTTGCTGGCCCATACATGCCAGATGTCATAGCCCACAAAGGCGCAAGCTTAGGTAAAGCGATGTCGCATCTGTG
>NZ_JAWOUT010000626.1:0-545 GCF_033339515.1 Vibrio sp. 2130-1
GCAACAATTGGATGTCGCGGTTGCGTGCAAGTTGAGGATTGGCAATCGGTACCGCAGAAAGCAATGCTTTTGTGTAGGGATGCTGAGCATCGTCGAACACTTGGTCGTAGCGTCCCACTTCCATTGGTTTGCCAAGGTACATCACCATTACTCGGTCGCTGATATGGCGCACAACGCTGAGGTCATGAGCGATCATCACCAGTGTCAGTCCCATTTCTTGTTTAAGGTCGTCGAGCAAATTAATGACCTGCGCTTGAATCGATACATCCAATGCACTGACGGGTTCATCACACACCACTAAGTCCGGGTTGAGGATTAAGGCGCGCGCGATGCCAACACGTTGGCACTGACCGCCAGAAAACTCATGCGGATATCGGTTACGTTGGCTTGCCAACAGACCCACTTTGTCCATCATCGCAATGACGCGTTTTTCGACTTCGGCGCGTTTGAGTTGAGGTTGGTGTGTGAGTAACGGCTCTGCGATACATTCTGAAATCGTCAATCTCGGATTGAGGCTCGCCGATGGGTCTTGGAATATCATCTGA
>NZ_JAWOUT010000627.1:0-544 GCF_033339515.1 Vibrio sp. 2130-1
TGCATTGTGCGGCTTATCAGTCTTTGAAGCACGGAGTACTTAGGAATGGCAATGTTATGGCTGGCAAGGTATTCAATGGCCGCATCAAAGAGGTGTCGAGGCTCCAGCCAGGCATGACCAATGTAAACCAGGTGGTGGCACAGAGCATTGAGGTGCTGTTTTTCATTCCACTTATTGTAATTTAGTAGACGCAGTATCCTTGAGTAAATACGGTCACGCTGCATTTTACTGACACTGAAAGGCCTGATCCCTTTACCTCTTTGAATTTGGGAGGCAATAAACTGCATGTCGATACTGATATCACGGAAACTCGGAGCAATGATCACTGGCTTAGATTTAAAATAGCCCAGAAGCGCCACGAAATAACAACGATGTTTAGTAAGCCTGATAGTACGGCATTCGGCCTGTTCTACATCGTTTAGCGAAAAATACAAACGTTGTTCCTCAATAGAAAACTGAGGTGCTGAATACAAGTCTCGTTGTTCTGCCTGAGTCAGAATCGAGAGTTCATTACTAATTGCCATGATGAATAAACGCCAATATG
>NZ_JAWOUT010000628.1:0-544 GCF_033339515.1 Vibrio sp. 2130-1
TGGCAGGTTGACGAATTCGGTGTTGCAACGCTGACGCTGAATCGGACAAAGAAACACAATGCCTTTGATGCCTGCATGATTGATTTGATCATCCATCGGTTAGATTATCTTGCACTAAGAACCGATGTGCGTTGCTTACTGCTGCGTAGTAATGGCAAACACTTTTCCTCTGGTGCGGATTTAGCTTGGATGCAATCGATGGCAAATAGTACCCGAAAAGAAAACCTAGTCGATGCACAAAGCCTCGCTCGCTTAATGGAAACGTTGGATGCCTTCCCTCAACCCACCATCGCTGTCGTACAAGGCTCAGCCTTTGGTGGCGCATTGGGGCTAATTTGCTGCAGCGATATCGCTATCGCCAGCCACTCCGCTCAGTTTTGCTTGAGTGAAGTCAAACTGGGATTGGTGCCCGCCACCATTGCACCATACGTGATGCGTGCGATGGGCAATCGACAAGCACGTCGTTACATCCTCAGTGGTGAAGTCATCCCTGCGGTTAAAGCGCAACAATTTGGCATCGCGCATGAAGTGAAAAAAGATAACG
>NZ_JAWOUT010000629.1:0-544 GCF_033339515.1 Vibrio sp. 2130-1
GCTCTTCTTGAGCGACAGTAGGAAGCGAAATAGCCATCGTTAACGCAGCACCACAAATCACGGCTTTCATTTTAAACCTCTCCAGTAAATACAGCTCGCGCCCTCAAATGAGGGCGCATAAAAATAGGTCAACATCATTGGCAAACGCACTTCGCTCGCCGAATGTTTCAAGGTCGAGGAAGTTAAGATTCTGCGCTTTGCTTGTTGTATTCAATCGAATTGATGAACCACTCTTTGTCACCTTCCGGCGTTCGAACGGTAAATTCTTCATCCACTTGCTTTTTCAACATGGCTCTGGCCATAGGGGAATCAATGGAGATGTAATCTTTGGCATCGCCATATATTTCTTCTGGCCCCACAATGCGGAACTTCTTCACATCACCGGCTTCGTTTTCAATCTCGACCCAAGCACCAAAAAAGACTTTGCCTTCTTGTTGAGGTGAGTAATCAACGATGGTGACTTCAGGTAAAAACTTTCTGAGAAAACGAACGCGTCGATCGATTTGACGCAGCAGTCGTTTATTGAAGGGGTAGTCAGCATTTT
>NZ_JAWOUT010000630.1:0-543 GCF_033339515.1 Vibrio sp. 2130-1
TCTTCACCTTGCAGCAGTTCGCCCGGTGATTTGCCAACCACTTCCTCTAACGAATATTCGGTTAACTGCTCAAACGCAGAGTTTACCCAAGCAATCGTGCCGTCAGGATGCGTAATGATGATGGTATCGCGAGCGTGTTCCGCCACCTCGGCAAGCTGCGATATTTTGGCGGATAACTGCTGCTGGGTCTGATGTTCTTGCTGAAGTTTATTTTGCGCTTGCGCTAAAGAGCGTGACATTTGGTTAAACGCCTCTCCAACGCGCGTGACTTCGTCATTGCCTGAAATAGAAATTTGCGAACCCGGCCCTTGCTGTGAAACCTTGATTACCCCAGTGCGGAGAAGATCCAGACGCTTCATCAAGTAGCTGCCTAGCGCAAATGAAAACAGCGCCACCAGCGACATTTCGACAAAGGCAATCACCAAACTCGCATGAGTCGCAAACGAAAGCATTTGATGAACATGCTCGACGTGAACACCCATTTCTACCACGCCAAAAGTCTGATCGCCTAAAGTGATTGCTTTCGCCACGTCATAAACACCG
>NZ_JAWOUT010000631.1:0-543 GCF_033339515.1 Vibrio sp. 2130-1
CCGATTGAGACTGAGAAATATTTGTTGTTCAAACCAAACACTCAATGATAATTTGGCTCCACCTCTTTCAATACAATCACCGTTAGTCAAAAGTACAGAGACGGTCATATACACAATGGATAACGGCTCTTGCCTCCCATAGTTGTCTTCGATGACTGACAGGTACTCTGCGCTTAGTTGAAAAGGTCTTACCTTCACATGGAGTTGAACGACATGGCTCAGTTTAATGAACCAATTTCTAGCCAGCTATTAGCAATAGATGAAAACCTCTCTCAGTTAGTCACTGATATTGATATTCTTAGCAGCGTAAACCCGCTTAATTACGCCCAAGAGCGAGAAAGGTTCATCAATAATAAGTACTCGCAAGAACCTAACTTTCAGTACCAGAAAGCGCCTCTTGACACTCATCAGTCAAAACGCCGTTTGTACGAATTGCCTTTGGAACACATCGAAGATACTCAGCTGCAAAAGCTTTATGAGGATGTCATTCAGTCTTACGCCGACAAACTTGATCAAGTCAACACCATAGGTACGCAAGAGTTC
>NZ_JAWOUT010000632.1:0-542 GCF_033339515.1 Vibrio sp. 2130-1
GTCTTTGGTAATGTCGGCGTAGCCGTTGTTATCAAAAGAAGAAGAAAGAGAACGCAGATCTGGAGTGGAACTCCAGATTAACTTGTTTTCACGGTAGAATTGAAAAACGAGATTCTGTTCGTAGGGGTGACCAAATTTGGTGGCTTTGTCTTCGTCGCTCTTTGCCAAAGAATCGATGTTCTTCATCCACTGGTCGAATAGCTCTCTGTGGTTGGCGAGAGTGTCCGTTTCGGTTGAAATGGACAGCGTCAGCAGCATCAGCTTAGCGGATTGCCCAAGCCTAGCGTCATAAACTTCTTCGACTTCGTGTTTGGCTGATTGAAAGCTGAAGTACAAAGAAATAAGCAAAAGCGCGCTGACTAACAAGCCAACCGAGAGCGTCAGTTGGCGTTTAATGGAGTAAGGTTTTTTATTTTTCAAGAATGTACCCCACACCACGAATGTTTTTGATGGCGACGTTGGGGGCTTTTTTACGTAGGTTATGAATGTGAACTTCTATCGCGTTGTCGCTTGAACCTTCATCCCAGCCATGTAGTGATTGT
>NZ_JAWOUT010000633.1:0-541 GCF_033339515.1 Vibrio sp. 2130-1
GGCGTTATACGAATAGAGGGAATTTATGTACAAGAGTACTGATTTTAGCTTGGATTCAAAAGAGTTCAGGTTTAAGAAAGACTCATATCCTTTGTCTAAGATAAACAATGTTAGGGTTAAAAAGTTAAGTTTTCTTGATAATTTAGGTCAAGTTTTATTCTGGGTGTGTGTTTTTTCAGGGGCAGTTTGGTTAGTTATTCCAAGGTTGGAAGAGGTACCACAATGGCTACTAGTTTTAGTTCTTAGTCTGACCGTCGTAGGTTTGGTCTTTGCTCTTCTTCGTTGCTCTAAATATGCACTTCAAGTCGAGTTTCGCCACATAGATGAAACGGGCGTTCAATGGGTTAATGTCGCCAAGTCATACTCAAAGTCAGATTGTGAGTTATTTGAACAACAAGTGTTGGCACTGAAGAAATTCGTATAACAAATTGTTTAAGAGTGATTCGGCACGCGTGGCTTTTTTACTATGCGTTGGTTTTAGTGGTTACGGTAACATGCGGCAGCATCGGTATTGCGTGCCTCACACCTTAACAAGGCGTTA
>NZ_JAWOUT010000634.1:0-541 GCF_033339515.1 Vibrio sp. 2130-1
TGCTCCCTACAAATGGGCAAGAGCAATTGCCACACTTTACACCACCATTATTCGCGGCATTCCAGACTTAGTTCTGATGATGTTGATTTTCTTTGGTGGGCAAATACTTTTAAACAATAGCCTCTATTCCATCAACGAAACGCTCAATGAATGGTTTGCATCTAGCGACCCAAATCATGAGTGGACTTCTTACTTACCTGACTACATTGATGTGAGCCCGTTTATTGCCGGTGTGTTGACAATTGGTTTTATCTTTGGAGCTTACATGGCGGAAACTTTCCGTGGTGCGATCATGGCCGTCGATAAAGGTGAGTTGGAAGCAGCAAAAGCTTATGGCATGAGCCCCGTGTTGTCGTTCCGAAGAATCCTTCTTCCTCAGATGATTCGCCATGCACTACCGGGATTTGGTAACAACTGGTTGGTATTGTTAAAAACCACCGCGCTTGTCTCCATCATCGGGCTTGAAGATATGGTGAGAATGAGCTCTCTGGCGGCTGGTACAACAAAAATGCCGTTCACGTTCTACATGGCTGTTGCACTG
>NZ_JAWOUT010000635.1:0-541 GCF_033339515.1 Vibrio sp. 2130-1
GTTTCTGGCAGAACCAAGTAGCCAAGGATAAATATCGCCAACAAGTAAAGCAGCACAAAGACAAATACCGCTTGCCAGCTAAAGTGGTACGCAATCCATCCGCCAAAAAGAGGCGCGACAATCGGCATGACAGAAGCAGTGACAGAGATATACGACAAAGCTTTCGTTAACTGCATACCATCATAACTGTCCCGTAGCACTGAGCGCCCTAAAACAGAGGCACTGCCGGCTCCTAATCCTTGCAGCAATCGCCCTGCCTCAAGTGCAGAAATGTTATCGCCAAAGACAATACAAATGACGGTACCGATTAAACAGATGCTTTGTCCGAGAATAAACACCGGTCGTCGTCCAATGGCATCAGAAAGCGGACCGTAAAATAGCTGTGACACACCGAAACCAACCAAAAATAACGTCACCAAACTCTGAATCGAAGGTTGTGGCAAGTTAAGGTCATGGCCAATGAGCGGTAAAGAAGGAAGATAGATACTGACGCCAACCTGGCCAGTAGCAATGATCATCATCGCAAGTAACAACGGTGTTT
>NZ_JAWOUT010000636.1:0-541 GCF_033339515.1 Vibrio sp. 2130-1
GCACTGCGTTCGATCTGTTCGCTTTGTTCGTCAGACACTTTAGGATCGGCGCCTTGGATCATGGCATCGACAAGGTCTAACTTGATGATCTGGTCTGAAAGCTTGGTTTTGCCCGCTTCCATTGGGCCGCCAGATACGAAAATAACTGGAATGTTGAGACGCATTGACGCCATCAGCATCCCTGGAGTGATTTTGTCACAGTTAGAGATACACACCATGGCATCTGCACAGTGCGCATTAACCATGTATTCTACTGAGTCGGCAATCAATTCACGTGATGGCAGCGAGTAAAGCATGCCGCCGTGACCCATTGCGATGCCATCATCGACGGCGATGGTATTGAATTCTTTTGCGATGCCGCCTGCCGCTTCAATCTCTTGAGCAACAAGTTGGCCCAAATCTTTAAGGTGTACGTGGCCTGGTACGAACTGAGTGAATGAGTTCACCACGGCGATGATTGGCTTACCGAAATCTTCGTCTTTTACACCGGTTGCACGCCAGAGCGCACGAGCTCCCGCCATGTTACGACCATGTGTGGTGG
>NZ_JAWOUT010000637.1:0-541 GCF_033339515.1 Vibrio sp. 2130-1
TGTTTGCTTGTTTTTTGAACGGTTTTTAGTTCCAGTTTAGCTGGTTTGTGCCCCGTTTTTTAGCGTCAGTGAGCATTTGCCCAAGGCGATCGAGCACATATTCTGGTGCGTCTGATTCCTTAAATGAAGTAGAGACGGCTGTCAGAGTAATGATGATGTTTTGCTCGCGGAACTTAAACGGCAGCTGACAGATATCGCGCTGAATATTCTTCATCAGCTCTAACGTGTATTCTTCACTTTGTTCTGGGATCAGCAGAATAAACTCTTCACCGCCAAAGCGAGCGACGGTTTCGGTATCAGACACGCGCTTATTGATGGCTCGAGCGATGATCTTCAGCGCTTTATCACCAGCGGTATAACCATAACTGTCGTTTACGGCTTTGAAGTTATCGACATCAAACAGTACCACTCGTAGATTTTGTTGAGAGCGAATCCAACGACGGTATTCGAGCTCAAGACGATCGTTAAATGCTGTTCGGTTGTAAACCTTCGTGAGTGGATCAAGCAACATTCGCTGTGTCTGGTCGTCTAAGCGGCGACG
>NZ_JAWOUT010000638.1:0-540 GCF_033339515.1 Vibrio sp. 2130-1
CCACAAACTGCACAACGTCGGTCGGTTCGATTTTTACGTCTTTCTTGAAGGTGATTTTCATGTCATCGCTCAAAATTACATGGACGACTTTATCCGGTTTCGCCCCATTCGCTGGCATACCCACTGCTGACATTCCTGCCATGCCTTGCATGTTGGAGTGATCCATTTTTGAATGATCCATCGGCATATCGCCCATGTTCATGTTATCCATCGACATCGAGCCATGGTCCATTTTGCCGTGATCCATGTTGTCGTGGTTCATGTTCGAGTTATCCATTTGCGCGAATGCGCCTGCTGATACCATAGTTAGAGCAAGAGTGATAAGTGTCTTTTTCATGTTGATTTCCTTTACTGTCAATGAGGTAGTGCGCCATTGCGGTTTGTACAATGGCGCTTGTTGTTTATTTCTCTGGGTTTTGAGTTTTGTTGACTTCTCGCTGCTTCCACAGCTTGAAGATTGCTGGTAACACCAGCAGAGTCAGTAGTAGGGCTGAGGCCATGCCGCCAATCATTGGTGCAGCAATGCGCTGCATGACTTGA
>NZ_JAWOUT010000639.1:0-540 GCF_033339515.1 Vibrio sp. 2130-1
TCAAGGTACGCCAGATTACACCAATGTCAAAGGCACCTGTTTGAGCCATATCGACGAAGTCCGTGGCAAAAAACTCAAAGTTACGACCGACCACCCTCTTGCTGGAGCTCTGAAAGACAACAAACAGCTAGCTAGACTCAAAGTTATCAAACCAAACCACACATTAAACGCAGAAGAAAACGTTCAAGCATTTGGCGCGCGTTCATTCTCAATTTGGAATGAAAATGGTGAGCTAGTTTTTGATAGTGGAGACGATTTCGCAACAGTTGCCCTCTTGAACGAAGGTAAACACTTCAACAGCACAAACGACAGCAACAGTAGCGGTGATGACCGAAGTGATGATAAAGGCATCGAGCCAGAAGCCATCGAAGTAGCGAAAATCAATGGTCGATACTACGCATTTATCGGTTTAGAGCGCCAAGGCGGTATTATGGTTTACGACATCACCCAGCCAAAACAAGCGCAGTTCTTGCATTATGTAAACCACCGCGATTACACCCAACCAGTATGTACGTTGGTAGAAGACAGTGAGTGTGCAAA
>NZ_JAWOUT010000640.1:0-540 GCF_033339515.1 Vibrio sp. 2130-1
ACGACCACCATACATTACCGCAACGTCATCACACACTTCAGCTACTACGCCTAAATCATGGGTAATGAAGATCATTGCCATGCCCGTTTCTTCTTGAAGTTCATTCATTAGTTCAAGGATAGACGCCTGTACCGTTACATCCAGTGCCGTCGTTGGCTCATCACAAATCAAGATATCTGGTTTACATGCGAGTGCCATTGCGATCATCACGCGCTGGCGCATACCACCAGATAGGTTGTGCGGGTATTCGTTGAGGCGCTTTTCTGGCATTGGAATTTTCACTTTAGCCAGCATTTCTACCGCGTAGGATTCGCGCTCTTTTTTACCTAGCTCAGGACGGTGTAATTCCAACACTTCGCACAGTTGGCGGCCAATGGTATGCACTGGATTCAACGCCGTCATTGGGTCTTGGAAAATGATCGAAATGCGGTCGCCGCGCATGGCGTACATTTCTTCCGCTGGTAGCGACACCAGATTGGTACCTCGGTAGTTAACTTCACCATTGACAATATTGCCGTAAGGCTTTGGCAACAGTCCCAT
>NZ_JAWOUT010000641.1:0-540 GCF_033339515.1 Vibrio sp. 2130-1
CTTGATATCTATCAAACCCGAGGCGGTGCCATTACGATGCAAAAAGCCATCGTTTGGAGCATATTCTGGTTCTTACTCGCGTTTCTTTTTGCAGGTTCCATCTATTTCTTTTGGGACGTTTACGCTCCTCATAGTGCTTACAGCAATGAGAAAGCGACCGTGTCTTTCCTAACTGGTTACTTGCTCGAAAAATCATTAAGCGTTGATAACTTATTTGTCTTCGCCATCATATTTGCCCAATACAAAGTGCCAGAGCATCTTCGTCCTCGTGCGTTGCTGTGGGGTGTGATTGGCGCGTTGCTTCTGCGTGCAATTATGATTGCTGTCGGCGCGCAGCTGCTCGCCCAATACCATTGGGTACTCTACCTATTTGCGGCGTTCCTAATCTGGACAGGCATTAAGCTTGCTCGCGACAAAGGTGAAGAGGAAGAAGTGAACCCATACCCAGAGCAAGTGATTCGTAAATTGCTGCCAGTAACAGATGATTATCAAGGTAATCATATGTTCTTGAAGCAAGCAGGGAAGTGGGTTGCGACGCCA
>NZ_JAWOUT010000642.1:0-539 GCF_033339515.1 Vibrio sp. 2130-1
CAGCTAACCTTGAAGAAATCCGCACAGCACTTGATGCAAAAGGTTTCGGAGATGCGACAGTACAGAACTTTGGTAGTGCTCGCGATGTGATGGTGCGTCTTCGTCCTCGTGACGACGTTTCTGGCGAAACGCTAGGTAAC
This sequence comes from Vibrio sp. 2130-1, assembly GCF_033339515.1. Classification (NCBI taxonomy): domain Bacteria; kingdom Pseudomonadati; phylum Pseudomonadota; class Gammaproteobacteria; order Vibrionales; family Vibrionaceae; genus Vibrio; species Vibrio sp. 2130-1. The sequence goes on from NZ_JAWOUT010000642.1 coordinate 141, forward strand.
CAAATCATCGGTGCGATCAAAGAAGGTACCGGTGAAAGCGTAGAAATGCGCCGTATCGAGTTTGTTGGTCCAAACGTTGGTGATGAACTAACTGAAGCGGGCGGTCTGGCGATCCTTGTGTCGCTCATCTGTATCCTGATTTACGTATCAATGCGATTTGAATGGCGTCTAGCGGCTGGTGCTGTAATGGCGTTGGCGCACGATATTATTATCACGCTGGGTGTATTCTCATTCCTACAGATTGAAGTGGACCTAACTATCGTGGCTGCGTTGCTAACGGTTGTTGGTTACTCGCTCAACGATACCATCGTAGTATTCGACCGTATTCGTGAAAATTTCCGCAAGATGCGTAAAGGTGATCCTGCGGACATCATGGATGCTTCGATTACACAAACATTG
>NZ_JAWOUT010000643.1:0-539 GCF_033339515.1 Vibrio sp. 2130-1
ACATTTGAAAAGTGTGATTTTTTGCGAGTAACTCGAAAGATTTCGTGTCGATAGTGCTTAAAAAGCTTATTATTAATAAAGCCTATAATTAGATTTATAAATTATTGAGATGAATGGAAAATCTTTATGTTAGTTAAGAGATATGCACAGTATTCAGTAAAGAGGCCGTGGTTTCACCGTTTCAATATTTCACTAGTATTAACGGTGTTTGTCGTGAGTGTTTATGAGCTACTTGCGAATGAAGAGTATGTATACTTGGCTGGCGTGGTGTTTACATTTGCTTCGACTTTACTGTTCGCGTCAGCATCGACGTTCAAAAAGCGCTACCTAGGACACGAGTCCTAGTTCATTTGGAATGAATAATTGAGATAAATAGGCGCTTTCAAGTAAGTAATGATCTGATTTATGATCGAGTGCATCAAGAGGAGGACAAATGTCCTCCTTTTTGTTTGTTGCTGCACCCTAATATGGGCGTATTCCAAACAAAATAATAAAGGACATCACCATGGACCTATTCGCCTTACTCGATATCAACAATA
>NZ_JAWOUT010000644.1:0-539 GCF_033339515.1 Vibrio sp. 2130-1
ACTTCTCTGTATCCATTATTTTTGTTTTGGCGTTTAAGTTCATCTACGTCAAGCTTACGCCTTAGGATGAATTGCAGCTGATCAAGGAAAAGCCAAATACCGCAGCCGCAGTGGCGTTGAGTGGCGCTTTTCTGGGTTATTGTATTGCGATTTCGGGTGCGGCAAAAAACTCAGTCAACATTGTCGACTTTATGGTTTGGGGCGTTGTTGCCATGCTTGTGCAAATCATCGCATTTGCCATCGTGCGTTTCATTTTGCTGCCAAGAGTTACTGAGCGTATCGAAAAAGATGAGCTGCCTGCAGGCATTGTACTTGCGGCGGTTTCTATATCGGTCGGCATGTTGAATGCTGCTTGTATGACGTACTAGGAGGAACGATGAAGCGCAGTTCCAACGTTAAACGTTCTTCCATGGATAAAAGCTTAAAGCTTGGAAAAATCATACCGTTCGCGGCATTTGGCGGAATTTTCTTTCTTGCGACCCAAGAATCAAAGACTGAAGGCTACATTTTTTCTGACGCCGATGAATGTAAATCCAACT
>NZ_JAWOUT010000645.1:0-538 GCF_033339515.1 Vibrio sp. 2130-1
CTGGTGCATGGACCAGAACGAATCGTATCCGGATGGTGGGATGGCGACGAAATTATGCGCGATTACTACATTGCTCATACCAAGCAAGGTCGCTGGTTATGGGTATTTCGCGATCAACATAAACATTGGTTTCTTCATGGCTATTTTTGTTGAGTCGTTATGAGTTACGCAGAATTATTTTGTCAGTCTAATTTCTCTTTCCTCACTGGCGCTTCTCATGCAGAAGAGCTTGTGTTGCAAGCGGCTTTTTATCGCTACCATGCCATCGCGATTACTGACGAGTGCTCGGTCGCTGGCGTGGTCAAAGCCCACGCAACGATTGAACAGCATAAACTTGATATCAAACAGATCGTCGGCAGTATGTTCTGGCTCAACGAAGAGTGCCAAATAGTCCTACTTTGCCCCTGCCGTAAAGCTTATGCTGAGATGTGCCGTATCATCACTAACGCGAGACGACGCAGCGAAAAAGGCAGCTATCAGCTTTCTGAGTGGGATCTGATGTCGATTCGTCACTGCTTAGTATTGTGGCTTCCTACCC
>NZ_JAWOUT010000646.1:0-538 GCF_033339515.1 Vibrio sp. 2130-1
AAGCTGCAGTGCGTCGTAGCTTTCTTCGTAAATATTGTGTGCGGTGCGAGCTTGGACAGATTGGATAAGTAAATAGGTGCGTTTTATTGGCGTGTTGTCGAGCATCATTATGTAGCTGTCACCACCTAAATCTTGGGTGTGATTCCAGTTACAAGTGTTAATCGCCAGAGGAATAATGCTTTCGGATGTATCAAATTGGCAGGCCCAATCCCAGAAAATCTCAGGGTACTTTTGAATAGGGTAAAGCTCTCCGCGAGAAAAACTCACAGAACAACGAGGATTGGTTAAAGGGTCTTCAAAAATGGCGATCGCGTGGGGGGAAAAGAGGTTCTCTAATTGATCGAATATTGCTTCGGCCAGCAGCCGGTGGTCCCTCGTTGAAGACACTTTTCTCGTAAAACTTTTTAAATTCACCCTACCAACCTAATTTACTTTTTTATCCTCGATAAAAAACTACGCAGGTGGTGATATGCAATCAATATAATCAATTTTGAGCTGTTAAGTAATTCGCAAAATTTTCGGACTAAGTTTCACATTC
>NZ_JAWOUT010000647.1:0-538 GCF_033339515.1 Vibrio sp. 2130-1
CATCGCTCAGAAGAAAACGGACACAAGTTTGTGTTGGAGTCATTAAAAGCCGAACCTTTGCTGGATTTAGGGCTCCGCCTCGGTGAAGGAACAGGTGCTGCGTTGGCATTGCCGCTATTGAAGGCCGCTGCGCAGTTCTATAATAAAATGGCCAGTTTTGAGAGTGCGGGAGTAACGGTTTAGTGTCTGAGTCAAAAAGTTCACGACAAGCAACGCTACGCTATCAAATGGAGCTATTCCTCTTGGCTGTGAGCTTTTTTAGCCGCTTGCCTGTACCGAGTGACTTACCTTACAGCGAAGAACGTATGAACCAAGCTGGGCGATATTTTGCCTTGGTTGGTGTGATTCTTGGTGTGCTTTGCGCGCTTGTGTTCTACTTCACTCAACTTATTTTCCCTGATTCTGTTGCTATTGTATTAACCATGGCGTTCAGCTTGTTGCTCACCGGTGCTTTTCACGAAGATGGTTTGACTGATATGGCAGATGGCATTGGTGGCGGTATGACGGTTGAGCGGCGTCTTTCTATCATGAAGGACAG
>NZ_JAWOUT010000648.1:0-538 GCF_033339515.1 Vibrio sp. 2130-1
CTTCACATCATTAGTGACACTGTGACAGAGTTCGGCGATTTAACTTTCAGCTACGATGCGGCTGGCAATGCAGTATTTACTGACGGCGCAGATTTAACCGTTAAGCTGATTGGTGTTACTGAAACAGATATTAATACCTACGGTGCCGATTTATTTGTTATTTAAAATCTAGTTTAAGGCGCTAGTCATTTAGCGCCTACATCATTCGATTAAAGTGGAAGTAATCGTGCAGAAAACAGTTTTCAAAGAAGTCAGACAAAAACTATGCACGCTTGCAGGTTTGCTGATCGGTTTTAGTCTCTTCATTAATTTACTCGTACTTGCTATCCCACTTTATATGTTGCAAGTGTACAACCGAGTCATCTCATCTTATTCGACTGACACCTTGTTGCTTCTTACCATCATCGTGTTGGCGGCTTTGTTTACTATGTCCATTATCGATATTGCTCGCGCACAAATGAGTAAATCGTTCGGATTTTGGATGGACGCGAAACTTTCAGTGTTCATGCTTAAACGAAGCATTCAGTATCAATCGCAT
>NZ_JAWOUT010000649.1:0-538 GCF_033339515.1 Vibrio sp. 2130-1
CTTCTTTCTTCTCGAAAACTTTAAAACTGCTTTCTACTGGCTCGTTGTGAGAGATACAGTTTGAGTTTGGACACTCAAACACGTTGTTGATTTTCTCTGGCAACTCTAGAGCCAGTTTTTTCACGACTTCGTAGTTTTCGATTTGGTTTACCGTCGCGTGCGGTGCGTACAGCGCCAGTTTGCTTGCTTGTTCTTCATTGATGAACACGTTCTCAATCTTCAGCAAGTCTTTGTGACCCAGAGCTGAAGATGGCAAGTTCAGACCAATCGTTACACGTTGAGAAGAATTGTGCATATCGAACAATTTCAGCACTTTGATACCAATTTGTGCTGGAATGTGGTCGATGACGGTGCCGTTTTTGATTGCTTCTACCTGCAATTGAGTTTCTTTAGCCATGTTTTTATCTCCTCGATTACAGTGTTTCGTTTAGAACCAAAGCCAACAGCGCTTGGCGAGCGTACACGCCATTTTGTGCCTGCTGGAAGTAGTACGCGTGTGGGGTTTTATCTACGTCTTTCGTGATTTCATCAACACGAG
>NZ_JAWOUT010000650.1:0-538 GCF_033339515.1 Vibrio sp. 2130-1
ACAGACTATAGGAACGTTAGCCAATGAAAAAACAGAATCGATAAACCCTTGCAATGCTCTCAACGACATTGAGAAAACTCGTTTCATCATAAGCGCAGTGGTAATGGCTAAGTCGCCGAACTGACGAGGTCTACCACGTTTACCTTGTTTACTCTGCTTCCACTTGTGAATAGCTTCTTCATCCATCCAGAATGTCAGAGAACCACTATTAATAAGCGATAGATTGTATTGATTCCAATGAGTGGGTTTGTAGCGAGGTTTCGGCATTAGGCTAAGTTATTGGATAAACATAGTGGATCAGATCTTAGCTTATCGATTTTGTTGGATCATGGCGTTGAAGGCAACACTGTCATACAAATGAGCAAAAAGGAGAAAGGCACATTTTATATCACAAATGATGGTGGGTTGATTTTTTGGTGGTCAAGGAAAGGCTGGATTGCACAAAGTAAAACTTTGATCTAGCTAAAAAAGCAAGCTGCGTCTAGACTTTGAGGGAGGTAGCTTGCTCTCTAACGATTGAGCTTAAAAATTATTAAAC
>NZ_JAWOUT010000651.1:0-538 GCF_033339515.1 Vibrio sp. 2130-1
GAGCGCTTCCGCTAAATGAGAACGTTCAATCTGCTCAGCACCTTCTAAATCCGCTATCGTGCGGGCCACTTTAATGATGCGATGATAGGCACGAATCGATAATCCCAGCCGATGCAGCGCAGTTTCGAGAAATTCCGCATCGCTTTTTTGCAACGGGCAAAATGCCTCAATCTCACGGCTGCCGAGCAGTGCGTTGACTTTGCCATTTCGATTGAGCATGCTCTCGCGAGCAAGACTGACGCGCTCTTTGACGAGTTCCGTGGGTTCACCTCGATCACCACCTTCAGCCAACGTGCCTTTCGGTAAGGATGGAATTTCTAACGACATATCAAAACGGTCGAGAAGCGGTCCCGATAAACGACCCAAATAACGCAAAATGGCCTGAGGATTGGTACGCGCTTGATTCCCTTCATAATAGCCCGTAGGGCTCGGATTCAACGCGCCCACCAGCTGAAAACGAGCAGGAAAACGCGTTTTTCCTTGTGCGCGCGAAATGATGATCTCACCCGACTCTAGTGGTTCTCGTAACGAGTCCAAC
>NZ_JAWOUT010000652.1:0-538 GCF_033339515.1 Vibrio sp. 2130-1
CCAAATCCTCAATGTCGGTGTGGTTGCCTTTACGCTGATGATCCCAATCCTTGCCGGTTACATTGCTTACGCGATTGCTGACCGCCCAGCTCTAGCTCCTGGCTTGATCGGTGGTTGGATTGCAAACAACGGTTCTTTCTACGGTGCAGACGCTGGTACAGGCTTTATCGGTGCCATCATCGCAGGTCTGCTTGTGGGTTACTTCGTGAAGTGGATTACGTCGATTAACTACCACAAATTCATCCAACCTTTGGTGCCAATCATGATCGCACCAATCACAGGTTCGCTATTCATCGCCGGTCTATTCATCTTCGTTATCGGCGCGCCAATCGCAAGCCTAATGGACGGTCTGACTGCGCTACTAACAAGCATGAGTACAGGTAACGTCGTTCTACTAGGCATCGTACTTGGTGGTATGGCTGGCTTCGATATGGGTGGTCCATTCAACAAGGTCGCGTTCCTATTCTCTGTGGGCATGATTGCGAGTGGTCAAACTCAATTTATGGGTGCTATGGCGTGTGCAATCCCTGTTGCACCT
>NZ_JAWOUT010000653.1:0-537 GCF_033339515.1 Vibrio sp. 2130-1
ATTTCAATGATTGGTGATGCGTACGCGCAAAACCAAAAAGAGCTCAAGAAGTACTACGCTCAAGTAAATGACCTTCGCCACGCATTGTGGAAAGGTGTCTCACTCGATTCGGATGACTTGCTCCGTCGTGAAGTCATTAAGCAGCTGATTTGTAACTTTAAGCTTGATAAAAAAGCGATCGAATCTGAATTCAGAGTGAAATTTGAACAGTACTTCAAAGAAGACCTGCAATTGCTGCAAACGTTCATCAATGATGAGTTGGTGGAAGTGGATGACAATGAAATTCGAGTGACACTGCGTGGTCGCCTGCTTATCCGTAACATCTGTATGAGCTTCGATAAATATCTGCGAGCAAAAGCGCGTCAGCAGCAATTCTCTCGCGTGATTTGATCATCGCTTGCCGATTCCAAATACAAAAAATGCCAGCAAATGCTGGCATTTTTTATGATTTTTGCGCTGATTAAACGCGATCTTTAACTTTTTCTTTCAGTTCTGCTTTTTCTGCATCAGAAATGAAAGCAAGCTCAAGGCCATTGA
>NZ_JAWOUT010000654.1:0-537 GCF_033339515.1 Vibrio sp. 2130-1
GCTCGCCAAATTGATGATCTCATGGAACGTAAAGCGGAAATTCGTGAGCCAGCAGGCTGGGGTGATAACCCAATGAATAAGCCAAAGGATGACGATAAGTCTCAAGCAACGCCTGAAGTGAAAGAGGAAGAGAAAGCAACGGATTCTGCGAATGCCGCAGAGCAAGTTACTTCTCAAGATTCTGCTTCAAGTGAAGTTCCAGAAAAGAAAGACTCTGAATAAAGAGTGTTGATAATAATAAACCCCGAGTTAGCTCGGGGTTTTTGTATTTATTATGATTATTACAGCAAATAACAAATCTCTCGACCTTTCTCGTCCACATGTAATGGCGATTCTTAATGTTACCCCTGATTCATTTTCTGATGGTGGTAAATTCAATTCTTTAGAACTTGCTCTTGCTCAAGTCGAAAAAATGATTACAGCAGGGGTTAGCATCATTGATGTCGGTGGTGAGTCCACACGCCCTGGTGCGCCAGATGTCTCTCTAGAAGAAGAGCTGCAACGCGTTGTTCCTGTTGTTAAGGCCATCCGAGAAAA
>NZ_JAWOUT010000655.1:0-537 GCF_033339515.1 Vibrio sp. 2130-1
ACTGCTGTAACCAAACTGGCTGAACCCTTCCCTGATTTAGTATTACTGGATTGGATGTTACCTGGCGGTAGTGGCATTAATTTTATCAAACACATGAAACGTGAAGAGCTTACACGCAACATTCCTGTTGTGATGCTGACTGCTCGCGGTGAAGAAGAAGATAAAGTTCGCGGTTTAGAGGTTGGTGCAGATGACTACATTACCAAACCGTTTTCTCCTAAAGAGTTAGTTGCTCGCCTTAAAGCGGTTATTCGCCGTGTTACGCCGACCGCATTAGAAGATGTGATTGATGTTCAAGGTCTCAAACTCGATCCTGTTTCTCACCGTGTTACTGCGAATGATGAAGCGGTTGATATGGGGCCTACCGAGTTCAAGATGCTGCACTTCTTTATGACCCATCAAGAGCGTGTTTACAGCCGTGAGCAGCTGCTAAATAACGTGTGGGGCACCAATGTTTATGTTGAAGACCGTACTGTTGACGTTCATATCCGTCGTCTTCGTAAAGCACTGGAAGCTGCCGGTCACGACAAACTGATT
>NZ_JAWOUT010000656.1:0-537 GCF_033339515.1 Vibrio sp. 2130-1
CAGCACAGCCAACTTCTTCCAGCCGTTTACATAACACCGGATCAGCATGGCAATATGGCAACACAATAAAGCCATCTCGCACGAGCTGTTCGGCAGCGGCTAAGGTTTCTATCGGGTCAGGCATTAAGTATTTCGGGTCGGGATGGATCTCCAGTTTGACCCAATTTGTGCCCAACGCTTCGCGAGCAAGCTGCGCAGCAAAAACAGCATCTTTGGCATTTTTAGCGCCAGAGGTGTTCGGTAGCAAATTCACACCGGCGTGAATCAAAGGCTGCAAAATGTCATCTTGCTGATCATGTACATCCACACGTTTAAGCGCCATCGTCGCGAGCTGTGAACCTGAAACCTGGATGGCTTCGGCCATTAAACGGCTATTAGAAAATTTGCCTGTTCCTGTGAACAAGCGTGATTGAAATTCTTTATCACCAATTTTCAGCATCGACATTATCCCCCTGCGATGGCTTGAAACAGAGAGATGCTATCTCCCTCAGAAAGTACCGTACTCGCCCATTCGCTACGCGGCACCACTTGATTATT
>NZ_JAWOUT010000657.1:0-537 GCF_033339515.1 Vibrio sp. 2130-1
AGTTTGCTCACGCAAAACAATAGGGTGTTCAATCAGACGTCTTAACAAACGCATTTTGTTTGAAAGACGCGTCACGTCTTCAACCACGCGTGGAGAGTTGTATTTGTTTAGCTTGCGATGCGCTTGTTCTTTCTCACACAGAGTAATCAAACGCTGTTTAATGGTGCTGTAATCGCCTTCTCGAGGAAGATGAGCGACGAGAGACAAAAACTTCTGCTCGGTATACCACGACAAATAGTTATCAATATTAACGTAGTAACGCTTTAAGTTTTCTTCATAAGGGATAGAGCGTCTCAAGCGTTTTAAGATCTCAAGCGTCAACTCAATGACTTCGTCCACTTCATCTTCTGTAACGGAGTTGCTCTCGTGCTTATTTAAACTCGCCACTGCTTTATCTAATGCGATAACGTACTGGTAGGCGAACAAACTCAAACTTACGCGGTATTGCTGATTAGAAAGACGTCCGCGCTTCGCTAATCGGCTGTGAACAAGCGGCAATAGAATTTCTGTACTGTAATAAGCACGTTGCTGAGTGAT
>NZ_JAWOUT010000658.1:0-536 GCF_033339515.1 Vibrio sp. 2130-1
GTATGGATCAGTTCCCATCAGACGTATTCCAAGGCGGCGCGGGTACTTCCGTTAACATGAACACTAACGAAGTTATCGCGAACGTTGCACTTGAACTGATGGGCAAAGAAAAAGGCCAATACGAGTTCATCAACCCGAACGACCACGTTAACAAGAGCCAATCTACTAACTGTGCGTACCCAACTGGTTTCCGTATCGCGGTTTACAACAGCGTACACAAACTAATGGAAGCGATTGAATACCTAAAAGGCGCATTCGATCTTAAAGCAACTGAATTCAAAGACGTATTGAAGATGGGTCGTACTCAGCTTCAAGACGCAGTACCAATGACTGTTGGTCAAGAGTTCCACGCTTGGGCTGTAACGCTAAACGAAGAGATTCGTGCTCTAGATTACACATCTAAACTCCTACTAGAAATCAACCTAGGTGCAACCGCAATCGGTACTGGTCTTAACACACCAACTGGTTACCAAGCTCTAGCAGTAAAACACCTAGCGGAAGTAACTGGCCTTGACGTTGTACCTGCAGAAGACCTA
>NZ_JAWOUT010000659.1:0-536 GCF_033339515.1 Vibrio sp. 2130-1
TGGATGATGATGTTTGGTTTTGGTGACTACACAGGCATCGATATCTACGAAGAAAGTAAGGCTAATATGCCAACTCGTGATTGGAAGATGTCTCGTCACAAAACGCCTTGGTATAAAGGTGACACCATTCCTGTTGGTATCGGCCAAGGCTATTGGACGGCAACACCAATGCAAATTGCGAAAGCAACATCGGTGTTAGTGAATAATGGTGCGGTTTCCGCTCCTCACCTCCTAAAGTCCACCATCGATAATGGTGATAACTTTGAGGAACAAGAAACCTCTGAATACGTAACCTACCCACCGATTCAAAATGTGCCAGAAAAATACTGGGATATTGCGAAAGAAGGTATGCGCCGTGTAAACCATGGTACTCGTGGTACAGCTCGTCGTTCTTTCTACAATATGAGCTACCAGACAGCCGGTAAATCAGGTACAGCGCAGGTCTTTGGCTTGGGCGAGAACGAAGAGTACAACGCAGATGAAATCGCGGAACACTTGCGTGACCACGCCCTGTTTACGGGCTTTGCTCCGTTTGA
>NZ_JAWOUT010000660.1:0-536 GCF_033339515.1 Vibrio sp. 2130-1
GCTAGGGTGGATCATATCTTCTTTCGCGATTCTGAATTGCGTCGCCATGATCGTATTAAACAATTCCCAGTGTTTGATCAGCAGTTGTTCACGATTGTCTGCGATATCTGGCCATGTTTCTTGCATCATTGGAGCAAGGCTGACTGCGCCGTGTGCAAAGATCAACATCTGCCATTTTGATTCCCACTGATCGAATTGTGCTTCTGGGAACTCACTGTTGTACTGCGCGAAAATGCTCGTGAAAATCTCGGCAAACTCGTCTTTTGACTTTAAGAAGTAGTCAAACAGCGCGTTATCATCTTGTCGGATTGAGTCCGCAATCATTTGCACCGGATGAGGGTTCACGAGTGCAAACGCCAACATGCGAACCATAAACAGGTAAATTTTGCGATTTGATGGGGTGTTCTCAGGCATTTCGTTGATTAGGCCTGCCATATAATTTTGCAGGAACTCATCCATCGCGTCACTCACTGCTTGCCAGATTTTCTCTTTGCTGCCGAAGTGATGACGAATCAAACTATGTGATACACCCGCCT
>NZ_JAWOUT010000661.1:0-536 GCF_033339515.1 Vibrio sp. 2130-1
TTGGGCGTCAATACACTGGCCGTGTATGTCTGTCATCGCAGGATCCATCAAATGCAGATACAGCGGCATAATGTCTAGCGGTGTTTTCAGCGTGTTCGCGTCTTCACCTGGGTACGCTTTCTCACGCATGCGAGTTCGAGTCGCACCAGGGTTAATTGCGTTAACGCGCATTGGCGTGTCACTCAACTCGTCCGCCAATACTTGCATCATACCTTCCACTGCGAACTTAGATATCGCATATGGACCCCAAAAAGCACGGCCAGAATGGCCAACGGTAGAAGAGGTAAAGATAATGCGACCTGCTTCAGATTTACGCATGACAGGCAGTAGCGCTTGAGTCATCAGCACCTCGGCTTTTACGTTAATCTGCATGATGTCATCGAAGTCCTCTTCGTTGATCTGCTCGAACGGACATAACGCGCTAAGAACACCAGCATTGTGTAATAAACCATCTAGTTGACCAAATTGACCTTCAATGGTTTCCGCCATATCAATGTAGTTTTGCTTGGTCGCGCCTTTTAAATCGAGAGGGATGA
>NZ_JAWOUT010000662.1:0-536 GCF_033339515.1 Vibrio sp. 2130-1
AAGGCAGAGCGAGACCTTGGCTGGAAAGCAACACGTAGTGTTACGGAAATGACGGCGGATACCTGGTTATGGCAATCAAATAATCCTCAAGGTTATTCCGCTGAGTAATTTAAGCCGATCTGCAGATCCAGTCTCATCGAGATGTGCAGTGAAAAGAACGTATTTTGAAAGTTGAGTAAATAAGATGTCGAATGTTGAATTTAATCCAGTGGATCATCCACACCGTCGTTACAACCCGTTGACTGGTCAATGGGTTTTGGTATCACCACACCGGGCAAAACGTCCATGGAGTGGTGCTGATGAAAAGCCTGCGATGGACGAACTGCCGACTTACGACGGCAAGTGTTTCCTTTGTCCGACCAACGAACGTATTTCAGGTGACGTGAACCCTGATTACCAAGGAACCTATGTGTTCAATAACGATTTTGCGGCTCTGATGGTGGATTCACCAGATGCACCTGAGTCGGACAACCCATTATTCAAAACTCAGGGGGTACGTGGTTTGAGCCGAGTAATCTGCTTCTCACCGGATCACA
>NZ_JAWOUT010000663.1:0-536 GCF_033339515.1 Vibrio sp. 2130-1
TTTCGATCAAGCGTTAGCGATGAAAGGTAAGGCTATCCACGCGAAAAGTTGCGAGAACTGTCATTCGGATGGTGGCAGTAACGCTCTGGATGAAGCTTCGATTTTAGCTGGTCAGCAGAAGGGCTATCTCGCCACTACGTTACAGCAGTTTAAGCAAGGCAAACGCTCCGTTGATAAAAAAATGGATGAGGCGTTCAAAGGGCTTAGTGCCGATGATTTAAACGCGCTCGTAGAATACTATGCGAGTTATCGCTAGCGCTGCTATGGGATGAACACCAATGCGTTTATGGCGTAAACCAAACAGAAAATGGATGCTCGGCATACCAATTGGTGGCTTATTGGCGTTTATCCTTGGTGGTGCGGCAATCAGTGTTTTTCACTTTGGTATGGATTACACCAATAGCAACGAGTTTTGTTACAGTTGCCATATTGGGATGGATACGATAGTTGAGGAGTACCAAGCATCCCCACACTTCAAAAATGCTCAGGGTGTGGTTGCCGCTACGTGCAGTGATTGCCATGTCCCTAGGGAGTTT
>NZ_JAWOUT010000664.1:0-536 GCF_033339515.1 Vibrio sp. 2130-1
CTTGGCCTAATTGCGCTTGAGGGATTCCAGGCCCATCGTCTTCGATAATCAGGTGGATACTATCCTTATCCTGAGTAGAGTGGACGCGAATCATGCTATTTGCCCATTTATAGCCATTTTCAAGCAAGTTACCGATCATTTCATCGAGGTCGGTTTTTTCGACTGCAGCATTCAACTCAGAATCAAGCTCATTAACTAAGGTGATGTCTCGCTCGGCATAGACTTTATCGAACGCCATTGAGATAGCATCCACTCGCTCTGCTGGATTGGCTTTGACAGAAAGGATGTTCATGGAACCCGCCATTCGAGCGCGACCTAAATGATAGTCGATGTGATCTTGAATCTGGTTGAGTGGGGCGTTTAAGCGGGCTTGCGTTTTGGGCTCTAGCGTTTGCACTTCATTTTTTAACACAGATAGCGGCGTTTTAAGTGCGTGTGACAAATTACCCGCGTGGTTACGCGCACGTTCCAGTAACTCCTGATAGTGGAAAAGCAGAGCATTGAGGTCAGAAATAAGCGGCGAAATCTCTTTCGGA
>NZ_JAWOUT010000665.1:0-536 GCF_033339515.1 Vibrio sp. 2130-1
GGAGGATTTTGGCTCGTGACCAATTTGAAATTGGGCAGACATTCAAAGTAAGCGGAGGTCATCGCCACTTTGTCGTCTGGGTGAATGTGTTGGTAATCATCACCAAGCGGACGGTGGAACAATAAAGAACGGGCAAGAAACACTTGCCCGTAACAGTCCAGCCCATCCAAATCGCGCCCATGGTCAACATAGGGCACTTTGAGAAAGTCATTTAATGTGATCATTTGGCGTACTTGGTTCCGGGGTACTTACTAGGAGTGAACAATACGAAAGGCCAGGTTTTATCCATCAGGTTACGAAAGCTGCCGGATATACTGGCGGTTTGTCGGTCGTCACGATAAGAAACTGCGACCATGGTTAAAGGAGCTTGCGCGGGGCCATTAGGGTTGGTTTCAAGAAATGGGCGATACCTCACCCAAATCTCTCCGCCGGCTTCTTTGGCTGCTAGCATTAAGCGGCGCGCTTGGCCTGTGACGTTATCCAGGGCGAATAACAAATCTTCTCGGCCCATAACGGCACGCTCTGGCAAGTTAATC
>NZ_JAWOUT010000666.1:0-536 GCF_033339515.1 Vibrio sp. 2130-1
CATCCCACTTCCTTGGGGCAACATGCGCAAAGTGAATGACCCATGCCAACACTGGGCGGTATTCAGACGCCTATCCCAACCTTTAGATACGAGCTCTGCGCAAATCTCGATTTTGAATGTGGGTGACGAGCCACGCATTTATTGCTGCGAATCGGTCAACGTATTTGACCCGGCGGGGAACAACCGAGTGTTGTGCGCGGGGATAGATTTAAACCCTGCGATTTCAGCACAAGGTGGCGATGCGGTTTCCATAGCGGAAGAGTTGAAGTCTCTCTGTGTCGCTTCCGGCGGAAGCAGTGTTATTCCGCCTCATATCAAAAAAGACTTAACTACGATCGCTAAAATCTTAAATATCAATTGGATAGAACGCGGCATTCAAAGCCAAGCAAGATTGATTTGTTCAAGAGGGGCGGTATGTCCAAGACAACCAAGCTGTTACAGCAAATGCGGGGAAGCGGACGAGACGGGTGACAATGTGAATATTATCAGTCTCTAGAAAGAAAAAACGCCAATCACAAGAAAGGTGATTGGCGGTA
>NZ_JAWOUT010000667.1:0-535 GCF_033339515.1 Vibrio sp. 2130-1
GCTTTGGCAATGTATTCTGTCCACACAAAACCGTTGGAGAAGTGACCCAAGAACCAGCTATTCGGGTTAGGGAAGCGCCATTGTGATGCGTTAAAGATGTTGCCTGTATCAGACAAGCTGTCACCGAGTGCAACCACTTTGTTGATTTGATCTGGCTGCATTGCTGCGTCGTTGCTCCAGATCGTGTGGTTGTATGAGAAGCGATTGTCAGCGGCGAAGAACGTAATGTCTGCGTTCTCGTTCGCCAAATCTAATGTTGCTTCACAACGCTGACGGATAACGTTTTGCGACGTGTTGGTGTAGAACATGTTTTTAAATGAAACGGAGCTCCACCAGTAGCCGTCAATGGTGAAGTAGCTACCATCTTCGTTTTTTGCCCATTCCCAATCGGTCGCCGGATCATCTTTCGAGTAGCTGGTGCGATACCAACAGCGAACATAGGTATAGGTTTGGTTTTCTTGCGTGCTGATCACTTCAGACGCTGAAACCATTTCTGGTGATAAGGTTGGCTCTTCGGCAACTGCAGAAGCAAGCG
>NZ_JAWOUT010000668.1:0-535 GCF_033339515.1 Vibrio sp. 2130-1
TTTAATTCGTATAGAAATTATATCCCTTAATCCAGAACATGCTTGTAACTTTGAGAATTTTCTTGAACCTGAGTCCTTACTTATGGCTTGTTTTTGAATCTTGACGTTACTATATCAATGAATTCGACAAACTATGTTTGCGATATATTATGTTGTCTCGAAATTAAATAATTATCTAATTCACTATAATACGCAGTTATATCCGAGGTTGATTAGTTGTTGATAAAGTGCTTTTTTCGAATCTTCCTCACCATGTATAAGGTGAACCTCCTTAGGAGGAGTGGGAATGGCAGTTACAAATTGTATTAAGTCGTTCATATCGGCATGTGCAGAGTAGCCTGACATCGTATGAACTTGAGCTTTCACTTTTACGCGTTTACCTTCAATCAATACACTTTCTACTCCATCTTGGATACGCCGACCTAAAGTCCCTTCCGCTTGATAGCCGGCAAATAACACATCATTTCTCTTATCTGGCAGCAATGTTTCTAAATAATTGACGACACGTCCACCTTCACACATTCCTGAGGCCGCA
>NZ_JAWOUT010000669.1:0-535 GCF_033339515.1 Vibrio sp. 2130-1
TTGAAATCGGTAACAAATTCGATAATGGCCGAGCGCAACTTTACGTTTCTGCGTTTTACAACAAGTTCCAAAACTTCATTGATGTTGTTACCACGGGTCAAGATAACTTCGGCAACTACGTCAAGCAATACCAAAACTTACACGGCGTTGAAACCTACGGCGCGGAGCTTTCTGCTGCGTATGCTTTCACATCGTCTTGGAAGCTAAGTACCAAGCTTGGTTATGTGGATGGAAAGGACGCTGAGGGCGAATACGTTCGTAGCATCACGCCTTTTGAGGGCAATGTTGGGCTGAACTACCAGCAACAAGACTTTAATGCGTTCGCGACGTGGAATTGGGCTGGTTCAATGGATCGTGTGCCGAGTTGCCAAACGTCGCTCGGACAAAAGACAGAATGCGCACAAACAGAGGCATGGAACACGCTCGATCTGGGGGCAAGTTACCAAATCACCAAAGATTTTCGTTTGAGTGCGACCATCATCAACCTGTTCGACAAAGAATACATTCGTTACCAAGACGTTGCTGGCATAGCAGA
>NZ_JAWOUT010000670.1:0-535 GCF_033339515.1 Vibrio sp. 2130-1
TTTGTACAACAGCGATAAAAGACCACCTTTGCGAGAGGGTGACATCATCGCTCATGGTCATACGCATGTTCCCGTAGCCGAAATGAAAGAGGGTGTGGTGATCTTTAACCCCGGTTCAATGACCTTCCCGCGTAACGGTTTACCAAGAAGTTTTGGATTACTGGATGGGAATACGCTCAGTGTTCAAACGCCAGAAGGTGAAGTGCTGGCGCAGACGACGATTTAACGACCAACTAAGGTTAGTCGCTACGAAAATGATTTAAATAAGGGAACCGAGTGTTCCCTTATTTTGTATCGGAATGACCGAGATCGCGCTCTGGGTCGATGATGTCTCTTACGCGCTGTTTTAGTACTTTTGCCTCAGGAAAACCGCTGTCCTTCTTACGTTCCCAAATTTGCTGGCCATTGCAGAAAATCTCGAATCGACCACCTGTGTCTGGATGCAAACTGATGGTTTCGATTTCTTCGCTAAAAGTATGCAGCAACTCTTGTGATAGCCAAGTCGAACGCAACATCCAGTTGCATTGTCGGCAGT
>NZ_JAWOUT010000671.1:0-534 GCF_033339515.1 Vibrio sp. 2130-1
AGCAAAAACTGGCGCGAAGACGACGTTATTCTGAATTCTCAATTTGACCGATTGTATGTGAACTGGAAGAGCGACGATTGGAGTGCCAGTGTCGGGCGTTTTCGTATTAACTGGTCCATGAACACCATCTGGAACCCTAATGACGTTTATAACGCGTACTCGATTTACGACTTTGATTATGAAGAGAGAGCGGGCACCGATGCCATTATGGTCAGCAAAAAACTTGGTTTTGCCGACGGTTTAGATTTGGTGTTTTCTCCTTCACAAGAATCTGGACAAAACAGCGCTTCGCTGCGTTATTTTTCAAATGTTTCTGGGTGGGATTATCAAATTATCGCAGGTCGAGCACGGATGGATTACATTCTTGGAGCTGGATTTGCGACCGATGTTTACGATGCAGGGCTGCGAGGTGAGTTAACTTGGTTTGATTCAATAGACGCTGAATATCAAGGTGAGCCAACGCGGAATAACACTGTAGCAAGCTTAGAAGCGGATTACAGTTTTGGTGGTGTTCGTAACTGGATGACAAGAGGG
>NZ_JAWOUT010000672.1:0-534 GCF_033339515.1 Vibrio sp. 2130-1
TGACAGTAAAGGCGTTTGATAGCCAATGCTCAACGCTTCGGCACTAACAACACTTTGATGTCCAATAGGCGCATAAGAAAAATCAAATTCAGTCACGGCATCTGTTTTATGCAACTGAATCCTTTCAATTTTATCCAATTGTTTCTTACGGCCCTTCGCAATGCTCGCATTCACACCTGCGCCATTTTTCGCAATAAACTGTTCCAGTTTCTTAATCTCAACTTGCTGTGCGTGGTACTCTTTTTCCAACAGCGAATTGTTGTGTCGCTTTTGCGCCATTGCTTTGTGGTATGAGCCGGTGTATTTCTGGATTTTTTGATAGTCGATATCACAGATGCAGGTAGTAACCGCATTCAGGAAACTCACATCATGAGACACCAACAGTACGGTTCCTACATAAGCATTGAGATAACTCTTCAACCACTCAATATGAGTTGCATCAAGATAGTTAGTCGGCTCATCTAACAATAAGACGTCTGGTTCACGCAACAATAAGCGCGCTAATAAGACCTTATGGCGTTGCCCACCACTTAA
>NZ_JAWOUT010000673.1:0-534 GCF_033339515.1 Vibrio sp. 2130-1
AGTTTGCAGAGTTCAGACCGATCTCTTCACGCAGCTCCGCATCATCAAACGCTTGTTTCACCAATGCTTGACATGCATCGAAATCACCATTGATTGCTACAGTGTGGATGTTTTTACCTAGTGTACAAAACAGCTTCTCTTGCAGCGGGCTGATCTTGCCTTTCGGGTAAAGAATCACAACATTAATGTCTTCCATTCCGTAGAAAGCATGCGCAACAGCCGCGCCAGTATCGCCTGACGTTGCGGTCAAAATAGTGATCTTGCCGCCATTAGAAACTGCCGCAAGGGATTGCGCCATGAAACGGCCACCGAAATCTTTAAATGCTAACGTCGGGCCATGGAAAAGTTCTAGCGCGTAAACGCCTTCTTTTACTTGGTTGATTGGTGCTGGGAATTGGAACGCAGCGTCAACCATTGCGTTAACTTGCTCTTCCGCCAGTTCATCACCAATCAGTGCTGATAGGATCTCAGTGCTACGAGAGACAAAATCTTCTGCTAACAACGCATCAACGTCTTCAAATTTTGGTAATTCCG
>NZ_JAWOUT010000674.1:0-534 GCF_033339515.1 Vibrio sp. 2130-1
ACAAAAGACATCAGCGCTAACGCTAAGCAAGCTTGAGTCGATGATGAGCTTCACAATGGCAAAAGGCCTAGTGGCACAAGTAGCCGGTCCACACTACCCTGCGCCAATGACAGCCGTTATCACGATTGAAGAAGGCGCACGCTTTGCGCGTAACGAAGCACTCGACATTGAACGCAAATACTTCGTTAAACTCGCGAAATCAGAAGAAGCCAAAGCTCTGGTTGGTCTGTTCCTCAACGACCAATACATCAAAGGCATCGCGAAAAAAGCGGCGAAATCAGCAAGCAAAGACACTGAGCGAGCAGCGGTATTAGGTGCAGGCATCATGGGTGGTGGCATCGCTTACCAATCTGCGCTGAAAGGTGTGCCAGTATTGATGAAAGACATCGCCCAACCATCTCTCGATTTAGGCATGACCGAAGCGTCTAAACTGCTGAACAAACGCCTTGCTCAAGGTCGTATCGACGGCTTCAAGATGGCGGGAATTTTGGCATCAATTACCCCAAGCCTACATTACGCAGGCATCGAAAACTC
>NZ_JAWOUT010000675.1:0-534 GCF_033339515.1 Vibrio sp. 2130-1
TGTCTTCAAGCTTGCCGCGGTGAAAACTCAAGATAACGTCAAACCCATCGAGCAAGTCCTCTTTAGGGCTTAGGTTCGTCTCGCAATTCAATGAAATAGCAGGGTACTGAGCACAAAAAGAGACGACGGCTTTAGCTAGTTCTGGTGAATCTGGCATGACAACGTTGAGCTGCCCCATGACCTCACGAGAGTGTTGCGTCACTTCTTCAAGCGCATCATTCAGTTTGTCTAACAAAGGCTGTGTGCGTAAATAGAGGTGCTCTCCAGCGTCTGTTGCGCAGATTCGTCGAGTCGTTCTGTCGAACAAACGCACATCAAGCTGTTCTTCAAGTAACGCAATGTGGCGACTGACATTTGATGTCGGCAGAGATAAAAACTCGGCGGCTCTTTTGAAGCTATTGTTCTCGTAGACACAATGGAAGCTTTTTAGCCATTGCTGATCAATTTTCTCAAGCATCTCCATTTATCCCATTTTGTTGAACTATAAAGCCAATAAGTTGCACTTTATTACTTAAAACAGGTTTATACAATGCG
>NZ_JAWOUT010000676.1:0-533 GCF_033339515.1 Vibrio sp. 2130-1
AGGTATCATTCTGAAAGCGATCGGTATCCTGTATCAATGTTTACGGTTATCTTCGCGATTTCTCGTACTATTGGTTGGATTGCCCACTGGAATGAGATGCACAGCGACCCACTAAACCGTATCGGTCGCCCACGTCAGCTTTACAAAGGCGAGACGCAACGTGAATTTTCGCCGCTTCATGAGCGCGAATAATCGTTACTAGAGTTATCAGATAAACAAAAGGGTTGAGATGTAAGTCTCAACCCTTTTTAGTTTTAACGATAAAAATACACGCTACACTGGATTATCAATATCCACAAACTCGACATCTAAACCGTATTCATCGGCTAACCACTTACCAAGTGCTTTGATGCCATAACGCTCTGTTGCATGGTGACCCGCAGCAAAATAGTGGATGTCCATCTCACGAGCGGTGTAAGTTGTTCGCTCCGAAATTTCGCCAGAAATGAATGCATCTAATCCATGCTGAACCGCAAGTTCAATGAAATCTTGTCCACCGCCAGTACACCAACCAACGGTTTCGATCATTTTCT
>NZ_JAWOUT010000677.1:0-531 GCF_033339515.1 Vibrio sp. 2130-1
TAGAAAAACAAAGTTCATCAAGGGCTTTCTTATCCACCCGTTCAGTATTCAGACCTAGGGAGTTGTAGATTTTCCAGTGTTGAATTTGTTGTTTGCGCAATGGAGCAAAGCCTGGCAACAACATTTCTTGTTCGATCATGTCGACGATAGATTGAATCGCCACTTCACCTTGTAACGCTTGATGCTCAGTGAATATTGTCCGTCCAGCGTACACTAAGTGCATAGTTGCTAGCGGAGTATCATCTTCGTATTGAGTATCACCTTGGTGCCATTCTCCCAGTTCGAGCGTTTTAATGAGTTCGAGCGAAATCGGCATCATGACAGATGCAAGGTTGAGCGTTTGTTTAACTCCCCTACCCGGTACGCTGTGGCTATCTAGCACCAAAGCCGCTTCACTTTTATCCGGAAAACGACTGTTTCGACCAACGACCATTTCCATCGAACCATTGCCAAGTGCATCTCGGCGACGCTCTCTGCGCACAAACACCAATTCAGGATGCAAAGCCGCTATCGCTTGAGTCAGTTGATCTC
>NZ_JAWOUT010000678.1:0-531 GCF_033339515.1 Vibrio sp. 2130-1
TGAGTTACGGTCTCAAGCATATCAAGCACAAGACGCGCATTTTCCTTGCTTACTACCTGACGTGACATATCACGGTCATTACTCTCGATAATATGAATCGGCTCGTACTTGCCAAGGTTCCCTAACGTTGCATACGCATGTGCAAGCTGAATCGGCGTGATAGACAGACCATAACCAAACGCAATGGTTGCACGTTCAATGGGAGACCAACGCGTTCGAGTTGGGAAGATACCAGTCACTTCGCCAACTAAGTTCAAACCAGAAAGTTCCCCAAAACCCACCGAACTGTACAAGCCAAGCAGCGCCTCAACAGGCATTTGCATCGCAAGTTTGGTCACACCGATATTACTCGATTTTTTCAGAATCATAGACAGGCTCGCTTTGCCTACCCACGAAACGTCCCTGACTCGGCTACCGCCCAATCGAAGCACGCCATTACCGGTATCAACGATAGTATCTTTATCCGCCACTCCATTTTCTAAGGCGGCTAAAATAACGAAAGGCTTAATGGTCGAGCCGGGCTCCATTGAG
>NZ_JAWOUT010000679.1:0-530 GCF_033339515.1 Vibrio sp. 2130-1
TCTGAACCAGTAATGCCAAAATCACGAGCTATCTCATCGCCATAGTAGATTTGTACTGCACCCGGTGCCAGCATTAACGCATTGGCGGCGCGAGCTTGGTCATCAAAGCTGCGGCTGCGTGCCGACCAAAACAGTTGAGTATCGTGCGAAGACAGGTAACTCAACACGTTGAATTCAGGATCGGAGTTAATACGCTCTGCATAGCGGCGGTAATCATTATCAAGTTGAGCGAAACACTTTAGCGCTTTTGGTGCCACGTCAGATTGGAACTCGAAGTTGATGATCGAATCGAAGCCGTTATCGAAATACGGGCTCTTCACTACGCTGTGTGCCCACACTTCGCCGGTCATCCAAAATGGCAGATCGTCTAGTGCTTTGTCGGGGTGGTTTTGTTTCCATTCGGCGAGGGCTTGACTGGTACTTGCTTTGAGCTCTGCCCACGCTTCCATCTCAACGTGTTTGGCGGTATCGACGCGGAAGCCATCAATGCCGTAATCACGTACCCAATCCGATAGCCATGTGATCAGATG
>NZ_JAWOUT010000680.1:0-529 GCF_033339515.1 Vibrio sp. 2130-1
ATCTAACGCCAGATGGCAAGCTTGCAGAAAGTGAAAGAAACAAAGCATCGGAGGGCAACAACAATGGCTAATCGTCAGCGTGGTGTTGCTTTGATTATTGTACTGATGTTGTTGGCGATTATGGCGACCATTGCTGCCACCATGTCTGAACGTTTGTTTTTGCAGTTTCAGCGCGGTTCAAACCAAATCCATTACCAGCAAGCATATTGGTACAGTGTTGGTGTTGAAGCCTTGGCTGAAGTGGGTATCGAGCAGAGCTACAAAGACAGCGATACCATCAACCTCAGCCAACCTTGGGCGATTAAAGAACAAGTGTACCCATTGGACTATGGTCAAGCTGCAGGACGTATTTGGGATAAGCAAGCGTGCTTTAACCTCAATGTGTTAAGTCGAGTGCAGCCGACCGGACAACAAACCACTCGACCATATTTGGTTCAAGTGCTGCAGCGTTTGTTGGAAGAGTCAGATGTAGAGCCGTATCAAGCGGAAGTGATTGCCGATTCCACTTGGGAATACATTGATTCAGACA
>NZ_JAWOUT010000681.1:0-529 GCF_033339515.1 Vibrio sp. 2130-1
CTAGTTCATGCCATCCCTTACTACGCGATTCAACAAGGTCTACTGACTGTTGAAAAAGCCGGTAAAGTGAATGAATTCTCTGGCCGTATCCTTGAGATTGAAGGTCTAGAAACACTAACGGTTGAGCAAGCATTCGAACTGTCTGATGCGTCAGCTGAGCGTTCTGCTGCGGGTTGTACCGTTAAGTTATCTCAAGAATCAATCGAAGAGTACCTAAACTCGAACATCGTGATGCTTAAGTGGATGATCTCGGAAGGCTACGGTGACCGCCGTACAATCGAGCGTCGTATCACTGCGATGGAAGAGTGGTTGGCGAAACCTGAATTGATGTCAGCGGATTCAGATGCGGAATACGCGCATGTGATTGAAATCGACATGGCCGAAATCCATGAGCCAGTACTGTGTGCACCAAACGATCCAGATGATGCTCGTTTGCTATCTGAAGTACAAGGCACTGCGATTGATGAAGTGTTCATCGGTTCTTGTATGACGAACATTGGTCACTTCCGTGCTGCAGGTAAATTGCTTG
>NZ_JAWOUT010000682.1:0-529 GCF_033339515.1 Vibrio sp. 2130-1
CAGTCATTGCAATCGCACCAAAACAGTCCTGCGTGGAAGAAGGTTGAGCAAATACAGCAATCCTTCCTTAACCAGAGTGCCAACCTAGACAGCATTCAGGGGCCTCAAGCAACGGAATGGTTTCCTATGGCAACCGAGCGCATCGGTCTCATGAACCAGTTGCGTAACCAAATGGTTGATCAGATGCTCAGTGCAGCAGAACATTCCGCGCAGCAAGCCACGTTAAATCGCAACTTGTTGATGGCTGCGACTGCTGTGATTTCTCTGCTTATGATCATGATGGTGTGGGGGTTGGTTGCAAGCCTACGAAGCCGCGTTGGTCGCCTAAAACAAACCCTGCGCAGTATGTCTGAGCACCACGATATGACGGTTGAACTCGATTCTCGCGGCAAAGATGAAATCGCTTCCATCTCGAACAGCATTAATGCCTTGATCTCTAACTTCAGAAAGCTGCTGTTTGACGTCACTAAGACCAATAACGAGAGCTCAAATCGACTACAAAACATTGTTGAATCTGCGCAGGATCTTG
>NZ_JAWOUT010000683.1:0-528 GCF_033339515.1 Vibrio sp. 2130-1
CAGTTTCGTGCTGTTAGCCGTCGTATTTATCGCATCTGCGATTTTCACTTATCGTAATATAAACATAGTTGAACAGCATGCATCATCATTATTGAGTTCCGATTTGCCGACTGTTGATACCAGTCGTGGAATCCAGCAATCGGTTCAAGCTTCGTTGTCTTCAATCCGAGCGTACATGTTATTGGGAAGTAATGAAGCCGAAGGTTTGCGTTTGAGTCAGGAAGTGCAAAGTATCATGGCATCAACGGACGATGCGTTGCCAACCTTACAAGCTCTGATTTCGGAGTCAGATTTCCAGTCGATTCATCAGCAATGGGAAGCGATGAAAGTGTCACTTTCTCTGCTTATTGAGTTGAGCCACAGCGCGGAAAATCTGCCCGCGCATAATCTGTTTATTAACGAAGCTGCCCCCATTGCTGAAGTCGCGCTCGACCAAATTCAAAGCCTAATTAATGAAGAGTCAGGCAATGAAATGGGCGGTGAGCGTAAGCGCTTATTTAAAGTCTACGCAGACAGTTACACTTCTCT
>NZ_JAWOUT010000684.1:0-527 GCF_033339515.1 Vibrio sp. 2130-1
ACGGTATTTGATGCAACCTGCCCATTGGTAACGAAAGTTCATATGGAAGTTGCGCGTGCAAGCCGCCGCAATATGGAAGTGGTTCTGATTGGTCACGCTGGTCACCCAGAAGTCGAAGGTACCATGGGTCAGTACTCAAGCGAAACTGGCGGCATGTACTTAGTGGAAACTCCTGCGGACGTTGAGAAACTAAAAGCGATCGTGAAAGATCCATCGGATCTGCACTATGTAAGCCAAACCACATTGTCTGTCGATGAAACCGCTGATGTGATTGAAGAGCTACGCCGCGTATTTCCTGACATCCAAGGCCCACGTAAAGACGATATTTGTTACGCAACACAAAACCGCCAAGATGCCGTGCGAGAGCTGGCTGGTGATGTGGATGTAATGGTGGTTGTGGGTTCTAAGAACTCTTCAAACTCTACTCGTCTTAAAGAGTTGGCTGAGAAACTTGGCACGCCTGGTTACTTGACGGATTGCCCTGAAGATATCAAGCCAGAGTGGTTTGAAGGCAAGACAAAAGTAGG
>NZ_JAWOUT010000685.1:0-527 GCF_033339515.1 Vibrio sp. 2130-1
ATGCCTATGGTGCTGAAAAGTGCATTGGGTGGTTACGATGGTAAAGGCCAATGGCGCTTGAAAGAAGCGGCTCAGATCGAGACGATCTGGACAGAAATGGCGGAGTGCATTGCAGCAACACCAACTCAAGCCATTGTGGCTGAGGAGTTTGTGCCATTTAATCGTGAAGTCTCTTTAGTAGGTGCGCGTGGCAAAGACGGCAGTGTTGAAGTTTACCCACTAGCAGAAAACGTTCATACCAATGGCGTATTGAGCTTATCCACCGCGATTGATGCGCCAGAGCTGCAAGCCCAAGCCAAGCAGATGTTCACGGCCGTCGCAGATAGCCTGGATTACGTTGGCGTATTGGCACTCGAGTTCTTTGATGTCGATGGCACACTGTTAGTCAATGAGATTGCCCCACGCGTGCACAACTCCGGTCACTGGACACAGCAAGGTGCGGAAACTTGTCAGTTTGAAAACCATCTGCGCGCCGTGTGCGGCTTGCCGTTAGGCAGCACCAAACTGATTCGCGAAACCTCAATGGT
>NZ_JAWOUT010000686.1:0-527 GCF_033339515.1 Vibrio sp. 2130-1
TCGGTCACACTGCCAGTGGTGGTTGCGGCGACGACTGTAGGTCGCAGTGAAGTGGTGACAGCCAATCATCTGAAATTGGAAACTCGAACCATTTCGCGCTCGGACGATTTCTACACCGATCCTAAACACGCCATCGGCTTGGAAACCACGCGTCGACTCCGCGCCGGACAAGTCGTCGATCCAACCAACTTAAGTGCCCCCGCTTTGATTGAGAAAGGCAATGAAATCATCATCATTGCTAGCAAAGATGGATTTAGTGCAAGCACCAAAGGTGTCGCCTTAGAAGATGGAGCGAAAGGCCAACAGATTGAGGTAGAAAACCTCAGTTCTGGAAGAGTCATTCGAGCGGTTGTGACAGGAAGAAACCAAGTTCATACTCAGTTTTGATTTTGGACTCAACGTAACATTTTTCAATTTTGCCTCTCGTCACATCGCGTGAGTATCGAGTACAAAAATAAAATTTAATGTTCACCACATCCTTGTCGCCTATTGGATTTAGAACATGATGATGAGGACCACAGCATGAA
>NZ_JAWOUT010000687.1:0-527 GCF_033339515.1 Vibrio sp. 2130-1
TGGCGAACATCAGCTTTGGTGTGATGAACCGCGCCGCACCGTCTCTGAACGTTTATGCGCTAGGTTTTCCGATGACCATGCTACTTGGCCTGTTCAGTGTTTTGATTTCTGTTTCCGGTGTTCCGGGCCGCTATACCGCGCTGGTGCATGAGACGATCCGACACTTAAACAACTTTATGTTGGGGGGCGCATGAGCGATCAGTCGTCACAAGACAAAACCGAAAAGGCCTCCCCCCAGAAAGTTAAAAAAGCCCGCCAGGAAGGCCAAATTCCACGAGCGAAAGAATTCACCACTGCAGTCATTTTCATGGCTGTAGCGCTGTATTTTTACTCTCAAATCAATAGCATCTGGGAAAGCATGTTCGGCATTTTTCGCTATAACATGTCGTTGACGAAAGCCGACCTAGAAAACCCACAGCAAATGGTAGAACAAGTAGGTCAGAGCCTTGGCATGATCATCGAAATGTTGTTGCCACTTTTCACGGTTATCATCATCGTGACGTTCGGTAGCAGTATGGTCTTGGGCG
>NZ_JAWOUT010000688.1:0-527 GCF_033339515.1 Vibrio sp. 2130-1
TGCCATGCTCGATCTATTACCGTGGACAGACACGTTTACCGCTAACGCAAGCCTATTAACTGCTGCACTTTTTTCTGCGTTAGGGTTAGCAACGGATGTTCCATCCCCAAAAGTTGTCGCACAACGTGCAGGCTCGTTATGGGCATTTAACCAAATTGCTTCTGTCTCACAGTGGTTATTTGCTGCAATGTTTGGCCTGCTCTTAACTACATTTTTCTGGCCAGAAATCAATCCTGGTTTTGGCGTAACAATGTCTGCGGGTTTCATGGGTGGTCACGGTTCAGCCTCAGTTGCGGGAGATATTTTCACGGGTCTTGGTTGGGAAGATGGCTTCACGCTTGGTTTGACCTTTGCGACAGTCGGTATCTTCATCTCAATTTCCATCGGCATGCTGATGCTTCAATTTGCTCTAAAAATGGGTTGGATTCGAAGCTTTACAACTTTTGACAGCATGGATGAACATGAACGAAAAGGTCTTGTAAAACCAACAGAACAAGAACCAGTGATGAAAGACACAATGTCTTCAC
>NZ_JAWOUT010000689.1:0-527 GCF_033339515.1 Vibrio sp. 2130-1
CATTACCCTCTCGCAATCAGCGACAGACAAGTTTGCAGCAATCAAGCATATTGCGCAAAGCCTGACAGACAAAGGCCTTGTTGAACAAGGTTATGTGGAAGGCATGCTAAATCGTGAAAACCAAAACTCAACGTTTTTAGGTAACGGCATCGCGATCCCTCACGGCACAACCGACACTCGCTCGATGGTAAAAACCACTGGCGTCGCTGTTCACCACTTTCCTGAAGGTGTGGATTGGGGTGACGGAAACAAAGTCTTCGTTGCGATTGGTATCGCGGCAAAATCAGACGAGCACTTAGGCATTCTGAAGCAACTGACCAAAGTGCTAGGTGCTGATGGCGTGGAAGAGCGTCTTCGCGATGCAAAAAACGAAGAAGACATCATTGCCCTACTTCATGGTGATGTTCAACTTGAAGCGGACTTCGATGCATCTCTTATCCAGCTGCTTTTCCCTGCAAGCGATATGGTACAGATGAGCGCTGTGGCAGGTGGCCTCTTGAAAAACACCGGCTGTGCTGGCGCTGAAT
>NZ_JAWOUT010000690.1:0-527 GCF_033339515.1 Vibrio sp. 2130-1
AGCGAGTTCAGCACACGGAAGGCAATCAAGTACGTCTGGTCGAGCCCCTCAGCGAAAAACCGAATTTCGCATTTATTGATTGGCTTGATGCACAACCACTTTTCCCCAAATTTTATTGGCAATCCCGTGATACTCGTGAAGAGGTCGTCGCGCTAGGACAGCTGCACTCTTTTGTTGAGCCGGGTCCTGCCTATACCATTCTTGTTGAAGCGCAGCGAGTATGGGGCGGGCGATCGTTTGATGGCCAGCACGAAAAAAATCGCCGTTGCATGCCTTCTTTCTTCTTTTTGCCTCAAATTGAACTGATTCGATTTGATCAGCAGTGGTCACTTGCGGTTAACCTAACTGAAGACAAAGCGCGCACGCTTGCCAGCTTGAGAAAGCTTATTTGCGATGTCGCCGCTTTACCTCCGATCTCGTCACATATTCGCTCGATTGTTCATACTCCTATTAAATCTGAGTGGGATGAGCTGGTACATAAAGTTCTGACTGGGATTGAGAATGATGAGTTTAAAAAAGTTGTGTTG
>NZ_JAWOUT010000691.1:0-526 GCF_033339515.1 Vibrio sp. 2130-1
CGGCATTACGCTAACCAATTGCTACAACAGCGAAATTGATGTTGAAACGCAAAAGATCACGGGTGTCCTTTTAGTCGGGAAAGTCGACCAAAAGGTGGTCAATAAGTTACCTAAACGCTTAGCCGATAGCATCTGTTACATCGACTTTTCAGATCCAACTAGTCCTTACGATTGCGTTGATATCGATCTTGTAAGAATCAGCAAGCAAGTGGTTGATTTCTTTGTACAACAAGGCTACGAGCGTATCGGATTTATTGGTGGACAAGACGAGCCCAACACCGCAGACATTCGTGAAAATGCGTTTGTGGACTACGGCAGTCTAAAAGGTGTGGTTTCTGAAGACGACATTTATCGTGGCGATTTCTCTAGCTTGTCCGGTTATGACTTAGCGAAAGAGATGCTGGCCAAAGGCGATTCCCCAAAAGCGATGTTCATTGCTTCGGACTCCATTGCGATTCGTGTGTTACGAGCAGTGCATGAGTTTGGTTTAAACATTCCTGATCATATTGCGCTGATCAGCGTCAAC
>NZ_JAWOUT010000692.1:0-526 GCF_033339515.1 Vibrio sp. 2130-1
AGTCTAGAGAGTCTTCACTGCTAGAAAAATCTGTGACAGTGTCGCGTTCGTTGGCCACATCGATCCATTTGAAGATGTCCTCACCATCACCGCCAGTCAGAATGTCGCTGCCTAAACCACCAATCAAAATGTCATTATCTGCGCCACCGAACAGCTTGTCGTTTCCACCTTGCCCAAACAAGATGTCATTTCCTGCACCACCATAAATGGTGTCCGCTTGGTCATAATAACGAGATTGCTCAAACTCAGCTTGGTTTTCAGTAATGTAGTGATGAACTTCCTCCTTCGTTACCAGAGCAACATCTTTCCCCAGCTGAGAAGCTACATAGTTTTGTAGCGCAGAAACACCTTGCTCTCCATTGATATCAAAACGAATCGCATCACCAAAAATGATGTCGTTTCCATCAAGGCTACTAATCTCATCCTTGCCTTGCATTAATGACACTTCTTTGCCAAGAATCACTTCTGCAAGTTGATTAACATCGATGTTAGTTCTTACAACACCATCAGAGTCAAAGTGTTTCAA
>NZ_JAWOUT010000693.1:0-526 GCF_033339515.1 Vibrio sp. 2130-1
TGATTAAGCGCTCGCTCTTCCTCGCCTTTAGAGAAAAAGGCCATATGACGTACTTCTACGCCCAGTGGAAAGTTAGGCGGGAAACTGGCGCAAAACTTTTTCAAACGTTCAAGATACTCTGGGCCAAAAGCTGCTGGGAGTTGTATCGTCCATTGACCGACGCGCTCATGCAGGGGCTCCATGATTTTCATAAAATCACGAAGTTGCTCGTTGCAGCCTCTTAGCATTTGTTCATGAGTGATAGCCTTAGGGAGCTTAAACGTAAACTTAAAATCGTCGTGCGTTGCCGCTTTCCAATTTTGCACCGTGTTGTGTGTCGGCGTGGCGTAAAAGGTGGTATTTCCTTCCACAGTATGAAATACCTGAGCGTATTTTTCTAAACGCTCAGCAGGTTTAGTTCCACTACCGTAAAAGCTTTGTTGCCATTGGTTGTGAGACCACATGGTTAAACCAAGTCGAAGGGGTAAATTATCCATCATTCTTTATTGTTTGTATCTCCTGTACGCACTTTACGAGAGTTTTGCTG
>NZ_JAWOUT010000694.1:0-526 GCF_033339515.1 Vibrio sp. 2130-1
TCGGTCCACAGCTCTTTGCCCAATCGCTCTGTGTTGTTGGCGATGAGTGCGTTTGACGCGTCGAGAATGGTTTTGGTCGAACGGTAGTTTTGCTCAAGGCGGATGGTGTTAACGCTTGGAAATTCGAGCGTGAATTTCTCGATGTTCTCCACTTTTGCCCCGCGCCAACCGTAGATAGATTGATCGTCGTCACCCACGATCATCACATGACACTCAGGCCCCGTCATCATGCGTAGCCAAGCGTATTGGATATTGTTGGTGTCTTGGAACTCGTCAACCAGAATGTGTTTAAAGCGTGCCTGGTAGTGCTCGCGGACAAACTTGTTATCGCGCAGTAGCTCATGAGCGCGAAGCAGAATTTCTGCAAAGTCGACCAGACCTGCACGGTCACACGCTTCTTGATAAGCGGTGTATAGCTGCAAGTAGGTTTTGGTCACAGGATCGTGGTAAGCATCGATATGTGCTGGGCGCAGGCCTTCGTCTTTTTTGCCGTTAATCCACCAAGCCACTTGGCGTGCAGGCCACT
>NZ_JAWOUT010000695.1:0-525 GCF_033339515.1 Vibrio sp. 2130-1
AGTTGATGCCAAAAGCGATTTCACCCGCATCGATTTTGTCTGGCGTGGTTTCCGTCCAGTCTTCGATCACCAAGTTCATAAACGGCGCTTCCTTGGCTAGCAGCTGAGTAAACGCGGCAGAAAACCATTGCGCAATGGACGAGTTGATAGCAACACGCAGAACACTGCTTTCGGTCGCGGGATCAAAACTATGAGAAACATTCACCAGCTTGTCGATGTCGTTGATGATCCCAGAAAGCTGCGCTTTGATCTCTTCGGCTTTCGGCGTGAGCTCCATATTGGTGCCCTTACGCACTAAAATGTCGTCGTTAAACAAATCCCGAATTTTACGCAAGCTTCGGCTCACAGCAGGCTGGCTGGTGCACAAACGCTCCGCAGCCGTTGTGGTGTTGCGTGTTTCAAGAATCACCGCAAGCACCTTGAGCAAATTGTAATCAAAGTTCATCAACGTTATCTCTTTAGCTTTTCTCAAAGCATATCACTTTTGATATAGACTAAATACTCACAATTCATTTCTGTAATAAA
>NZ_JAWOUT010000696.1:0-525 GCF_033339515.1 Vibrio sp. 2130-1
GAACAAGCCAAGTCCAAGCATTGCTAGCAGTGCACCAAACCCAAACGAACCACCATCAGAGTCTTTCGAATCTGTGGTGCCCGTTTCAGGTTGAGTCATAGAGACTGCACGGGCAGAGCTAAACTTAACGACGTTGCCAGTCGAGTCTGTCACTTTCTCTTCCAGTTGGTAGTTACCTTGCTCTGGCGCCTGTTCAAACTCAACATTCACGCTGCGCGCTTTAATGTCCGTTTGATCTAAAGTCTTGCTCGCTGAGTAAGCTTTCGCGTCACTACTTACAGCGGTAGCTTGAGTCGCGACGGTTAAGCTAACAGTCACGATGTCACCTGCAACCGCGTTTGGTGGCAAACGTACATCTACCGCTAAGTTTTCACCCGCTTTCGGTAAATCGATATCCGTATCAGGTAAATCAATCGCGATGATCACAGGATCGTGGTCAGATGCCGAGAACGCGTCTTTGTATTTCGGCATATCACCTGTGTATTTGCTGCCGTACTCAAACAAGTTACTTTCTAGTGAGTTAAT
>NZ_JAWOUT010000697.1:0-525 GCF_033339515.1 Vibrio sp. 2130-1
TGATACATTGAATGCTAAGGCATGTGCCTTTGCTGTCGATTCTGTATTTGAAGAGCTTGGTGTTGCACTGCCTGTCATGATTTCCGGTACGATTACCGACGCTCCGGGGCGCACGTTATCAGGGCAAACCACGGAAGCATTTTACAACTCTCTACGTCATGTAAGGCCGTTATCTTTCGGTCTTAACTGTGCATTGGGGCCAGATGAACTGCGCCCATACGTGGAAGAGCTTTCTCGTATTTCTGAATCATTTGTTTCCGCACACCCTAACGCAGGTTTGCCGAATGCTTTTGGAGAATATGACCTTTCTCCAGAAGATATGGCAGAGCATGTAAAAGAGTGGGCTAGCAGCGGCTTTTTAAATCTGATTGGTGGCTGTTGTGGTACAACGCCGGAGCATATTCGCCAAATGGCGCAGGCCGTTGAAGGTGTTACACCTCGCGCTTTGCCAGATTTGCCTGTTGCTTGTCGTCTCTCCGGATTAGAGCCATTAACGATTGAGAAAGAGACTTTATTCATCAATGT
>NZ_JAWOUT010000698.1:0-525 GCF_033339515.1 Vibrio sp. 2130-1
CGATGTTATCGATTTCGAATACAGCTACCTAGCGATGCTGGGTATTAAAACTCAGTTTGGCGTTGAGATCGGCAAAGACATTAGCTTCGACACTCTACGTAGCGAACATGATGCTGTGATTCTGGCTCACGGTGCACACGTCGGTTCGATCATCCCTCTACCGGGTCATGACAACGATGGCGTGTTCTCTGCGGTTGAATACTTGAAAGAGATTTCTGAAACTCGCCAATTCCCACGTGCAGGCAAACGCGTGATGGTTATCGGCGGCGGTGACGTGGCAATGGACTGCGCGCGCTCTTCATGGCGTATCGGTGCAAGCGACGTTTACCAATGTTCGCTTGAGAGCCTAGAGAATCTACCTGCAAGCCAAATCGAAATCGACGAGTCGCTAGAAGAAGGTGTTGAGTTCAACGCAGGTTGGGGCCCAGTAGCTATTGAACATGAGAACGGCAAAGTAACCGGCATCACTATCAAGAAAGTCCTGTCTATCTTTGATGAGCAAGGCAACTTTGCACCTCAGTACAG
>NZ_JAWOUT010000699.1:0-524 GCF_033339515.1 Vibrio sp. 2130-1
TTACTGATAGAATATGCTTAGTTCTGGTTGAAGTGCGTCAATAGTGACTCAAACATACTCTGTAAAATTTTTTGACAATCTTTCATAGATTTGAGTTACCGCACACTCTTTAAGGTTTTTGGTTAATTTGATGGCTGATTTCAAGCAATTTGGGCGTCGTTTACTTCTTGGTGCGGCGCTTTATGCACCACTCACAATGGCAGCAGAAAAAGAGTTGGTGATACTCACGACCTTCTCTCAAGCACCAATCACTGCTTTGGTGGATGACTTTACGCAGCACTATCCTGATGCTGAAGTCCGAGTGGTTCACCGACGCACTCAATCAAGCCTGCAATTGCTTAGCAAAAGCTACATGAAGGATATCGACTTGGTGTTGAGCTCGTCGCCGTTTCTGATGCAAGAGCTGTCTAATGAACATCGTTTGGCTGATATGTCGTCGCGTGTGCAAGTGCCGAAATGGTTGTCGCCTTATCCATTACCGAATAACGATCAAGTCGTGGCGTTTGGATACTCCGGCGCCGGGA
>NZ_JAWOUT010000700.1:0-523 GCF_033339515.1 Vibrio sp. 2130-1
CTGTTTTGTTACTGTCCACTAAAGAAAGCGGCTTCACTTCGTCGCCAGTGTAACCAGTCGCTAAACGGTAGCCTTTTGCGGCTTTGCTCAAGTTACCCAGACGCATCCCACCTTGTTCGCAGAAACTGCGCGCCAAGGTAAATAGTGCATCGGTCTGGCCAGATTTGAGTTCAAGTTCGACTTCACAAATCGGTTCTTGTCTCTCTTCTCCGTCTTCCCCTTGCGCAACAACCATGCCTTGGTCAAACGCGACCTCTACTTGGCTGCCATCTGGCATACCAATCAGCCACTGCTCACGCGTGAAGTTAGTCGAAAAAAGCGGAACTAACTCGGATTGTAGAGTCGCGACATTTTTGCCTGACGGCCAGATATCGGAAGGATGAAGCGAAAGATCCGGTTCATTATTTGTGTGCTCAGCATTGTATTCTGGTCTTTGATGTAAGCCTGCGACAACGCGTCCTGCGGTTTTTACGGTTTGGACGAAAACGTCATCAAAACGGCGAATTCTTAAACCAATGTCGTG
>NZ_JAWOUT010000701.1:0-523 GCF_033339515.1 Vibrio sp. 2130-1
TTTTATCTCATTAGCATTGCTTGACTTCACTTATTAGCCGCGTAGCATCGATGTACGTCAATATTATGTGCAAAGGAAGGCCATATGACCGTCAAGGTATTTTGGAAAAACCCTTACCAAACAGAACTCACCTCCACGGTAACTCGAATTTCGGACAAAGAAGTCGAGTTATCCCACACTATTTTTTATGCTGAATCCGGCGGACAAGAGAGCGATGCAGGTACGATCGACGGGATTCCTATCGTCGGTGCAATTAAGTCTGGCTCACGCATTGTTTACACTCTAGAACGTCAACCCACGTTTCGAGTTGGCGACCAAGTGATCACTCAAATTGACTGGCAAAGGCGTTATGCGTTGATGAAGCTCCACTTTGCGGCGGAAGTCATACTTGAACTGTTCACGCAAAAATTTGCAAACATTCAGAAGGTTGGCGCACATATCTCAGCAGATAAAAGCCGAATTGATTTTGAATGGCCTGAAAGCATCACGCCACTGCTGGCGGAGTTTCAACAACGAGCTCAGG
>NZ_JAWOUT010000702.1:0-523 GCF_033339515.1 Vibrio sp. 2130-1
TCTATACGACGCATTCTTCGAAAACCAAGAAGAATTTGAACGTCTATACGTGAAATACGAGAACGATCCTTCAGTTAAGAAGGAAACGGTAAAAGCCATCGAAATGTTCTCGCTACTCATGCAAGAGCGTGCTTCAACAGGTCGTATCTACATTCAGAACGTAGACCACTGTAACACTCACAGCCCATTCGACTCTGAAGTTGCGCCAGTTCGTCAGTCTAACCTATGTCTGGAAATCGCACTTCCAACTAAACCACTGACTAACGTTGAAGATGATTCAGGTGAGATTGCACTATGTACGCTTTCCGCGTTCAACCTTGGCGCAATCAAATCTCTAGATGATTTCGAAGAGCTTTCTGATCTTGTTGTTCGCGCTCTAGATGCACTACTGGATTACCAAGATTACCCACTACCAGCGGCGCACAAGTCAACAATGAACCGTCGTACGCTAGGTGTTGGTGTTATCAACTTCGCTTACTACCTAGCGAAGCACGGAGTGAAATACTCTGACGGCAGCGCAAAT
>NZ_JAWOUT010000703.1:0-523 GCF_033339515.1 Vibrio sp. 2130-1
ATCGATATGATTCGTATTAATGAAATTAAGCTTCCTCTTGATCATGAGGAAGGCGCGCTATTAGACGCGATCACTAAAAAACTTGGCATTCCTGCTGAGAAAGTTATCTCTTTTAACGTCTTTAGACGCGGCTACGATGCTCGTAAGAAAACCAATATTCATCTTATTTACACGCTAGACATCATCGTTGAAGGTGATGAAACCGCGTTGCTAGCGAAGTTCGCAAACGATCCTCACGTTCGCCAAACGCCAGACATGGAATACAAGTTTGTTGCGAAAGCACCTGAGAACCTAACAGAGCGCCCAATCGTCATCGGTTTTGGTCCATGTGGTCTGTTTGCTGGTTTGGTGTTGGCTCAAATGGGTTTCAACCCAATCATCGTTGAACGTGGTAAAGAAGTTCGTGAACGTACTAAAGATACTTTCGGTTTCTGGCGTAAACGCACGCTAAACCCAGAATCAAACGTACAGTTTGGTGAGGGCGGTGCGGGTACGTTCTCTGACGGTAAGCTGTACAGCCAAG
>NZ_JAWOUT010000704.1:0-523 GCF_033339515.1 Vibrio sp. 2130-1
TTTGTCGAAGCTGATGAGCTGCAACTATGGGGGCGAGAGCAGTTAGCCAATTTCAAATACCCAAGGTTTGTCGAAATTCGTGAACAGTTACCGATGAGTGCTACGGGTAAAATCTTAAAGAGAGAGCTAAAATCGGAACTCGAAGTCGCATAAGTATGATGTCAAAGCCAGCGAAGCTCTCGCTGGCTTTTTGTTTGATCTACATGGCATTGGCTGGTGGTCTTTTTGGCTGAGTACGCCGGTTAGACCAAAGACGTGTTTGCATCTATAACTATTCCAACTGTTTGAGATACGCTTCCATTTTCAGCGGATTCAATATGGTAATACTGCCATATTGCAGCCTAAGAATGTTCGAGTTTTCCAATTTCTTTAGTACCTTATGAACACTTTGTCGTGTTAGCCCCATCATGTTGGCGATGTGCTCACGAGTCACTTTCACTACACAAGACTGGGCACTTATAGGACGGTTATGTTGATATTCTGCCAGAAGTAATAACCGTCTGCCGATCCTCTCTTCTATACC
>NZ_JAWOUT010000705.1:0-523 GCF_033339515.1 Vibrio sp. 2130-1
CGCATCTAGAACCACTCAGTAGTTGCATGATTTCTTTAATACCAACGCCACTATCACTCTGATATTTCAATTGTGAGGGAAGCGAGAATACTTGGCACATGTCTTCTTGAGTCAATCGAATAAGTGCGTTGCCATCTTGTGAGCAGTGTCTATCGAAACGATCAATAACTAGAGCTTTCATTCCTTCAACTTTTAAGATCTCAATCTTTGGAACTTGGAAGCCCATTGCTTCTGCAAGTTTTATACAGAAATACTCATTTTCAACGCTCCCCGTCATATCAAGTGTTGCCGCTGGCTGCTGAATAAAGCCGATCGGAAATTTGAGAATGTGAGTGCTTGGGTAATCCAAACTGGGTAAAAACCAATCATTTTTGATTTTAAGAAGCGCAGTTTTCTCTTGCGCCCCAGATATTGTGAAGCGGAAGTCGTGCTTATTGGACATGCCAAGAGGGAACGGATACTCATGAGCCGTAACTATATCGTGTCAATTACGAACTGAAAGTGGTTCCAGCCGCGTTGAAGC
>NZ_JAWOUT010000706.1:0-522 GCF_033339515.1 Vibrio sp. 2130-1
CATTTTTGCATTTGGGGGCATCTTATGCGCATGTCGATAAACTGCTTGGCCTTTTCAGCTCCCCCCGCTATCAACGTAATTTGGAATCAAGAGCGAGGCTGATGAATGGCGACATGCCACGCAGCGATTATGCGGCTTACCTTGACGAACTCGATTTTCGGGTTCAGCGATTGCAAATGATGATTGAAGGATTTACTCGTCAAGCTGAGCAATCCCTACTTACTCAAGTCAATGAGCAAAAACGAAATGTATTGCTCATTACCTGTGGTGTTGCGGTAGTTCTTCTCTTGCTTGGCTGGCTGGGGGTTGCCACTTGGTATCGTGTTAACAGTAAGATTGGCGCAATCATTCATGCTCTTAATGCTCTTGTTAATGAGGAAGAAAAAGAGAAAAAAGTCGCAGTCGATGGTAGTGACGAGTTCACTCTCTTTGCGCAGCAAGTCAATCGTGTGGTGGAAGAAAAGCAAAGGCAAACTCACGAAATACTGCACGCCAAAGAGTCGGCAGTGGCAGCCAATAGAG
>NZ_JAWOUT010000707.1:0-522 GCF_033339515.1 Vibrio sp. 2130-1
CCGCGCTTGTGATGTTGTTGATGTTCAGAAAGGGCCTAACAGGTGTAGCCGCTGAACTTGACCAAAAAGCGGTAAGCTTGAAAAACTGGGTATTCTTCGCACTGATTTCCGTCGCCATGATCGCGTTGGTGTTCTTCATGTTCTCAAACATGGATATTGGTCAAAACATCGTTTATGCCATCGGTGGCGCTGCGATTCTTTACTTCGTCTCTTTAATGCTGAAAGCCAGCAAAGCCGAGTCATTGAAGATGGGCACCATCCTCATTGTGACCTTCTTGACTACGTGTTTCTTCGTCTACTACGGTCAAATGATGACGTCAATGAACATGGTGGCAATCAATACTTTGAAAGGCTCACTATTTGGCTTTATCCCACTTGAGCCAGAAGCAGCAATGGCAATGAACCCACTTTGGTGTATGGTTGGTGGCCCTATTGTTGCGGGCTTCTTCGGTATGCTTGAAAAACGCGACGTTCACCTTTCTACAGCGACTAAAATCGCGATGGCGTTTGTACTCACTGCAA
>NZ_JAWOUT010000708.1:0-522 GCF_033339515.1 Vibrio sp. 2130-1
CGCAAAATGAAATATCAGATTACGCATCGTGCCATTTATAAATTGATAGTGGTCAAACTTATTAACCATTAAATCTACAAGGATATCGATAGTGGTTTCTTGTCTGGATTTAGTTGCTCAAGGCCTGATAAGTAAAGCTTG
Organism: Vibrio sp. 2130-1; assembly: GCF_033339515.1. Lineage (NCBI taxonomy): Bacteria > Pseudomonadati > Pseudomonadota > Gammaproteobacteria > Vibrionales > Vibrionaceae > Vibrio > Vibrio sp. 2130-1. The sequence continues at coordinate 142 of NZ_JAWOUT010000708.1, forward strand.
ATTAATAGATTTTAGAAATGTCACTTTGACCTCAAAGTGTTTTAGATATTTTCAAATCATGCCTATTTTGAAAATACGATCTCTATATCTTATTTGTTTCTAATTAGTGTTCTTTCCCCACTTGTTATTAATTAAGCGCCACTCCCAATTTTAAATGCACTTAGGAAAAAACCATGAGTCAAAATGGTAAGTTTAATATTACTCGGCGTGATGCTTTAAAGGGTGGTTCTGCTCTTGGCGCTCTAGCGCTAGCAGGAAACGCGCTTTCTCTCCCGTTTGCAACTAAAGCGGTTGCCAAAGAAACACCAGCAAAACCAAACGAAAAAATTGTCTGGTCGGCATGTACCGTAAACTGTGGTTCTCGTTGTCCGCTTCGTATGC
>NZ_JAWOUT010000709.1:0-522 GCF_033339515.1 Vibrio sp. 2130-1
GGAGCGGAACACTTTCCTTGCCCTCATCCATAGCAAATACCACCATGGACACATTTTAATCACAAAATCTAAAACCAAAAAATATTGAAAATTTGGTAAATAACTTCAATTCATACATTAAAATTCAGAATATAAATCTAGTTTTTAAAAATATTCATAGTTTGATAATTTACAAAATTGTCTTTTTATCAGCACGATTCACCACATAGTTGATGTGATAACAATCACTAAAACAGATACCATCCGCCACATTATTATTTTTATAAAGGCGAGTCTTAAGTGAAAGAATCTCGAAATACGTTAAATTCTAGTGAATTAAACACAACAACCTCTTGGTCAAAACATGACACACATTGGGTACTTAGCCTATTCGGGACCGCCGTTGGTGCCGGTATTTTGTTTCTGCCAATCAACTTAGGCATCGGTGGATTTTGGCCACTAGTCGCAATGGCGTTTTTGGCATTTCCAATGACTTACCTCGCCCACCGCGGTTTAGCGCGCTTTGTATTGTCTTCTAAGATC
>NZ_JAWOUT010000710.1:0-522 GCF_033339515.1 Vibrio sp. 2130-1
CCTATTATTCGCGCATATCGAGTTGGCCCGGAGCTTATCGATTGGACAGACGGCAAAAACTTACGAGAACTTGGTATTTACCGCCAAACGGGTTGTTACATTGAGCGTATTCGCCGTAATGGTATTCTCGCCCACCCTGATGGTGATGCGATTTTGCAAGAAGGTGATGAAATTGCGTTGGTAGGCTTCCCTGACAGCCACGCTCGTTTGGACCCAAGCTTCCGCAACGGTAAAGAAGTGTTCGACCGTAACCTTCTCGATCTGCGTATTGTGGAAGAAGAGATTGTCGTTAAGAGCGACGCGATTGCCGGCAAACGTCTATCTGATTTGAACCTGTCTGAGTTCGGTTGTTTCCTAAACCGTGTAGTTCGTGCGCAAATCGAAATGCCAATGGATTTAGACATTGTTCTTGCCAAAGGCGATGGGCTTCAGGTGAGTGGCGAGAAGAGTCGTGTGCATGGCCTTGCTGAGAAAGTCGGTGTCATCTCGAGTCACAGCCAAAAGGCCGACTTATTGGCGTTC
>NZ_JAWOUT010000711.1:0-522 GCF_033339515.1 Vibrio sp. 2130-1
TAATGTCTCTGGCGAGTTGCAATCGCAAGGGCAAACTGTACTTCTTGAACTCACTTCTGATGTCAATGGCGTTCGTACTTACGAAGGTTATATTGAGCTTGATGGTGTGCGCATTACGGTATTCGACATCAGTATCGACTCACCGTCTCAAGGCGAATATCAGTTCAACCTCTATGAACAGCTGGATCATACTGGCGCAAACGACGAATCGTTAACGTTCACCATTCCAGTTTATGCCGTTGATGCCGACGGAGACCGCTCTTCTTTGACGCTCGGTTCGAACGATGCCAAAGCCGCAGAAATCGTTATAGAAGTTAAAGATGATGCGCCTTCTATTGATGGTGTAGAAGCTTTAACGGTGGATGAAGACGACCTTGCGAGCATCGGCTCGGATCAAAATGATTCTGTTTCGGTTAACGGCAAGTTCACCACGACAGAAGGTTCCGACCGAGTGGTGAGTTATCAACTCGACGCATCGACCAACCCAATTGATGGCTTGACTTCACATGGTGAAGCCGTTGA
>NZ_JAWOUT010000712.1:0-521 GCF_033339515.1 Vibrio sp. 2130-1
ATCGAGCAGTAACCGGCAACTTGTGCGCTGCTGAACTTCAGTGAGAAACTCCCACTCGCTGATCGTCGAGTGTTGAAACTTCACATAGCTCGATGGGTTCTCAATTAAGATTTCGCGTTGCAGATAATCCTGAACTTCAAGCACATTGCGAGTAAAAACGTTCAGTGCTTCTTCGGTGTATGGTAGGGGAAGCAAGTCGTTAAAATAATGCCCACCATTTTCACTCCAGCTCAAATGGTCAGAGACAAACATCGGGTCAATGGCATCAATCAACGCTTTCAGTTGAGCGAGGTGTACTTGGCTAACGCGTTCAACAGAGCCTAACGATAAACCAATTCCGTGGCAGCTGATCTGGTATTGCTCTCGCAAAGTGTGTAGATATTTTCGTTCGGCTGCATTGGGTTGAAAGTAGTTCTCGCTGTGAACTTCTAACCAAGACAGTTCTGGGCGTTGTTGCTGAAAAAAGTCCAAATGAGGAGTCCGTAAACCAACGCCAACAAGAGGGTGAAAATCGTAGTGTT
>NZ_JAWOUT010000713.1:0-521 GCF_033339515.1 Vibrio sp. 2130-1
GAGGCTCTCAACCCGCTCGCTTCGTTCCGGTGGGCCCGGGGCATGACCGTCGTCGCCGCCCTGATGGCGGTCTTCTTCATCATGCAACTTGTCGGACAGGTGCCGGCCGCGCTTTGGGTCATTTTCGGCGAGGATCGCTTTCACTGGGACGCGACCACGATCGGCATTTCGCTTGCCGCATTTGGCATTCTGCATTCACTCGCCCAGGCAATGATCACCGGCCCTGTAGCCGCCCGGCTCGGCGAAAGGCGGGCACTCATGCTCGGAATGATTGCCGACGGCACAGGCTACATCCTGCTTGCCTTCGCGACACGGGGATGGATGGCGTTCCCGATCATGGTCCTGCTTGCTTCGGGTGGCATCGGAATGCCGGCGCTGCAAGCAATGTTGTCCAGGCAGGTGGATGAGGAACGTCAGGGGCAGCTGCAAGGCTCACTGGCGGCGCTCACCAGCCTGACCTCGATCGTCGGACCCCTCCTCTTCACGGCGATCTATGCGGCTTCTATAACAACGTGGAACGG
>NZ_JAWOUT010000714.1:0-521 GCF_033339515.1 Vibrio sp. 2130-1
TCAACAATGACCGTCGTTTTGTCATCACTTATGAGAATCCGGTCTTTTATTGACCCTAAAAGCAAACAAGCCTTTCACTGTTGGTAAAAGGCTTGTTTCAATTTGGCTATGGGCGATTTGGGTGATTCAAAATGTGGTCTTCCCAATCCACCACATCAATTTCGTACACCACTTTGTTGCGGACACTTTCGCCCGCCGCGTGCATTGCGGATTTCGAGCCCGTAATCAACGGGTGCCATTCTGGTAATGGCTGATTTTCGGCTAACAGACGGTAAGCACACGTGTGCGGTAACCAAGTGAAATCGTCGATGTCTTCGCGTGTCAGCTTGGTGCACTCTTCGCCAGAGGTAAAGCGATTTGGGTAGTCCTTACATGAACATGTTTTGCTGTTCAGCCAGCTACACGCCACATTGGTGTAGTAGATTTCATCGGTATCTTCATCCATTAGCTTGTGTAGACAACACTTGCCACACCCATCACAAAGAGATTCCCATTCCTCTTCGCTCATGTGTTCTAACGAT
>NZ_JAWOUT010000715.1:0-521 GCF_033339515.1 Vibrio sp. 2130-1
CGCCGCGACGATTTCCGTAATGCCGACTTTCGCCGACTCGAGTAATGCCATCAGCTGTTCATGACTGAACGGTTCACCTTCTGCGGTGCCCTGAATCTCAATCATCTTACCTTCTTCTGTCATCACAACGTTCATGTCGGTGTCTGCTGCTGAATCTTCAACGTACTCAAGGTCACACAGCACTTCATCACCAAGCAAACCAACTGATACTGCCGCTACGTGACCTTTCATTGGGTTTGCTTTTAGCTTGCCACTATCGACTAGATGTTGGAATGCATCTGCCATTGCAACGCTTGCACCACTGATTGATGCAGTACGTGTGCCGCCGTCAGCTTGAATTACATCACAGTCAACCGTGATCATGAATTCGCCCATAGCTTGCAAATCGACAACTGCACGTAGGCTACGCGCGATAAGGCGTTGGATTTCCATTGTACGGCCACCCTGCTTACCGTTTGCCGCTTCACGGCGAGTACGCGAGTGAGTCGCACGAGGTAGCATGCCGTATTCAGCGGTCACCC
>NZ_JAWOUT010000716.1:0-521 GCF_033339515.1 Vibrio sp. 2130-1
TTTATTGCCGTTTACCGTATATACGGCTTAGGCTGTTATATTGCTCACATTGATGGATGAAGTCGGGCACACAGAAACACATGCGCCGCAGCCGTTGCATTCATCAAGGTTTAAATTGGGTTGTGCTACTTTTCCCAGTTCTAACTTGAACTGGATTGCCATTGTGTCGCACATGTCCCCACAGCTTCTGCATTCGACATTTTGCTTTGCTAAACAGCTATCATTAATTACTGCTTTTGCCTGCCAAGGTTGCTCGGTTTCTGCTAAAAAGAGCGGCTCTGGACAAACATCTGCGCATTGATAGCAAAACGTACATTCATCAATAGAAAAATCGACTGAAGGGAATCCGCCGTCACTTTTGGTTATAATTTTCGTTTCGCAGGCGTCAATGCACTTTCCGCAACGAGTACAACCATCCGTGAACTGTTCTGGTCGGGCTAACCAAGGTAGGCGAACGGCGTTATCGGTATGCGTTTTTCTTGCAAAGAGTCTTCTTCTGGAAAGGTCTACCACTTAGTCAC
>NZ_JAWOUT010000717.1:0-520 GCF_033339515.1 Vibrio sp. 2130-1
ACTCGCCCATTATTGACGTAATCTTCAATCGCCGAGTTAGAAAGCTTCTGCCACGCTAAGTCCTCAGGAAGCGGTGTCGCCCATTGATTTGCGGTGACACTGCCAAGTAGCAGCCCGCCAGCAATTAAGATAAGCGATGCAGAACCGGATACCACGAGTGCTTTATCGCCATGAACGCGTTTAACGCGAATCATCAGAACAATAAACGCGACTAAACCGACGAGAATGACCCAAAACACTGGTAGGTGATTGGCCATCAAAGACAGTAGCCAAACGCTGGTGGCCAACATCATCACACCAAATACGTTTTTGACCACGTTCATCCACTGACCCGGCTTCGGCAATTTAAGCGCAATGCTTGGGAAAATTGCCACCATAATCCAAGGCAACGCCATCCCCAACGCTAAGGCGGTGAAAATTGCAAACAGCGTAACCACATCGGCACCCAAAGCAAACGCCACGGCCGTTCCTAGGAAAGGCGCAGAACAAGGCGTAGCAAGCAAGGTTGCAAACATCCCTT
>NZ_JAWOUT010000718.1:0-520 GCF_033339515.1 Vibrio sp. 2130-1
CAGACCATCTCGAAAGTCAATCAGCACTTAAGACAAGTGCAAACCAGCTTAGAAGAAGCAAAAGCTTTTCATGGCGAGTTGAACACGCAGATGCGCTCAATCCAAAGCAAAAGTTATCAACTTTCGGTAGATGAAGTGAACGCAAAACTGGATGGTTTTATAGAGACGTCTGGTCAGTTTACCTCGACGTTCCAAGCGTTAAATGCGCAAGCGAATGTTCGCCGTCATACGGTGGTTGCATTGTTGAAATAACGCCGTTTCAAAGAACACTCCAATGATTCCCGGCTTTACATTTTTGCTGCCCCCCAATAACGGCGAAAATGCATTGTCGGGAATCTCTCTTTTCCGCTTATCTTTTTGTGTTGAAGAACGTCGATTATGGCTCAGAGGTCTGAGTGACTGAGCGATGCAGTTTTTGAAATAGCCACCCCAACGCAATAAGTGATGCCCCCAAGCCTAAGAAGCTGATGGCGCGCCAGAACCCGTCCAAAGAGCTTACATCCCACAAGAAGACTTTCAA
>NZ_JAWOUT010000719.1:0-520 GCF_033339515.1 Vibrio sp. 2130-1
GGCTTCGACGGATGAAGCGGTAGAAGTGCTGGTGAATATCTCTGAGCGCATTACGGATATCTCCGATCGAAACACGCAAGTTGCGACGGCAACGGAAGAGCAATCTACCGTGGTTCATACGATCAATCAGAATATTGAAGAAATCAACGCAATCAACGAGATGACAACTGCAACGGCGGAAGAGTTGGCTGGCGCAAGCCGCGATCTTCAAGAGCTTTCATCTCGCCTAGATAAGATGGTTGGTAGCTTCAAACTCTAGAGTTGGATAGAATAGACGAAGTTGAACAGTTTAATGACTATATTTAGGTAAGTACTATGAACGACTTCGAAAAAGAACTAGCGCAGATTTCTCAAGAAGCTGCAGAGGAGCCAGAAGTAAAGCTGCCTTCGCTAGAAGAGCAAAAAGCCATTGCGGCTGAGCTTAAAAAGCTAGAAGCAGAAGGCAAGTTAACGCCAGAAATTTTGGAGCAATACTTCGGCAAGTTTAATCAGAAAAATTCTGTTCCGGTTCATTAATAAA
>NZ_JAWOUT010000720.1:0-519 GCF_033339515.1 Vibrio sp. 2130-1
CGTCAGGGCCAAAGGGGAAGTCACTTTCGGCGCACATAAATGTCTCTAAATACGATTCCAATTCTTTGATATTCATGCTCATTCCTTAGCTTTTTTGCGACGAGATTCGCTATTCAAATTGAGGCAGTAGTAACTTTAACGCCTGATTCACTTGTGACTTTTCGTCCGCCGACAATCCACTAATCAAACTATGTTGTACATCCACATGCTCTTGGATCAACGACTCAATCAATGCCAAGCCTTCAGTCGTTAGCTCAACAGTAACACTGCGTCGGTCTTCTTTACTGTGCTCTCTGGCAATAAAGCCTTTCTTTTCTAGCTTGTCTAAGCGGTTGGTCATCGCTCCGGACGTGAGCATCATCGACGCAATCAACTCTGATGGGGTGAGACGGTAAGGCGCTCCGGCACGGCGCAGCGTGGCTAACACATCAAATTCGCCCATTTTCAGGTCATATTGTTTGTGCAGATCAGCGACTCGACACTCCATATGCTTAGCAATGCGCATTAGCCTACCCCTAA
>NZ_JAWOUT010000721.1:0-519 GCF_033339515.1 Vibrio sp. 2130-1
TGCGGCACTTGAATGACATACTGACTGACGAAATGTTTAAGCACATCTAGCGCTTTCGCCATATGCGGTTCTAAACAAGCATTCCATGCCAGTAAAGGGTTTTGGAATGGTTCATCAACCACTTTAATAGAGATGCTTGTAAGTAGGGCATTGACCATACCGCCAATCGCATCTTTGCGTTGGTGATGTTTACCGCTAAACAGCATTTGCCCGATAGAGTCGATATGTTCTTCAAACCAAGGATCACCGCAATCAGCTAACTGACTTGCTGCACCTTCTTGCCATTGCTGACGTGTGACCATACCCAGCACAATGGCATCTTCTAAGTCGTGCACGCCATACGCAATATCATCGGCGAGCTCCATAATGGAGCAGTCGAGGGATTTAAAGCGCGTTTTGCTGTGCTCTAAATAGGAGTCTGGTCGATAGCGCATTTGGCTCAACAGGCTTTTGTCATTCTCGCTGAGTGGAGCGATAACCCAATCAAACAGATCTTTATCACAATCGTAGATGCCTTTC
>NZ_JAWOUT010000722.1:0-519 GCF_033339515.1 Vibrio sp. 2130-1
AATGAACAACGTGTGAATTCCGCTTAGTTTTAACGTTTGCTTAGCACAAAAAGCCATCATCAACCTAAAAACACATCCTAGTTGTTAACATAGGTTTATAAATAACAAAGGTACTCACACGGCTTTTATAAGAGAAAAATCGGTGTGAATGAAAAAGTGAAACGATGAACTTTGCAGAGAATAAAGTGAGCTATAAACAGAAGAAATGAGCCAAATAGTAAGGCAATAATAGGAAAAATTATTGAGGAAAAAGCAATGTTAACCTTACAACTGGCGTACAAACCGTTTGGTGTTGGCGAATGGACATACACCACGGTTTCTCACGAAGTCGCTAAGTTTTTAGCACGTGAATACGCATCTTATGGCTGGCCAGTGATGATCGACGGATCGCCCTACTCCAACGAAGAACCTTTAGCAGCGTAACGTTAAACTACAGAGCGGCCGATACGTGTCTTGCCGGGTGAGGTACCACTTCACCGATCGCTCGGTGGTTACAGCAACGACAAAAATACTGTGGTT
>NZ_JAWOUT010000723.1:0-519 GCF_033339515.1 Vibrio sp. 2130-1
ACTGTATGAGCTTGGCGAACGCTGGGCGTCAAATGCGCTAGAATTGGGCCCAGGCTTGGCGACACTTAACTACCTTGCGACAACCTGCCGTAAGGAACAGAAGCTGGATGTGGAGCTCTCAGAGAAGCAACAAGGCTACCGTGAACTCAACATGCTGCTGTCGGATCTTGTCGAAGCACAGATCGCGACTTACGAAAATGGCATTTTGACCTTCGCGAACGAAGACGCACGTCGATTCTCTAACGGCGAATGGTTGGAGACTCTGGTTCACAGCACTGTGAAGCAAATCCAAGACACCATGCCAACGATTCAAGACCGCTCTTTGAATGTTCAGGTTTATCGTAAGCTGGGTGAAAGTGAAGTACGTAACGAGCTAGACGTAGCAACGGTTGTAAATAACAAGCTGCACATCATTGAGTGTAAAACGAAAGGCATGCGCGATGATGGTGACGATACGCTGTACAAACTGGAATCTTTGCGTGACCTGCTAGGCGGTCTACAAGCACGCGCTATGCTGGT
>NZ_JAWOUT010000724.1:0-519 GCF_033339515.1 Vibrio sp. 2130-1
TTATTGATTCGAATATGTTTTAGAAGAGCAATTGAATCACAGATACCACTACCGCACCTGGGCGTCTTACGCCTTCAATTTCCACTTTGATTTCACGCTCGATCTCTAAACCTTTCTTGATAGGCGTTACTTTAGTCAGTGTACTTACTGCACGCACGTTGTTACCAGCTTTAACTGGGTAAGGAAAACGCACTTGGTTCAAGCCTAGATTCACAACCAATTTCGCTGTCGGAAATAATGGTTTATCCGCATCAACTGAGTCCGTCAGTTTAGGCAGTAGAGCCAACGTCAGGAAACCATGCGCAATGGTTGTTTTAAAAGGTGATTCAACAGATGCACGCTCTGGGTCAGTATGAATCCATTGCATATCTTCTGTTACCGCACCAAATTGATTGATACGCTCTTGAGATACATGAACCCAGCCACCCGTATGGATCACTTCACCGATCTTACCGCTTAACTCGTCATACAGTTTTTGAGCTTCTGGCTGAAGAACAATCGGCGCAGGTTGAGGAGCCA
>NZ_JAWOUT010000725.1:0-519 GCF_033339515.1 Vibrio sp. 2130-1
GAGTATCACCAGCAAGAATCCAACGGCGACGGCTTTCGTCAAATAAGTTACGACCACTGCTGTAATCGTATGGATTGGACGATACACCAAGCATATCTTGCAGTAGCGTAACTGAAAGGTCTAAATGGCTCGTGCTGTGATTAAACTCACCAGCCATCATACCAGGCCAATGGATTACCATAGGCACCTGCAATTGGTAACGACTGTAGTTACTGTTTGCGCCCCAGCTATTGGTATTGGTTTCGTTAAACTCACTGCCATGGTTGGAAGTGACGATAACAACGGTGTTTACCAATAATTGAGCGTCTTCAAGTGTTTTGATAATACCGCCGACTTTGTCATCCGCCGATTTCACTGCAAACTCATAAGCATTTTTGAAGCGTTCACTCGCCGACATATCTTCTTTCGAGTTCGACGGGATAGATTCCAAATTATCTACCGTAGTAACTTCGATGTAGCTGAACCAAGGCTGGTTTGCTTTTTCCGTTAGCCACATGTTCCAATCGGCGATAGATTGTT
>NZ_JAWOUT010000726.1:0-518 GCF_033339515.1 Vibrio sp. 2130-1
ATTAATCTGCGTAGTGTTTTCATTTAAGTTGGTGACTGATGAAGAAGCTTGCTCGATGTAGCTCGACAAGGTTTCGATCTCAGCAATAACGTGCTGTACACGGCTACGGCTCGTTTCTATTTTTTGTGCATCTTGATCCGATTGCATGGTCGCTTGTTGAGAGATGCTCGAAACCTCTTTGGCAGACGCCGTCATTTCTTCCATTGCGGTTGCGACAGAATCAAGTGTTTGGTACTGGTGCGTAATCTGTGTTTCGCTCAGTTTCATGTCTTGTTCAAATGCAGATGACGTTTCACTTAGCGTATTGGCGTTTTCTTTTACGCTATTGACCAGTTCGCTTAATGTATCCATCGACTTATCTAGTGCGCAGCCAATGGTGCCAAACTCGTCACGGCCAGGGTGAAAGCCCAATCGAGAAGTTAAGTCACCGTCACCAATTTTCTCTGTTGTGGTGTATAGCACCCACAAAGCACCTCCGATGAATGTCGCTACCCAATAGCAAAATACTGCAAACGGCA
>NZ_JAWOUT010000727.1:0-239 GCF_033339515.1 Vibrio sp. 2130-1
CTGTTTTTTGAGTAGCGCATCCGCCAGTGGCACGGTTGAAACAGGCAAGTTATCCAACACTTCAACTTGTGCTTCACGCTTATTACACATCAATAGCATATCGCAACCGGCTTTCATGGCTTGAGCCCCACGCTCGGCGGGGCTGCCCATGATCGCAGCGCCTTCCATCGTCAAATCATCGGAGAAAATTAAGCCTTTAAAACCAAGCTGTTGACGTAAAACGTGTTTCAACCAGTATT
>NZ_JAWOUT010000727.1:249-518 GCF_033339515.1 Vibrio sp. 2130-1
GCGGGCTGAGAATCGTAGTTTGGGAAAATCACGTGAGCAGGCATCATGGCATCTAAAATACCGGCATCAATTTGCGCTTTGAAGATAGCCATGTCTTGTTCAAAAATGTCGCTGCGCTCGTCGTATGGCGTTTCTAAATGTGAGTCAGCAATCACACCACCATGACCTGGGAAGTGTTTTCCGGTCGTCGCCATTCCTACGCTCTTCATACCCTGCATATAAGCGGTACTATAACGAAGGATGGTATCGGCATCTTCACCAAATGAACG
>NZ_JAWOUT010000728.1:0-518 GCF_033339515.1 Vibrio sp. 2130-1
CAACAGTTCATTCGCCATTGCAATCGCTTCTTCTTTGTAGCCGTAGTTTTCCATCGCACGGAAGCCACAGTACACTTGATCTAGCCACACGCGACCACGCCAGTACACATCTTTACCGTAAGCAGGGTTGGTTTGCGATGCGGTCGGCAAAGGCACACCCGTTCCTTGGAATTTATCTGGCGTGTTGAACTCGTCTTGATCACGCATCACCGCGATCACTTTATCAGCATGCTCTTGCGTTGCTGCACCATTAAACAGCGGCGACCAACCTTCAGGGCCACGTCCACGCTCTACAATCGGCAAACCCGCACAGCCATTTGCAAGAGGCGCAGGAGTAGTGCCATCTTCAGCCACATTTAAGTGAATGTCGTAGAAGAATCCTGTGCTTTCATCAAACATACATTGGTTAATGTACGTTTTGATTTTCTCGGCACCGTTCAGGAATTCTTGCGCGCGGTCTTTACCTTCTACGCCATCGGACACCAACTTCGCCATTTCCGCTAAGTATTTGTTGTCTG
>NZ_JAWOUT010000729.1:0-518 GCF_033339515.1 Vibrio sp. 2130-1
TCATCGAGCCATACCTCATACAAAGCTGCGCCTTCGATACCGCGTCTTTGCGCAGACCTTGGATAGCGGGGCTGCGTTGGTTGACTCACAAACGTTGGTTTGTCGACCAAAATAGGCTGAGACGTTGCCCCTTTGGATTGGCTCGCTGATGCAGTTTGCTGAGTAACCGTATCTTTCTTCACCGGTTCAATTTTTTTCTTCGGTTCGGCTTTGGGCTGAGTTTCTTGCTTGGCAACCGTTTTGGTTGGCTCCACTTTCTTTGGTTGCTTAATTGGCTCTGGCTTTTTCTCGACCACCTTTTTCTTCACCGCCTCTTTTTTGACAACCTGCTTCTTAACGACCTTCTTTTCAGGCTCAGGTTGTTTTTGAGGCTGTGGCTCTTTTGGTGGTACCACATTCTCTGGTGTGGGCTTTTCGAGCGTTGGTGGTGGTGCAGATACAAGGTTGAGGCTTACCGAGCTTGCTGGGTTTCCAGCAGGCATTGCGAACACTTTGTTCTCTTGCGAGACAAAAAGAAG
>NZ_JAWOUT010000730.1:0-518 GCF_033339515.1 Vibrio sp. 2130-1
AGTGTCTGCTGATATCGCAGAACAAGCTCGTCAATCTCTAGACAACGTTAAAGCGGTTGTTGAAGCATCTGGTCTTAAAGTGTCAGACATTGTAAAAATGACGGTTTTCGTTAAAGATCTAAACGACTTCGGTACAGTAAACGAAGTGTACGGCAAATTCTTTGATGAGCACGAAGTAGCAAACTACCCTGCTCGCTCTTGTGTTGAAGTTGCACGTCTACCAAAAGACGTAGGTATCGAAATTGAAGCAATCGCGGTTCGCAAATAATTGCGATATCAGATTGAATGAATAAAAAATGGGTAGCCTTAGCTACCCATTTTTGTATTCGGTGTTTAACCCGTTTAAGCGGCGTTACGCTGTTTTACTTCTTCATCCAGCTCTTCTAGCTTTTCCTTCATCTGCTCGCGGCATACATTTGCGAGTTCACGGATGCCATCTTTACCGTAACCTTCAGTGCTCACCGGTGGCAACATTTCAACAATCACATGACCATTGTTCCAGCGGTTAAGTTTAATGT
>NZ_JAWOUT010000731.1:0-517 GCF_033339515.1 Vibrio sp. 2130-1
CAGAGAAAATCGTTGAGCCGAAACTTGGCAAGTACAACGAAGAAGAAGCGGCTGAAGATTTGTCTAACGACAAAATGGGCAACCTAACTGACCTTGAGAAGAAAGGTCTGAAAGTTGCTGGTCTTGCTGTGTTGGTTGTGTCTGCTTTGTTGGCTTGGACGATTGTTCCAGAAGACGGCATTCTACGTTCAGACGCTGGCACTGTTGCAGGATCCCCATTCCTGAAAAGTATCGTCGCTTTCATCTTCGTATTCTTTGCTATCCCTGGCTTTGTATACGGTAAAGTCGTTGGCACGATGAAAACCGACCGTGATGTTATCGATGCGATGTCTAAATCAATGTCTTCGATGGGCATGTACATCGTGTTGGTGTTCTTCGCTGCGCAGTTTGTTGCTTTCTTTAAGTGGACGAACTTTGGCCAAGTATTTGCCGTTGCAGGTGCTGACTTCCTGCAAAGCATCGGTCTGACTGGCCCTATGTTGTTCTTCGCATTCATTCTGATGTGTGGCTTCATTAA
>NZ_JAWOUT010000732.1:0-517 GCF_033339515.1 Vibrio sp. 2130-1
TTCTTCCTTAACGTGTTGGAAGTGTACGGCTATTCAGTCGTAGAAATGGACAACGGCGTACTCAAAGTCATCAAAGCAAAAGACTCTAAGACCTCTGCAATCCCTGTTATGGGTGATGGCAGCGCAAAAGGCGATAGCGTCATCACTCGCGTGGTTGCTGTGCGAAATGTCTCTGTTCGTGAATTGTCACCGCTATTGCGCCAGCTGATTGATAATGCCGGTGCGGGTAATGTGGTTCATTACGATCCAGCTAACATCATCCTGATCACCGGTCGTGCAGCGGTAGTAAACCGTCTAGCAGAAATCATCAAACGCGTTGACCAAGCTGGTGACAAAGAGATCGAGCTAGTAGAGCTTCGCAATGCCTCGGCTGCTGAAATGGTTCGTATCGTAGAAGCCCTGAACAAAACGACCAACCAAAAGAGCACGCCTGAGTTTCTTGAACCAAAAATCGTCGCTGATGAGCGTACGAACTCGATTCTGATTTCTGGCGATCCGAAAGTACGTGCACGCCTGA
>NZ_JAWOUT010000733.1:0-517 GCF_033339515.1 Vibrio sp. 2130-1
GACATTCTAGACAAAGAAATCGAACTGATGTGCCGCAACGGCATGCAAGTTGAAACCAACAAAAAGCTTGGGGTTGATTTCACGCTGTCTCAATTGAGTGAAGACTACGATGCCGTCTGTTTGGCTGTGGGGGCGTCTCAAGCGGTAGAAATGAATTATCTTGGTAGCGACTTGGACGGCTGTTATCTCGGTGTTGATTACCTGAAAGATTACGTTACAGAACAAAACTACGCGACGGGCAGAAAAGTTGCCGTGATTGGTGGTGGTAACACTGCGATCGACTGTGCGCGTACGGCGCGTCGTGCGGGTGCCGATACCACTTTGATCTATCGTCGAACTCGCGACGAAATGCCGGCCGAAGACTACGAAATCGTCGAAGCTGAACATGAGGGCGTGAAGTTCCATTTCTTAACGAATCCGGCGGAAAACATTGCGGATGAAAACGGCCGCGTGAAGGACATTCGATTAGAACGAATGGCGTTAGGTGAGCCAGATGCGTCTGGTCGTCGTAGCCCGA
>NZ_JAWOUT010000734.1:0-517 GCF_033339515.1 Vibrio sp. 2130-1
TCAGCTTGCACCAGCAGCGGCGGTATCGCTACGTTGGATGGTATGGGCGCTAACGCCATTTGTATGGTTTTCAGAGCAAATCACCAAGCGTTTGGCTCGTAACCACGAAGCACCAAAAATGCGTGATGAACTTTCTGCGATGGCGATTTTGGCACGCGAAAGTGGTGAATTTGCAGAAGGCGAATCTAAAATCTTAAGCAACCTGCTAGGGATTCAAGATGTGCCTGTCACACAAGTCATGACACCTCGCCCTGTTGTCTTCCGCGTTGACGCAACGATGACCATTAATGAGTTTCTGGACAAACACAAAGACACACCGTTCTCACGTCCGCTGGTATACAGCGAGCAGAAAGACAACATCATCGGTTTTGTGCACCGTTTGGAGCTGTTTAAACTGCAACAAGCAGGACAAGGCGAGAAGCAGTTGGGCGCAGTGATGCGACCCATTCACGTGATACTTAATAATATGCCACTGCCGAAAGTGTTTGACCAAATGATGGCAAAACGTCTGCAACTG
>NZ_JAWOUT010000735.1:0-516 GCF_033339515.1 Vibrio sp. 2130-1
AAGATTTACGTCTGCTTGAAAAACGCTATGGCAAGGCACCGACAGGGTTAAATAAGTCGCAAGGACGCGTCATTGTGATTGACGAGCAAGGTGTGGTTGAGGCATTGCAAGGTTGGCGTATTGACTTACCTATTTTTGACAGTCGCGGCAATGGCGCAATCTACTCATTGGCACTACCTTATTATCCGAAACGTGGGACACCACGCTTTAGTGATGTGGCTTTGAATGGAAAAACATTGCCTTCTAGTACGTTGGCTGACGTTAATGCCATGGCTCAGAATGATTTGAATGAACGCTTAACGACAATAGTGATTCGCCAAGCCATTCGCGTTTGGGCGAAAGACCGAATCAGAAAAGAAGCAGCGAAAAAAGGCGATGACGTCGGCAATATTCTTTTCAACGTTTGGAATACGTTAACAGAACAACCAGATACTCGAAGCTGGCAAACGCTGCCAGCGCAAGTGAAGACAGCCTCACAAATTGTGAAGCCGGGTACACAGCAGCTAAATTTAGGCG
>NZ_JAWOUT010000736.1:0-516 GCF_033339515.1 Vibrio sp. 2130-1
GAGTTTTCGCTGTAGGATTCATGTCATACGATTTTTTGTAAGCGATGATAGAATCGTCTAGTTCTTTAGCTTGTTGCCAAAAACTTGCTAGTCTATCTAAATTCTCTTTGGACTTCTCGATATTACCCGCGGCCATTTCCTTTTCTAAAGTTTTCGCAGCTTTGTAAGGAATTCCTTGATATGCCAAGAAGTTTACAAAGCGAAGATACTCTTTCTCACCCTCTAGTTTCCCCATTTTGTAAACCATTTCCAGAGTCGCTAAAGAATTGCGCTCTTGGCCTAACTCCATGTAAATACCAGACAATTGAGTCCAGTAACGCTTATTTTTTGGATATTTAGTGGTTAATATTTTCAATACACCCGCAACGCTCTTGAACTGCTTAAGTTCATAGTGCGCAGACATCAGTAGCTGATACCAAGATTCACTAGGTTCTTTACTCATAGCGATTGCTTGCTTAGCTGGTGGAATCGCGTTTTTGTAATCTTCTAGCTGAACATAAGCACTCGCTAGAGTGA
>NZ_JAWOUT010000737.1:0-515 GCF_033339515.1 Vibrio sp. 2130-1
AAGTTTAATGTGGTCAGTGGAGCTACATACGATTGGAATAATTGGCACTTCAGCGCCGATTGCCGCATGGAACGCACCCGTTTTAAACGGCAGCAAACCACGACCACGTGAGCGTGTACCTTCTGGGAACATCCAAACCGACACATCACTTTCTTTCATGCTGTTAACCACTTGGTCGATGGTACCTTTGGCTTTTGAACGGTTTGCACGGTCAATCAGAATATTGCCCGTCAACCAGTAAAGCTGACCAAACAGTGGCATCCACGCTAGGCTTTTCTTACCGACGGTCACCACTTTCGGTGTCACTGCCGCAGACACAGTAAACATGTCCCAGTTGTTTTGGTGGTTAGCGATGTAAACGTGCTGACCACGAGAGTACGCATCTTCAGGAATACGTAATTCTAGCTTTACCCCAAATACGCGAGACATCTTGGCAAACAAGCGGCCAAATGTGAAAACGTGTTTAGGATTTCGAGGGCTTAATAGGCAGTAACCACAACCACCAATAAACATCA
>NZ_JAWOUT010000738.1:0-515 GCF_033339515.1 Vibrio sp. 2130-1
CTCTTCTTGTAGTAATCCTGATGGTACTCTTCCGCTGGATAGAATGTCTCAAACTTGATCAACTCAGTTTTAAGCGGTTTTGGATAAACCTTTGCATTGTCGATTTCCATCATAAACTGCTCTGCGATCTGCTTTTGCTCTGCGTTGTGGTAGAAAATAGCAGGTCGATACTGTGGACCTCGGTCGACAAACGATCCTTTATCGTCGGTTGGGTCAATGTGGCGGAAAAAGTAATCGAGTACTTGTTCGTAATTCACCACATTCGGGTCGTATTTCACTTCGATGGATTCAATGTGTCCGGTTTTTCCAGAAGATACTTGGCGATAGGTTGGGTTTTTCACGTGCCCGCCGGAGTAGCCAGACACCACATCCAAGACGCTAGGAAGCTGTTCTAAGTCCGATTCCGTACACCAAAAACAGCCGCCAGCCAGTGTGGCGATTTCTGCATTCTCTAAAGCCTTCATCTTATCCATCGTATCGGCGGTGCCTGTTTTACTCAAAAGTAGAAACAAGAC
>NZ_JAWOUT010000739.1:0-515 GCF_033339515.1 Vibrio sp. 2130-1
AGCTTCTTTTCGAGCTGTCGATACAACCTGATTTTGCGTTGAAATTAAGAATCCAAATCACCTAACCAAGCAAGGTAAGAGCGAGGTTTGGCGCCTGTTTAGCTTGGGCTAAAATAGTGGTACTGACTTGTTGCAAGATCTGCTGCTTCACCATTTGCGTGGTTTCTTTGGCGTAATCAGTATCTTGAATACGACTGTTCGATGCCGCTAAATTTTCGTGGATGTTATCTAGATTATTGATCGCATGATTGAAGCGATTTTGATATGCACCTAACTCGGCACGTTGGCTATCGACAAATTTCATCGCCGTGTCTAGTACAGCGACAGCTTGCTGCGCCCCACCAACGGTTGTGATGTTCAAGTTATTGACCGCATCATAACCTTTCAACGAAATCCCAAGCTCACTCGCAAGATCTCCTGAGAATGAAATCGTTCCGGCGGTTTCTTCTCCTGCCATAAAGATCTGTAACTGGCCTTTTTCATTAACAGAAGCCGTCACTTTGTCGGTTTGACCA
>NZ_JAWOUT010000740.1:0-515 GCF_033339515.1 Vibrio sp. 2130-1
GTTGTACGACGACCTATCCGTTCAAGAAAACCTCGAATTTATTGGGCAAATTTTTGGTTTAAGCAGCCAGTCGCTGAAAGAGCGGATCGAAGAGCAGCTCACCACTTACGGGTTGGATCAATTGCGAAAACAGCGCGTAAGCGGCATGAGTGGCGGTCAAAAGCAGCGCCTTTCACTCGCCGCCGCGACCATGCACAAACCCGAACTGCTATTTTTGGATGAGCCGACATCCGCCGTTGACCCCGAAAATCGACGCGATTTTTGGGAGCAGTTGTTCGACTTGTGCGATCAAGGTACGACGATTTTGGTCACCACGCATTACATGGACGAAGCGGAACGCTGCCACCGTCTGGCGATCATGGAATCGGGCGAAATTCGTGCCGATGGCGAACCCGAACAGTTAATGGAACAGATGGGCGTTAATATCATTGAGGTGAAAGCCGACAAACTTCGTGAACTCAAAGAAAAGCTGATTCAACGTGACGAAGTTCGCTCTGCGGCGCAGTTGGGGATTC
>NZ_JAWOUT010000741.1:0-515 GCF_033339515.1 Vibrio sp. 2130-1
TATGTGGTCACTCATTCCAACAGCCAATTGCCAACCGCTTACAAGGTTGCAGCGGCATGGGGTGGGCACCAAGGCTCCATGCTGTTTTGGGTCGTGACGCTCAGTTTATGGGCATCATACATTGCTCTTAGTTCTCCGATTAACCAATGCTACACCGCAGATTGCCTTGGCATTATGAATGTTCTGATTGCCGTTTTTGCTTGGTTTACGTTAACAACGTCTAACCCTTTTGAGTTCGCAAAAACATTGGCGGTAGAAGGACGTGATTTGAATCCAATGCTGCAGGACATCGGATTGATCATTCATCCGCCACTTTTATATTTAGGTTACGTTGGTTATTCCGCCATTTTGGCGTTTGCACTTGCGGCGTTATTAAGCAAACGGCCTGTCAATGAATGGTACTGTTGTACGCGAAAAGCCGCGTATTTTGCCTGGGGAACTCTGACTGTTGGTATCCTTGTCGGCTCTTGGTGGGCATACAATGAACTTGGCTGGGGAGGTTGGTGGTTTTGGGA
>NZ_JAWOUT010000742.1:0-515 GCF_033339515.1 Vibrio sp. 2130-1
TCCGACAGGTAATTCGGCTGGTGCTAATAACACTCGCGCGATCATGTCTGCACAGGTCAGCAATAAAGCTCCCAACAACGCCGAAATAGGTAACAGTGTGCGATGATCTGGGCCTGCTAGCATGCGTCCGAGATGTGGGATAACCAAACCGATAAAGCCGATTGCCCCGCAGATACTTACTGTGACACCAACGCCTACGGCGGAAAGCAGAATGAGCTGACGCTTCAATTTTTGTACTGGAACGCCCAGGTGGCGAGCTTCTGATTCACCAAGCAATAATGCGTTTAAAGACATGGCTTTTTTGTGAAACCAGAAAAGTAGTACCGCGAGAGTCACAGAAGCTAAGCCAATGCCTGCCCAGTTTGCGCCCGCAAGCGAACCCATCGACCACAACGTTAAATCGCGCAGCATTTGGTCATCCGCAGAAAAGTTGAGAAAGCCGATCGCGGCACCTGAAAGTGCACTGATCGCCACGCCAGCGAGCAGCATGATCGTGACGGACGTACCAAACTTAT
>NZ_JAWOUT010000743.1:0-515 GCF_033339515.1 Vibrio sp. 2130-1
ATTCAACGACTACTCGACAGAGCAAGACGTTGTTCCTTTCCTACAGCAAGCACGCAAAGCTGGTGGCTTTGACGACATCTTCTTGGGTACACCAAACGGAGATATGTACCGTTCTCACCCTGAGCGTAACCGTGCTGACTACGATCCGCGTACTCGCCCTTGGTATAAAGATGCCAATGCAGCAGGCAAGCAGATCATCACAGAAGCATACCAAGACGCTATCACTAACGCATTGCTAGTGACCATTGCTGAACCAGTAATGAAAAACGGCAAGTTTATTGGTGTAGTGGGTGCTGACGTACTTATTGATCAGCTTATCGATGACGTAATCAATCTTGATGCGGGTGAAAATGCGCACGCAATGTTGATTGATATGAACGAAGGTACGTTCCTTGCTCACCCAGATAAAAGCCTAACGCTTAAACCTATCACCAGCTTTCTAAAAGACTTTTCAGAAGAGGCTATTGAGCGTGCGGCAGCAGAAGGCAGGATTGAAAGCACGATGATGAAAGGCC
>NZ_JAWOUT010000744.1:0-514 GCF_033339515.1 Vibrio sp. 2130-1
GATCGCATCAATATCGCGTAACCCGCCAACCGTAATCACGGGGATATGAATATCTTGACTGATCACTTGCCCGTATTCGTGAAAATAGCCTTCTTCTTGCAGTGTGTAACCATCGAATCTTTCACCAACAAGTTCGTTTGCTTTGCCGTGAATGTTGCCGGAGACGATGATCGCATCAACGCCCACTTCTTCGAGTTTCTTACACACGATGCGTGTTTCATCGAATGTTAAACCGCCGTCAAAGAATTCAGTCGCGGTTAGCTTCACAAGAATTGGAAACGCATCCCCCACCAACATTCTGGTTTCAGAATAAATTTCCAAAAGCAAACGCATACGATTTTCTAAGCTGCCTCCGTATTCGTCTTCGCGTCGGTTGTAGTACGGGCTTAAAAACTGGTTGATTAGGTAAGTGTGCGCGGCATGAATCTCGACACCGTCAAAACCGGCTTCTTGAGCTCGTTTACTCGCTAATGCAAATGCTTTTACGATGTAGTCGATTTCATCCTTCGTCATC
>NZ_JAWOUT010000745.1:0-514 GCF_033339515.1 Vibrio sp. 2130-1
TGATTTCAAGCTGGAATCGCGCGGCACCTAACACCATCCCTACCGCTGCAAAAGCGGGTGGTAACTACCTTTCTTCACTACTCGTTGGTGGTGAAGCACGTCGTCATGGTTACGACGAAGGTATCGCACTGAGTGTTGACGGTTACTTGTCAGAAGGCGCGGGCGAGAACATCTTTGTCATCAAAAATCGCGTGATCACCACACCACCAGCCACCAGCGCTATCCTACCGGGCATCACTCGTGACTCGATCATGACCATTGCTCGCGATAAAGGTTACGAAGTCCGTGAAGCTAACATTGCTCGCGAAGCGCTATACCTTGCGGATGAAGTATTCATGACTGGTACCGCAGCAGAAGTTGTGCCTGTGGCAACCATCGACAAAATTGAAGTGGGCAGCGGTAAACGCGGTCCGATTACCAAAGAATTGCAAGAAGCCTACTTTGGCCTATTTAACGGCACCACGGAAGATAAGTGGGGCTGGTTAGACTATGTGTACCCAGAGCAGCAGTAAGA
>NZ_JAWOUT010000746.1:0-514 GCF_033339515.1 Vibrio sp. 2130-1
AACTCGATTGCAACTTAATCTTCAAGGCACTATTCTGATTTTAAATTGACGTTTACGTAAACTGAATGAAAAGTTGATGCATAGGTGTAAAAGCGGTTACCAGTATCAAAGTGAAGTTTGATATCGAAATAGTGCTCAAGGAAACGCACTCAAAATGAAAGGGAGATCAACTATGGTATCGGAAACACCTCTTTTGCAGGTAAACGATATTTCATTGGCCTTTGGTGGGGTGAAAGCGTTGACCGACGTGAGCTTCCATGTGAACGAGAAGGAAATTTTCTCAATCATTGGTCCCAATGGTGCTGGTAAAACCTCGATGCTCAACTGCATCTCTGGCCGATACACTCCGAACAAAGGGTCGGTCATCTTTGCTGGAAACGACGTAACCAAACGTACCCCGAGCCAACGCGCTGAGTTAGGTCTGGGCAGAACCTTCCAAAACTTAGCCCTCTTTTCACACATGTCTGTGCTCGACAACATCATGGTTGGTCGACACCACCTATTAAAAAACAAC
>NZ_JAWOUT010000747.1:0-514 GCF_033339515.1 Vibrio sp. 2130-1
TCCAACTAGAAGAAGAAACGTACGGCATCAATGTAATGCAAGTTCGTGAAGTTCTTCGTTACACTGAAATTGCTCCAGTTCCAGGTGCGCCAGATTACGTACTAGGTATCATCAACCTACGTGGTAACGTTGTAACGGTTATCGATACACGTTCACGCTTCGGTTTGATGGAAGGCGAAGTAACTGATAACACACGTATCATCGTGATCGAATCAGAGCGTCAAGTTATCGGCATCTTGGTAGATAGCGTTGCTGAGGTGGTTTACCTACGTTCTTCTGAGATCGACACTACGCCTTCTGTAGGTACAGACGAAAGCGCGAAATTCATCCAAGGTGTAAGCAACCGTGACGGTAAGCTTCTGATCCTTGTTGATTTGAACAAGCTGCTAACTGACGACGAATGGGACGAGATGGCTCACCTATAATTGGCTGAATGATGATGGCTGAAGATACTTTTTTATCTGTACCATTCCTCGCGTGTGGCGTTGCGTTTATAGTATTGGTGTGGTTTGTG
>NZ_JAWOUT010000748.1:0-514 GCF_033339515.1 Vibrio sp. 2130-1
CGACCCGTATGGCGGATAGGCGATGTTTTACCATGCATGACTTGTCTCGCACGCACAACTTCGCCACCGAACACTTGCGCAATGGCTTGATGGCCGAGGCACACCCCTAAAATAGGAAGCTTACCGGCAAAATGCTCTATGGCTTGCAGGGAAATACCCGCTTCGTTTGGCGTACAAGGCCCAGGGGAAATCACCAAATGGGTTGGATTGAGGGCTTCGATACCTTGAATGTCGATTTCGTCATTGCGCACGACCTTTACCTGAGCACCAAGCTCGCAAAAGTATTGGTAAAGGTTGTAAGTGAAAGAATCGTAGTTATCGATGATCAACAACATAACGTGTCGGCTGCTCCAATCCGTTTTGGCAAGGCTTAAGGATCAATTGTCTGGTTTACCACAATTGAGGGCGGTATTTTGCAACACCCAATTAGAAAGGCAAGTCTTTGCGCAATAAAAAGGCCAGCATCGGCTGGCCTTTGAGTTTTACAGCTATGTTTTTAGGACAGGAGTGGCTT
>NZ_JAWOUT010000749.1:0-514 GCF_033339515.1 Vibrio sp. 2130-1
TCTGCGGTGGCAGCGGTATTGCGTTGCTCACACCTTAACAGGGCGTTATGTACTTTAAGGAAAATTGTAACCAACTCTAAAGGATTGAGAGTGATAGATCATTTTGAAATTAAGGTAGTTGCATTCGAAGAATGTCGTGTGTTTTACAAGAATGTGCTAGAGCCATTGGGTATTGAACTCAAGTGGTCAGATGAAAATGCTGCTGGTTTCGGGCTTTCGAGCGAGCCAAATGTAAGATTTCTCATTGAAAAAGGTGTCAGTAATTCAACATGCCACATCGCTTTTTCTGCATTAGACAAACGACAAGTTACAGCATTTCACGAAGCGGGGTTGTCTGCTGGAGGCAAATGTAACGGGAAACCTGGTTTACGAAGTCACTACGCTCCAAATTACTACGCAGCGTTTTTGATTGATCCCGAGGGTAATAATGTGGAATCCGTGGTGTACCTTTAGTACGCATACAACAAAGCGTTTATGAGTAACTTCCCAAGCTTGGGATTTTTACCAAATGGTT
>NZ_JAWOUT010000750.1:0-513 GCF_033339515.1 Vibrio sp. 2130-1
TCACGTTCGCGCTCGCCATATTCGATGTCTTTACGACGAGACACGATCGGCAAATAAGCTTGGCAATAGCCTTCACCCACCGCTTTGATGTAATTAAAACACTTATCAAACTCCCAGTGATTCAAATCATCAAAGAACAAACCACCAACACCACGAGTTTCATTTCGATGTGGCAAGAAGAAGTACTTATCACACCACGCTTTGTGTTCTGCATATACTTCTTCACCAAATGGGGCACAGATTGCCTTAGCTGTATCGTGCCATGACTGACAATCTTCTTCGAAAGGATAGAAAGGAGTCAGGTCGAAACCACCACCAAACCACCAAATTGGCTCTTCGCCCTCTTTCTCTGCGATAAAGAAACGCACATTCGCATGAGAAGTTGGGACGTAAGGGTTTTTGGGATGGATAACCAAAGAGACCCCCATCGCTTCAAAGCGGCGACCAGCTAGCTCTGGACGATGAGCCGTCGCAGATGCTGGCATTTCTTTCCCTTCCACATGCGAGAAGTTC
>NZ_JAWOUT010000751.1:0-513 GCF_033339515.1 Vibrio sp. 2130-1
CATTGATTCGCAGACAGCGACGATGTTTGATCACCAAAAGGAGTTTTTAGCCACCGATGATCCTCAAGGTATTTAGGGCTCATCACTGGCAGCAATTGTTCATCGAGAATCAACTCGGCATCATGGTCTCGATAAGGGTGAAGACCGTAGTCAATGGCGACGTCATAGTCTTTCAAATCGCTGTTGACTAGCGCTCCTTCCGCAAAGATCTGCACTTGAATTTCTGGGTTCTCTAGTTGAAAGCTTTCGAGTTTAGGCACTAGCCACTTAAAGGCGAATGAGGGAGTGAGCTTCAAGCGAACCTCATTGATATGCTTTTCTACTTTCTTATACTCAAGTAGGCTTTACGTCCTAGATGTCACAGAGAAGAGATTTTTATCTTTATTTTCAATGCTTTAAATATATTCAATGATATCTATAGTAACTAGCTTTTCTTAAATTCCCAACTGGGCTAAACCATTTTACCCCTACGAATGTTTTCGTCCTAGATGTCACCTATCACTCTTTACTGTA
>NZ_JAWOUT010000752.1:0-511 GCF_033339515.1 Vibrio sp. 2130-1
CAGGCCGTTTTGGGGTTACGCCTCATTACCTAACCAATGCAGACGTACTGCAAATCAAGGTTGCGCAAGGAGCTAAACCTGGTGAAGGTGGTCAGCTACCAGGGCACAAAGTCACGGCAGAAATCGCCAAGCTGCGTTACTCGGTGCAAGGGGTGACGTTAATCTCCCCTCCTCCACATCATGATATTTATTCGATCGAGGATTTAGCCCAGCTGATCTTCGACCTAAAACAAGTCAACCCGAATGCCCTAGTTTCGGTGAAACTCGTCTCCGAGCCGGGTGTCGGCACCATAGCCACAGGGGTCGCAAAAGCTTACGCCGACCTCATCACTATCTCAGGTTACGATGGCGGTACGGCCGCAAGTCCACTGACTTCGGTGAAATACGCAGGTAGTCCTTGGGAACTTGGCCTCGCAGAAACCCAACAAGCACTGGTTGCAAATGGCCTTCGCCATAAGATTCGTCTTCAAGTAGATGGCGGGTTAAAAACAGGGCTAGATGTTGTTAAGGC
>NZ_JAWOUT010000753.1:0-511 GCF_033339515.1 Vibrio sp. 2130-1
AAGACATAGTGACGTTTGAGTTGAAAACGCGCGAGGATAAAGAGAAATGAACGAATTCTGGAGCTCATTAGAAGAGCGCTTTGGAGACATGAGCGCGCGCGAGAAAATGTTGGTGGCGCTGTGTGGCTTCGTGACCGTAGTTATGTTGCTGTTTACGTTGGTGCTAGAACCTAAGCTCAATCAGATCTCAAACAATGAAAGACAGCTGAGTAACTTAAAGCAGTCAAACCAAAAAACAGAAATTGATATTATACGTGTTAAGGCTCAATTGACGAAAGATCCAAACGCAGATATTGATTTGGAAATTTCCAACCTGTTGACGGAAAGTCAGCATCTTTCGATGCAGTTGTCGCAAATTATTGAACACTTGGTAACGCCTTCACAAATGGCGGGCGTATTAGAGAGCGTATTAGAGCAGCAAAGTGGCATTCACTTGGTGTCATTGCAGACTCTGCCATCTGAGCCGATCACAGAAGATAAAGAAGCATCACAATACTCTGGCTACTACGTA
>NZ_JAWOUT010000754.1:0-511 GCF_033339515.1 Vibrio sp. 2130-1
TCTAGTAGCACGTTATCCTTGCCTTTAACTCTGCCTTTCTCAATCAACAAGTGCGGAGACGATTCAAATACGTTGCTTGCGATTCTCGGTGCTGGCGTACCTTGAATTTGTGCAATCGCAGCTTGTACTTCCGTTACGGCCTCCGGCGTGGTTTTAGTGCTTAAGGCTTCAACAGGTTCTCGTGACATTGCTTCACACCCCAAAATCGGTAGTGTTAGTCCAAGGCAAGCACAAAGTCTTATAGCTGTTGCGCACCTTGAACTAGTTGATCTCAACATGTATAGCCTCTATTCTTAGTGGTGAACGGTGATCCTTAAGTGCTGGAGAGTCGCTGTTAAGTGGCATTGTGTTGAAACTCGCAGGAGACACTTGTGGACAAGTTCCTGTATCCATGTAGTTGAGTGCGGCAGATAGCATGCGCTCGGATGTATCGCCTAGCGGCTTCGTTAGGTCGTCATCTACCCAACAACCTTCAACTCGATTATCTAAACCAAGGTTGCTGCTAATTTGG
>NZ_JAWOUT010000755.1:0-510 GCF_033339515.1 Vibrio sp. 2130-1
CTCTTCCGATCTCGGCGAATAACCGCACCTTTCACATCGTAAAACCCGATCGGTACGGCAAAAGGCAATAATCGTCCGGCAACATCTGCCACTGTAATATCACCTGGATTGAGTGAAGTACGAACGCCACCTGCATTATGAATTGCAAATTGAACGTTGTGCCCGCGTTTATTTAAGCTATGAAGGAAAGAACGAGCGACCGCACCGTCAAGTTCACTTCCGCCCAACTCATCCGGAATACGGACATGACGCTTTTTGCTTTCCACATGAGCGATCACCTGCGATTGCAAGGCACGCACGCGAGGTATGTATTTATCTCTCAAAATAGCTTGAGTTTCTGGGTGTTTCTTACAGACCACAACATTTGGTTGGCCGTGAATAAAATCACAAGCGGTTTCAAATACGCCTTGGTCCAATTGTTGATTCAATGTTGAATCCCAGAAAATACGGCGTCCTAACAGTAATTCATTTTGACCATTCAACATGGTTGCTTGGCCATTCTCGTCAAAC
>NZ_JAWOUT010000756.1:0-510 GCF_033339515.1 Vibrio sp. 2130-1
TCCCAAGAAACAACATCAATTGACTTTGCCAATTCCCAATAGTTGTAGTCGTAAAAGTACTCCATGAAGTTTGCCGTCGTAGGCAGATCAGGATTAATCGACTTGAGCGGTGCAATCTCGTGCTCACAGAAGTTCGAGACGCGGTCAGTACAGAATCGTTTCCAATCTAACTTCAGTGCGTGAACGGAGTTCTCACCAACGGGAGATGGTGATTCAATTTGTTCCCAACTGGTGTAAGTATGACTCCAGAACGCACTCCACCACAGCTTATTAAGATTGTATAGGGAGCCGTATTTGTTTTTCAGCCACAAACGAAACTCTTCTTGGCAGTAATTACAGTGACAATCGCCGCCATATTCGTTTGAAACGTGCCAGCCTATCACCGCAGGATGTTGACTGTAACGTTCAGCCAATTTAGCGTTCATGATGCTCACTTTCTCACGGTAATTCGGTGAGCTGTAACAATGGTTATGACGTTCTCCATGCAGTTGTTTAATACGTGCGCTGTTG
>NZ_JAWOUT010000757.1:0-509 GCF_033339515.1 Vibrio sp. 2130-1
TACTGGAGCATGGAATTCCAGTTCTTCACCAGTTATCGGGTGTTCAAAACGAAGCATTACAGCGTGTAGCGCCTGACGATCAAAACCACGAATCATGTCCGTCAGTTCCTGCGATGCACCAGTAGGAATACGTGCACGACCACCGTAGGCAGTATCACCTAACAGAGGATGCTGTAGGTAAGACATATGAACACGGATTTGGTGAGTACGACCCGTTTCCAAACGCAGACGGATACGCGTGTGCTCACGGAAGTGTTCTGCCACACGGTAGTGCGTTACCGCAGGTTTACCCAAAGGAGCTACAGCCATGAGTGTGCGTTTAGTCGAGTGGCGACCAATTGGTTGATCCACTTTACCACCCGCGGTCATACGACCGATTGCAATCGCTTCGTACTCACGCGTGATGTTGCGTTTTTGCAGAGCACGAACCAAACGCGTTTGCGCAGGAACGGTTTTCGCTACAACCATCAGACCTGTGGTGTCTTTATCAAGACGATGTACGATGCCCG
>NZ_JAWOUT010000758.1:0-509 GCF_033339515.1 Vibrio sp. 2130-1
ACGTAGAGTAGTGCGCCCGACAGAGGTGCTGTGGTACACGGTGAGCACACCAGACCTGAGATCGCACCCATCGCGAATACGCCTGCGCTGCTGCCGCCTTGCTGTTTGTTACTCAGGTTGTTTAGCCACGTTTGTACACTGCTTGGCAATTGCAGGGTGTACACACCAAACATGGAGAGTGCCAACGTGACGAATAAGATACTCAAACCAATCAACACATATGGGTGTTGCATCGCCGCTTGGAACTGCATGCCTGCTGATGCCACCACTAAGCCGAGAAGAGTGTAAGTCAGCGCCATGCCTTGCACGTAAACTAGGGATAAACCCAGAGCGCGGCGTTGGCTGAGTTTCCCGCTGCCAAGTACGATGCTGGTCAAAATTGGGTACATTGGCAGAACACATGGCGTAAACGCTAAGCCTACACCAAGAGCTAAAAACAGCAGCGGAGTCCACCAATTGTCAGCAAGGTTCGCCGCGAGGCTGTCTTGCTCTGTGACTGGTGCTGGAGT
>NZ_JAWOUT010000759.1:0-509 GCF_033339515.1 Vibrio sp. 2130-1
CCTCACCAGCAGCGTATCGCGGTTGGTGAAGCGCTGGATTAACGCTGCGCGGGAGAGCCCCACCTCCTTTGCTACTCCGCTGAGCGTGAACTCTATGGGACCGCAACGCTTCAGCACTACGGTGGCGGCCTCGAGTACCTCGTCATCGGACTTGAGCTTGGGGCGGGGCATCAGTGTTCACCTTCTGTATGGGTTGGGGCGGAGGCTGTGGCTGCCGCCGCCATTGTAGCAAATTGAAGACGGAGCGAGAGTAGAGCCACGAGCCCCGCAAACACGGCCGATACAACGAGGCCAGGGAGCGGACCAGCAAGGTCGACAAACGCGCCGGCCGCAAGCATAACCATGGGCGAGGCTGACAGCATCACCGCCGAGACCGTGCCGAGTACCCGGCCGAGAAGTTCTGGCGGCGTGCGGTTGTAGATGGCAGCGTTGAGAATGGGAGAGACTGAGCCGGTCAGCAGTCCCACGAGCGCGCCCAACAACATCAGCACCGGCACGCCTGGCAACTG
>NZ_JAWOUT010000760.1:0-509 GCF_033339515.1 Vibrio sp. 2130-1
TCTGCATCACCATTGAAGATGTCGTAATTCATTGAGCGATAGTTCCTTTATCGAGAGTCAATCCCTTGAACTAATCGAGGGAGATAGTCGTCTTATTGTGCGTAGCAAGTATGACAAGTCAACTCAAGGCGCGACTCGAAAATGAGAGTGACTCTCGAAATATTGAAGCAAGTGACCGATCAGCCCTGCAGTGTGCTGACCGCTTCTTCCAACAGCTGTAGTTGCTCTAAACCTTGTTCAGTCGCGACAGGTTTCACAACATTCAGCATCTGCAGCATCCCCTGCTTCACCATTTGCTCGGTAATGCTGGTTTTCGATGCCATTGCAGATTGGTAAGCTAACCAACTACAAGCGATCAAATGCAGCGTGCACACCAGTGATTTCAACTGCTGTTCATTCACATCCAGCAGCTTCAAAGAAACAAACTCCTGCATAATCGCAATGAGGTTGGCTTGCAGCTTCTCTTGCACATCGATGTACTTCTCGTGCAGCTGTTCATCTCGTGACAA
>NZ_JAWOUT010000761.1:0-509 GCF_033339515.1 Vibrio sp. 2130-1
ATTTTCTTTTGGCTAACGCCCGGTGCAGCAAAGAATCCACGCCAGTTCGCAAATACCGTTTCGTTGCCGTATTCCGTTAAAGTTGGAATGTTCGGCGCGGCTTCTAGGCGTTTTGGCGCAGTGATAGCAAGTACTTTCACTTGGCCAGATTTGGACATTTCCAGTACTTCACCTAAACCTGTTGAAAGCAATTGAGTTTCGCCAGAAAGCAGGGCTGCCATTGCTTTACCGCCCGCATCATAGCCAATGTAACGGACTTTACGCGCATCAAAACCTTCGCCTTTAAATGCCGCCGCAATGACAAGGTGATCCATAGAGCCGCGCGCTGAGCCACCAGCAATCTTCACTTTGCGAGGATCGGCTTCAAACGCTTTTACTGCATCTTCCCATGTGTTGTATGGCGAGTCCGCAGAGGCAACAATCGCGCCGTAGTCTGCAACAGTTGCAGCAACAGGCGTTAGGTCACGGAAGGATTGAGGAAAAATACCGCTAAGAGAACGCACAACGAT
>NZ_JAWOUT010000762.1:0-508 GCF_033339515.1 Vibrio sp. 2130-1
ATGTTTGGTCTAGTGAAATACGATATTCGCCTTTTACGTAATAAATACTGGCATCACGCGCGAGTGAACGATCGGTGACTTCATCTTGTTCGACATCTTTATCGGCATAAGCTAAATCGAGGGTGAAGTTTCTATCGACCAAACCTTTGATTTGAAATCGATAGGCGTTACCACCTTCATCTGTTGTTTTACGAGCCGTACCTACTTGATAAGGATTACGCCACGTTTCGCCTTTGAGGACGGTCGGAAGGTAAGAGACATCCAATACTGTGCCTGACGGCAGTTCGTACTGATAGCCTAATTGAAAAGCCAGCGTACCGACTGCCACATCGGAACGCGTTGTACCAGCATACACTTGGTGGTTGAGCTGGTGACCAAACGTGTAGGCGATACTTCCGAGCGGCGCTGCGATGACGGTTGTGTCGCTTTCAGCGCTTTGGTTTAACGAGTCGATGGTTTTGCTGTTGTCGGTATTAAAGTTCGATTCCGATGAAATCACACCAGCATT
>NZ_JAWOUT010000763.1:0-508 GCF_033339515.1 Vibrio sp. 2130-1
ATAAACGATACATGCTGCTTACAGGTAACAACTTAAATCCGCGTGCTTGGTCTCTCGATCTTGAAAATGGTTTATTGATTCAAGATGACTACGCAAACCTTACTCATAAGTTTGAAGATGAAGTAGCCCGAATCCTTGAACATACGCAGCTAATCTGCACTTACAAACAGTTGGAAAAAGTCGAAGATTACCCGCTTGCTGTACAAAAACTCGTGAGAAAAATCACTCGCTTAAAAGCTGACGGTGTTTTAAAGCGTATCCTTTAAATATCTTCCGCTTATTTGTCTTTCAAAAGTCCAACTTATGTTGGGCTTTTTTTGTACACGGCAGATCAAGTGATTTCCATTTTTCAAAAGACATATCTCACCCTGAAGGCCCCACACACTTTTTAAACATAAATACAGAGCGAGTATTTGATTAGTTCTAAGCACCTTAGAACGGCTTAAAAAATACTTATTAAAGGATTGAAACTAAGCTCACTATCGAAAAAACAGACAAAGGTAGTTAA
>NZ_JAWOUT010000764.1:0-508 GCF_033339515.1 Vibrio sp. 2130-1
CGCACGTCTTTGCTGGTCAAGCTGTATGTTTTGCCTTGTACAATAGGATTGGTGCTCAAGGTGCTTTCAGGCATTAGGTTCAGTTGCGGTTGTTGTGGCGCTGAACATGCAGCAAGCAATGCAACCGAAGCCGCGAGTAACAGTTTTTTCATTTTATTGTTCCTTGTAAACATTTTGCTCGGAGAGCTCTATTGTTTTGCGCTTAATTTAGCAGGATTTTTTGTTGCCTGTAAAATCACGAACTTATTGTTAGAAGCGATGAGTTTCACATTCTTATCGCCAAACAGACGTTTCAACTTGGCATCGTAGCCGAGGTGACGGTTTCCTATGACGAGTAACTTGCCATTTTGGTTCAAAATTTGTTTTGCATCACAGAACATTTGCCATGCTATAGGATCGGTAATGGCTGGTTGCTAATGGAACGGGGGATGACACATGATTAAATCGCAACTGTAAAAGATGCAGCCCCCGCAGCAGTAATTGGCCACGACCTAACGGGGACGAACGT
>NZ_JAWOUT010000765.1:0-508 GCF_033339515.1 Vibrio sp. 2130-1
ACAAAAAGGTCGTGGTATGGACTTTATGGAAGTGCGCCAGTATCAAGCTGGAGATGACATTCGCAGCATCGACTGGCGAGTCACAGCGCGCACCGGAAAAGCACACACTAAATTGTTTGCGGAAGACAAAGAACAAGCGGTGATTTTGTATCTCGACCTCAGCTCAAGCCTTCACTTTGGCTCAAAGTACGTATTGAAGTCCGTACAACTCGCTCATTTCGCCAGTGTTCTTATTTGGCTCACATTAGCCAAAAAAGATCGTATTGGCGCAGTGATTGATGATGGACACCAATGCTTAGAATTCCGCCCTTCCTCTTTGCAAAAACAGGGGCTACGGATTCTCAATGCGATCGTTGATACCCATAACGCGCAGTTGACTCAAGATCCAAATCATGAGCCTCGCACAATGCCATATTCGCAAGTGTTAGAAACACTCCACACACTCACGCCAAAAGGCAGTGAACTGATTCTACTCAGTGACTTTGCACATGTAGAAGAAAGAGAGCTA
>NZ_JAWOUT010000766.1:0-508 GCF_033339515.1 Vibrio sp. 2130-1
TGAAGCTCTTACGGTGCTCGCTTATCACACCATGTTGC
This sequence comes from Vibrio sp. 2130-1, assembly GCF_033339515.1. Taxonomy (NCBI): domain Bacteria; kingdom Pseudomonadati; phylum Pseudomonadota; class Gammaproteobacteria; order Vibrionales; family Vibrionaceae; genus Vibrio; species Vibrio sp. 2130-1. Next base: position 39 of record NZ_JAWOUT010000766.1, read on the forward strand.
TCAATTGCTTCAAAGTGCGCTTTGGTTGGATAACCTTTGTGCTTCGCAAAGCCGAATTGCGGATATTGTTTATCCAGCTCTTCCATCTCTTGGTCGCGCACAACTTTAGCAATGATGGAAGCGGCACTGATTTCAGCCACTCTTAAATCGCCTTTCACCACAGCTTGAGAATCCATCGGTAGCTCAGGGCAACGATTACCATCGATCAGCACTAAATCTGGCTGTACCTTCAGTCCCGCAATCGCACGTTGCATAGCAACCATGGTAGCTTGCAGAATATTCAGTTCATCAATCTCTTCGGGAGAGCAACGGCCTACCGCCCACGCTAGCGCTTTTTCTTTGATTTCAGGAAGCAGTGCCAGACGCTTTTTCTCGCTCAGCTTCTTAGAGTCATTCAAGCCTTCGATTGGGTTATTGGGATCGAGGATAACTGCAGCGGTGACGACATCTCCAACCAAAGGGCCGCGTCC
>NZ_JAWOUT010000767.1:0-507 GCF_033339515.1 Vibrio sp. 2130-1
TGCGTGCACTTTTTCGAACATAGTTTGTGCGGTGGCTGAGCTAGGATCTACCGGTTCGCCAGCTTCAATTTCCAATTTGGACCAGAAGCGAGTCGGGAACCCTCTGCATGCTCGTCCTTTAGCGCGGCTAAAATAACTACCCCACAATCCTTTCAATGCCATCGGAATCACAGGTACTGGGCTTCGACGCAGAATAATGTCGATGCCACGCATGAAGTCGTTCATTTCGCCATCGGAGGTCAATCGCCCTTCAGGGAAGATACAGACAATATGGCCTTCATTGAGAGCTTCTTCGACGTCGTTAAATGCTCGACGAATAGAACTTCGGTTGCTAGCAGAAATTGGTATCACGCCAGCACGGCGTAAAAAGCGTCTTAGCGGCGGCAGGTTGGCGTAATCTTCTTCCATCACAAAGCGAATCAAACGAGGGCATACGGCACTCAGTAATAGGGCATCCATATAGCTCACATGATTACACACAATCAATGCACCACCATGCTCAGGTAA
>NZ_JAWOUT010000768.1:0-507 GCF_033339515.1 Vibrio sp. 2130-1
TTTGTCGTCTGCTTTTATCGAAACCAGACATGCTACTACTCGACGAACCAACCAACCACTTGGATGCAGAGTCGGTTGCATGGCTAGAACGCTTCCTAGTGGATTACTCTGGCACTGTTGTGGCGATCACCCACGACCGTTACTTCCTAGACAACGCAGCAGGTTGGATTCTTGAACTTGACCGTGGTGAAGGTATTCCATGGGAAGGTAACTACACCTCTTGGCTAGAGCAGAAAGATGCACGTCTACAACAAGAAGCATCACAAGAAAGCGCTCGCCAAAAGACCATCGAAAAAGAACTTGAATGGGTACGTAAAAACCCTAAAGGTCGCCAAGCAAAATCTAAAGCACGTATGGCGCGCTTTGAAGAGCTACAAAACACTGAGCACCAAAAACGTAACGAAACCAACGAGCTGTTCATCCCACCAGGTGAGCGTCTAGGTGACAAAGTGATTGAAGTGAAGAACCTGACTAAGTCGTTTGACGGTCGCGTTCTGATTGATGACC
>NZ_JAWOUT010000769.1:0-507 GCF_033339515.1 Vibrio sp. 2130-1
AGTAGTTTGGAACACCCAGCTTAACCGTTAGCGAATCTAGCTCCCCTTCAGAAGGGCCTGTGCTGACCACTTGCAACGCGCCATGCTCGGTAGGAACGTCTTTTTCCCAGCGCCACCAAACCGATTCAACTTCTGGCTGATCTTGTAACCATGCGCTCATTCGCCCAGCCGAGTTGTTTGTTGGATAAATATAGATATCTGCGGCCAAGCGTTGGCTTAACCATTTGTCAGTGGTGTCTCTAAAGCTACCCACCATGGTCTCAACACCAATATTCGCAGCGAGTGCCAACATAAACGCCATCGTTGCGACACCACGATAGCTCATACTTGCCGCCGCATCAGCAAAGAACCAACGCACACGAACCCAGCGTAACGTGTATGAGAAGCTTTGGAACATGTGCCACATCAAAAATGGCATGAATAGAGCCACACTCACCAACATCAATGCGATAATGGCAAAACCCGTCTCTTGCGTTTTAGGTGCTTGGTAAACCGCGACCGCGGCTA
>NZ_JAWOUT010000770.1:0-507 GCF_033339515.1 Vibrio sp. 2130-1
AACGACGGTGTGCTAGAAATTAATGGCGATGGTACTTACACCTTCTCTCCAAACGAAAACTTTACAGGCGATGTTAGCCTTGATGTTGTCGTGGTTGACGAGGACGGCGCGGTTGATACAACAACAGCGGGTATTACCGTTCTTGAGGTGAACGATCCACCAATCGCAGGCACAACCAGTTACACCATTGATGAAGATGAAGTTATCACCATCAGCGCAGAACAGTTGTTGGCAAACTCTTCCGATATTGAAGGTGAGGTAGTACTAGATAGCGTGAGCTACAGTGGCAGCGAAGGTATCTTTACCGACAATGGTGATGGTACGTTCAGCTTTGCACCAAACCAAAACTTCAATGGTGAAGTGAATCTTGATGTTGTAGTCGTGGACGAAGATGGTGCGACCGCTTCGACGACGGCAAACATTGATGTTCTGCCAATCAATGATGCTCCGGTATCGGGTGACTTGGCTTACAGTGTCGACGAAGACAACTCAATCACGCTAAGCCAA
>NZ_JAWOUT010000771.1:0-507 GCF_033339515.1 Vibrio sp. 2130-1
TCTTATGCAGCATTGAGAAATCTAGGATCCAGAATGTCTGGCCATTGTTTTTCTCGATCTCGTAAGGAGATTCACCAATCACGCGTAGACCCAAGTTTTCCAACATTGGCATTACGTCTGATAGATGGATTGGCTCGTCACGATGGTAAAGTTTTAAGCGAACCGCTTTCGAATCCGTTGCAACTTCCTGCGGACGGTAGAAAAGCATGCCAAGTTTGTTGTCGTCACTCAGTGCTTCAAGGCGCTCAATGTCTGCCACAGCAGAACCAGGCATCATGTCTTCTTTGTATGAACGAGGGAACGCGCTCATGTACTCTTTCGATAGTGGTAGACCTTTGCTTTCACCAAAGTTAGCAATGATCGACTCTTTTAATCTGTCGTCCCAAGAGGTAGAAACTTCCATTAAATTCTGCTCGATTTTTTTCACGTCTACGTCAATGTTGTTATTGTCTACACGAACAATGTAATGCGTTCTTGCCAATGGGCTTTCAGAGAAGAACGTCGTAA
>NZ_JAWOUT010000772.1:0-507 GCF_033339515.1 Vibrio sp. 2130-1
AAACTATGCAGAATATGCACAGTTTGCTGCTCAGCAAGAACAGCAACGCCATGTGGAACCAACGCCACACGAAGAGCCTGTTATTGACACTCGTGCGCTTGATGACATTACCGACCACGCTGAGCCAAGTGAACATATTGAACCAACCATCTCTGATTTTGATGTAGTAGATGAAGAGGAGGCATATGTTGCTCCTCAACCTCAGTCGCGTTCACCAGAGCCTCAACCTATAGTTCAACCACAATCGGTTTCTCAAATTCAACCAGAACAGACACCTGAGCCGAGTGTAGCGTTTGAACCAGCGCCACAAGAAGTTGAGGTTGAGGAAGTGCAAGATGGCGATCAAGATGTTGCCGCATTCCAAAGCATGGTATCCAGCGCGCAAGCAAAAGTTGCCGCGACGCAAAACCAATTCTTGATGAAGCAAGAACAGAATTTACCAGTGCCAGAAGAGCCGCTGCCAACACTTGAATTGCTTTACCATCCGGAAAAGCGTGAACACTTCAT
>NZ_JAWOUT010000773.1:0-507 GCF_033339515.1 Vibrio sp. 2130-1
AATGTGCGGGTCATCAATGCGTTCATAGTCGACACCGAACGCAAAATCGACTTGATGAGTACTGACTAAGTTAGCCAAGTCACCACTAGAGGCCAAGATGAGGTTAGACGTTGTAGAAGGGAATCGATTGTTGAGTCGGTGAGACAGTTCTTGCCACAAATCGTCTGGCAGCGAGTCATCACGCGCCACCCAGACTTCGGCGTTGAAGCCTTCGGAGATTTGCGCGCATGTTTTTCTGATTCGTTGAGCTGTGACCAACAAATACTCGCAATCTTTGTAAATTGCTTTTCCCGCTTCCGAAAGCGTCAGTTGGTTTCCTGTTCTTGTGAACAACTCAACATCGAGCTCTTTTTCTAATGCCTTGATCGACATGCTGAGTTTGGTGCGGTTACAGTCTAACTGCCGCGCAGCTTCGGAGACTGAGCCACACTCTGCGATAGTGCAGAAAGCTTCTACCTGAGTTAAGTTCATGATTTGACACAACCAATTAAGAATTTGCAATAAAGT
>NZ_JAWOUT010000774.1:0-507 GCF_033339515.1 Vibrio sp. 2130-1
AATAGCGGGCTGTTTGCTTTTCATCATTCATTCGACAAGCATGACGTTTATTGGTCGTTTTTGGTTCTTTTTTTGCCCCAGATTTCGGCTTTTGCTTTTTTGCTGACACCCAACACGTCGAGCTTCATGTTTCCCCAACTGCTGTATTTCATTTCAAGGTGCTTAAGTTTCGCGTCCTCCGCTCCTGGTAGTGTCCAAGCTCGCGTTGACATTCCGTTGGTGAGCGTGCCCATTGATGTGAGTTTTTTCTCGCTGCCGTCGGTCATGGTGACTTTGATGTCTTTTAAATCGACGGTGCCTTGAATGCACTTTATTTTGATTTTACTGAAGTTACGGTTTTTGAGCAGACTATTTGGCGTAACGGTGTCTGTCTCCGTTTGGAAGTTGACGGTCTTGGTTGCGATCAGCTCCCAGTCATCATTATTGCTGCTCGCAAATGTGGAAAAACTGATGGTCGCTACCATCATCACAGTAAAGAGTGATTGGAAAAGCTTCATAACACCTCTG
>NZ_JAWOUT010000775.1:0-506 GCF_033339515.1 Vibrio sp. 2130-1
GTCATCCAAACCCAGCAATTGCGAAACAAGTAGAGAAGATCGATACCGCAACCAATTGCGAAGTGATCGCTAAGTTTCGTTTAAATTAATGAGCAAAGGTCGGAAATAAGCTGACCTCATCACTTGGAAATGACTCAACGAAAGTTATTCGACAGTAAGTAGATACTCACTAACATATACAAAGTAAGACTTGAGCGTTTTCGATGCTCTTACTTAATTTACAAGCTTACAACGTCAATATACAAAAACGCCGGAGATTATTTCTCCGGCGTTTTTTATGTAAGCATGCTTTACTACGGCCTAAACTTGAGTTCGACCTAAAGAGATGACTACACGACGGTTCTTGTCTTTACCAATCGGCGTGCCATTATCAGCAATAGGTCGGCGCTTGCCATAACCTTGCACTTGAATACGATCCTCTGGCAAACCCAATGATTCAAAGTAAGTACGTAGAGACTCTGCTCGTCGCTCCGATAGGCTCTGGCTTTCGCTCTTACCATCGGTCG
>NZ_JAWOUT010000776.1:0-505 GCF_033339515.1 Vibrio sp. 2130-1
ACACAAAGTACAACAGGGAAGTTCGATTTCTGAAGCTTGGTCAACACCATCTCGTCGTCTTTCGTCCAATGGGTACCATCGACCAAGAAGAAAACTAGGTTCACGTCACTCAACGATGAGTTTGCAGCGCGGTTCATCAAACGGTTGATTGCACGTTTTTCTTCAATGTGAAGTCCTGGTGTATCAACGTAAATCGCTTGGTAATCGCCATCTGTGTCGACGCCCATGATGCGGTGACGCGTCGTTTGTGGCTTACGTGACGTGATCGAGATCTTCTGACCTAGAATTTTGTTCAGAAGCGTCGATTTACCCACGTTAGGACGACCAACAATGGCAATGAAACCACAATGCTGGTTTTCCGGTGAGCTCACCTCACCATGTGATGCGAAAAACGCATCGATATCGAATTCGTTATCAGCCATTAGTTAATTGCTCTAGTGCTGTTTCTGCTGCCGCCTGTTCTGCCTTGCGGCGGCTGGTGCCTTTACCGATTACAGGCTTATCC
>NZ_JAWOUT010000777.1:0-505 GCF_033339515.1 Vibrio sp. 2130-1
CAGAGTCAATAATGACGACTTACGGCGCAACCTTGTTGGGCAACGCGATTGAATGGGCGCTTGAGAAAAATAACGCATAAGGAAATGGGGAGAGAAACTATGGAAGCAATCATCAACAAACTGTACGAACAGCAATCACTGACTCAAGAAGAAAGCCAACAGCTATTCGACATTATTATTCGCGGCGAGCTTGATCCAATTTTAATGGCATCGGCATTAACAGCATTAAAGATCAAAGGCGAAACGCCTGATGAAATTGCCGGTGCAGCAAAAGCCCTACTGGCGAATGCGAACCCGTTCCCTCGTCCTGATTACGACTTTGCAGACATCGTAGGGACAGGGGGCGATGGTCACAATACTATCAATATCTCGACGACGGCCGCCTTTGTTGCAGCAGCATGTGGCTTAAAAGTCGCGAAACACGGCAACCGCAGCGTATCAAGTAAATCCGGCTCTTCTGACTTACTGGACTCGTTTGGCATCAACCTAGCAATGAGTGCTGAAG
>NZ_JAWOUT010000778.1:0-505 GCF_033339515.1 Vibrio sp. 2130-1
GAAATCTTCCGCGTTGATGTCTTTCGGGTTTGTTTTCGCCTTAGGCGGCTCAAACTCCCTAACCTCTGGCTCTTCCCTTTCTCGCACCTCGACGTGTCCCAATTCCTTCTCACGCTCAACTTTGGGCTCAGGAGCCACTGGTTGAACCTCCCGCTTAGGAAGGCGAGCCACGTTCTGTTTTTCTTGGACCGGCTGGCGCTGCGGCTCTTCAACCGGAGAAGTAACATCGACCTTCTTCTCCTTCTGCTGTGGCTGGGAGTCCTTACCTTTCGCCTTTTGTTCAGGCGAGGGTTTACCGGCGTTAACCTCAGGCTTCTGCTGCTGCGCCTTTTTTCGGCTTTGTTGTTTCGGTGCAGACTTATTCTTGCTTGCATCCAAGCCAGGGGGAGAGACGAGCTCAAAGGCATCCTGGTATCCCCCCATTGACGCCTCGGCATCCTTAATGGCCGCTACGACTGCATCTGAAAGCTGCTCCGCCAGTACAATTGCCTTCACTCCGCTGAAA
>NZ_JAWOUT010000779.1:0-505 GCF_033339515.1 Vibrio sp. 2130-1
AAGTGACGGATTTTCTTTTGAGTTAATGGACTTACTTTAATCATATTACGCTCCAAACTTCACACGTGGGTCGACTAAAGCAACACAAATATCCGAAATAATATTACCGATCAGCAGCAATACCGCGTTGATAGCAACGATGCCCATCACTACAGGGTAATCACGTTCCATAATGGATTCGTAACCTAATAAACCAATGCCGTCGATGTTGAAGATAACTTCGATCAAAAATGCCCCTGTCATGAAGAACAACAGTGAGTTGCCAAAGTGAGAAGCAATTGGAATCAAACTATTGCGTAGCGCGTGTTTGCGTACCGCTTTCTTAAACGGCAAGCCTTTTGCGATCGCGGTACGGATGTAATCCGATGATAAGTTTTCCATCAGGTTATTTTTCATCGTCATGGTGAGCGTTGCGAAATCACCAATCAAGTAACAGATCAGCGGAAGCACAGCATGCCACATCACGTCTTTTGCGCGTTCAAAGAAGGTTTCATAGTCATCGAAA
>NZ_JAWOUT010000780.1:0-504 GCF_033339515.1 Vibrio sp. 2130-1
ATGTTGAGGCTTTCTTTATTTTTAAAGGAAATTAAGTGTGATCGAAGTCTTAATATTTTGCATTGATAAATAAGTTTTGGTGTTAAAGATAGAAATTAAATGTGAAGTGAGTCTGGTTATTTCGCCATTTATTAAATCGTTAGTTGTTGATGATCACATTTTATTTTTTTGACGAATTTTTATAAATCAACGCAAGTGTCTGTAATTAACAGTGTTTTTGTTATGGTTATAGAGTCGGGTTTGAACGAGATCACTTTTTAAACGGATTTATTTTCCATTGCGAATTAATTATTTCAGTATGGCCACCGCCACGGAGGCACATTCCAAGGCTTGCGATGATCGGGAAAAGAAGCCCATGGAACCATCGCATAACGTGAATAATTAAAGGCAGTAATTATGAAAAACATCTTTGCACTGAGTGCTCTTTCACTCGCTTTCGCTTCTGGCGCTTTTGCTGGTTCTTCTTACGTAACGGGTAACGTTCAATTCCACGATGATGGTCGA
>NZ_JAWOUT010000781.1:0-504 GCF_033339515.1 Vibrio sp. 2130-1
CGTTAACTTCACCCATAACGAAAACCTTTTGCGAATCATTTCTTGGCACATGGATGATATCACCTGGTTGAAGTAGCCTATTTTCAGTGAGGTCGCCTTCTTGCATCAGCGCATAAAGAGATATGTTTTCAACTATGCCGTTTCTTGTCAGTGTTACATTTTTCCAGTCGGCGTTTTCGGCTAATCCACCTGCACGGTTAATTGCATCTAACAAGGTGAGTGGGATGTTGGTGATTGGTTGTTGTCCAGGATTACTTACTTCACCAGTAATGTAGGATTTTTTCGAACGAAAAGCGGCGACGCTGACGTCCACTTGAGGACTTTCTATGTACTTTGCTAATCGGCGAGAAATATCTGCACGAATTTGACGAACGTTTTTACCCGCAACTTCAACAATACCTATATATGGATAGAAGATAGTACCATCAGCATGTACCCAGTTACCCGCTTCAGCAGAGCTGCGATAAGAACCAGCTGGAATAGTTAGTTCTGGGTGATCCCAAA
>NZ_JAWOUT010000782.1:0-503 GCF_033339515.1 Vibrio sp. 2130-1
AGGTAATTGTTCTGGAATTGCTTCTTCGTTATCGTTTTGTTCAATGAAGAGGTGCCACTGCTCAATTTTTTCTAGCAGTTGTTGGAATGTGTTTTGAACATAACTTTGAGGCTTATTAGCTAACGAAATAACCTTATAAACGGTCAGTCTGCGGCTGTCCGGCATTAAACCAACACCGAAACCACCTCGAAATGGTTCTAGCGCGTGTTCACCGATTGCAATTGCGATGGCTTCTGGCAGAGGTGTTGGCAACTCAACAGGGCTGGTCAACGACATGTGCAAATTGATGGTGGTTTCGTTCTTAAATATGGTTAAGAAAAGCGCTTCATCATGGTCATTTGTATTCGATGACAGTTCGCATTGAAATAATCCGTTTGCATCGAAGTTCGCGTCGTTACCTAAAAAACTGATGCTTTCTTGGTAGATATCCATTGTTTTCCCCTCAATCTAAAAATTTATTATGGTTATTACTCATTTTGGGAAAGAGTATAAGAGTGAGGGTG
>NZ_JAWOUT010000783.1:0-503 GCF_033339515.1 Vibrio sp. 2130-1
GGAGGGTATTACTAGTCAATAAATGGAGTAAATATTATGAATTTCAATGTAATTAAAAAGAACAGAAAGTACTTTGCTGCGACAACAGACAATAATAAATCTTGTAAGATTTTGATCGACGAGTGCTCAAAAGACTTAGAGTTAGGTGAGCATTTTCTTGCTGTTATAGATATCTCAGTTCGCTCAAAGTATGGGACTGATCTGATTTATAAGTTAGCAGCAAACGTAGAAGAACAAACTAAATTAGGCATTTGTTCTTTAAAATCAGCATATAACACACTGTTGATTGAAGAGTGCCGTAAACTCGGCGGTACTTGGGATAAATCTCAGGGCGCTTGGATATTTTCAAGTATTGTAGAAAAAGAAGTTGAAGAACTCGATCAAACCTTCAATAGCGATCTCATTACGATTGAGATTGAGGCTATCGAGGAAATACAAGAGCATGGCAAGGCGATAGAGTTTCTTGGGTATCCTGTTTGTAAAGCATTTAGTCGTGATTCAGG
>NZ_JAWOUT010000784.1:0-503 GCF_033339515.1 Vibrio sp. 2130-1
GTACAGTAAGTAGGAGTTTGTCATGGAAGATACGAATCAAAAGGGCATCATTGCCTATTTTGCCAATAACCCTGTGGCTGCCAACCTGTTGATGGTGTTTATCATCATCATGGGTATCGTGAGTTACATGTTTATCCAGCGTCAGATGTTCCCGAATATCGAAGTGAACTACATCGACGTTCGCGCGACTTATCCAGGTGCGTCTCCTCAAGAAATTGAAGAGAGTATTTTGGTCAAAGTGGAAGAGTCGATCAAAGACATTACTGGCATTAAAAAAGTGGTGTCACGAGCTTCTCGTGGCAGTGCATATATTTCTATCGAAGTTGATGTCAACGCGGATATCAAGCGAGTGCTTGATGATGTGAATCAGCGCATCGATACTATTTCTAACCTGCCTCTTGGCATGGAGCCCATCAATGTCTATCAGGTTGAATGGCGACAAGACGTGATAGAAATGGGGCTGGTGGGGGACAGGCCTCTTGAAGAGCTTAAGCCGATTGCGA
>NZ_JAWOUT010000785.1:0-503 GCF_033339515.1 Vibrio sp. 2130-1
TCAATTAGCTAGTATGTTCAATTGATATATGACAGATATCGCTAGATAAGTTTGAAACTAGATAATAATGAATCTGGCTCATTGGTCTGTTCGATTATTAAGGATTGTCCTGACACATCCCATTCATAAGTAGAAACCGTCTTTCCCCTAAACTGTTTCATCACTTTTAACCTAGGTTCATTAAACTTCTTCCCTAGCAGAAACTTACCTATTGAAATTACTTTTGATAAAGAAGAACCACGATGCCCTTCCTCTGATAAGCAACTTAGGATTTCTACGATATTATGTCTTGTGTCGATATCCGAGTTAGTACCTAAGATAAAAGCTATGTCTGAGTCCATGTATATTGAATCATTGATCACCTTTTCATAGGTAATCGAAATAAACTTACCCTCTACTAAACCGACATTGTTTTTCCCAACATAACCGAATAAACGACTGCAAATAATGGTGTAATTATTGATGATAACTTCTAATTTCATACTGCCCCCAAGCCTATGATA
>NZ_JAWOUT010000786.1:0-502 GCF_033339515.1 Vibrio sp. 2130-1
GTTACCCGGTTGGTCAGTGGAACATCTACGCAGCTCAAGCGTCCGATGGGGATAACTGGGCGGATGACTCACCACGATGCCGAGATTTACTCGTGAATAAGTTGCTGCCAAATTGTCAGTACTATTCTTATATAGAAATCACGCGTCGCTCACATCAGACCTTATGGCACGAGTATGAGAAGCTCACCGACGAGTTTCCAAACTTCGCTATGAAGAATATTCGCTCTGTGGAGGATATCTTCCCAGTCTTCCGAGAACTATTCCAAAAAGAAACGGCGTAAGGAGGCTAGCGATGACTACCGCAACAAAAAACCTCTCTGGAGAGGCGCCTAAAAAGCGCAACAGCAAGTTGCTACCTGACGGACCGGATTGGACATTCGAACTGCTTGAACGCTATCACAAGGAAATAAAACGTGTCGCGGAGCACTATCGTTTGGACACCTATCCAAATCAGATCGAAGTGATCACGTCTGAGCAGATGATGGATGCGTACTCAAGTATC
>NZ_JAWOUT010000787.1:0-502 GCF_033339515.1 Vibrio sp. 2130-1
TAGAACGTGCAACAAAACGTCGTAACGTTGTGCTAATGCGTATGCTCGATGAAAAGTACATTACGCAAGAACAATTCGATGAAGCACGTAACGAACCAATCATTGCTCGTTACCACAGTGCAGAAATTGAAGTGTCTGCGCCTTACGTTGCCGAACTTGCACGTGCATGGGCAGTAAAAGAGTACGGTGAAGAGAAAGCCTATACGTCGGGTTTGAATATCTACATGACGGTTGACTCTAAACTGCAAAACGCTGCCAATAAGGCTGCGGTAAACAACCTAATGGCTTATGACGAGCGTCATGGCTACCGCGGCGCAGAAAAAGTGTTGTGGAAAGAAGGGGAAGCCGCTTGGGATGCAGAACAAATTGAGAAGCATCTAAAAGGCCAGCCAACTTACGGCGATCTTTACCCTGCTGTCGTGACAAAAGTGGAAGGCAAAACGGCGCAAGTTGTTGTGAAAAATAACGGTGCACAACCCATCCCTTGGACTGGCATGAACTG
>NZ_JAWOUT010000788.1:0-502 GCF_033339515.1 Vibrio sp. 2130-1
CGAATACGTTCATCATCATATTCATAAATACCATGGTTCGTACCAATAAAAAGTTTATCTTCGGTATCATTTAAGCGCGTCACTTTGGCTGGTAAGTACTGACTCACGATCCATTCGCTACCAAAGTTTCTGACGGATTGCTTGTCGATATCAACGTTGTAAAGTTGGTAACCGCTGGATACCCACAAACGGTTTGTGTCGTCTAGAGCAATATGCTCAACAGCATGCCCAGCCATCACTTGTAAATAAGGGAAGCTGACCTTTTTCAGCCCTTCCAATTGGAATATCTCCAAGCCTTTTGAAGTGGCAAGCCATAACATGCCTCGTTGGAACGCAAATTCGTTAATCTGAGAATCTAATTCTAAGACTTTTACAATCCCTTCCGCGCCAGAACGATACAGCTTGCGGTCATCGGCAAACCAAAGCACACCATCTGGCCCTGTTACCGTTTGTCTAATACGACCAGATAAGGTTTGCGAGTCATAACTACTAAAGGTGACTC
>NZ_JAWOUT010000789.1:0-502 GCF_033339515.1 Vibrio sp. 2130-1
TTCTAAAACGTAGTCAGTCAGCAACGATACTAACCCGTTCTGTTCTGCCGCAGGAACAAATTCATCTGGAGCAATAAAACCTTTTTGTTGATGCTCCCAACGTATCAGCGCTTCGTAACCAAACACGCGTCCGCTTTCAACATCAATTTGAGGTTGGTAATACAAGGTTAATTCGTTTTTTTTCAGTGCTTTTTTTAGTTCTGCTAAAAGGTTTCTTTTCGGATCGACAAACTTGTTTAACGCGTATAGGCAAAGATAAATCATCGCGATAATAGGCACCGAATAGATGATGTAAGAAATCAATTTTTGCTCAACAAACAAGTTGCTAGCTTCAGCGAGTGCTTGGTATTCAAACACCTTAGATTCATTAAAAGCAATCGGGTTTGTGCCTTTTCTGGATGCGCCAGCGGGCACCACATCGTCATGAATAAACAAAGCTGACCGCTTGAGGCGTAAATCGTTGTTAAATCCAATTGTCGCGCCAAAGTAGTCTCTATCAATG
>NZ_JAWOUT010000790.1:0-502 GCF_033339515.1 Vibrio sp. 2130-1
GAAACGTCGTCACAAATGATCAGTTGTTGGTTTTTGAACACACGCCCGACGAAGGCTTGATCAATCGGCACGAGAAAATCGGCAGGAATCGCTTTGTTGCCGGAAAAAGAGTAGACCTTGAGGTAGTCACTGTTTTCGTACAGCGTAATGCTGGTGCGGTCAGATTCAAAAATCCGATTGATCCATTCTGCGACAGTATCGAGCACCTGCTGTAACGTCTGTGATTGAGCCAAAAAGTGAACAAAGCCGATCGGTAAACATATTGGGCGTTCCATGTTTTGCGTCGACAAGTCATTTGGGTCAAAAGTTCTTTCAAGTCTCAATAGCCATCTCCCTAGACATTCCTCTAAATGTAAACAATAAGTAACACGCAGCTATTTTCAAGAAAAATACGTTCCTTTAACAGAGTATGGTTTATTTCTCGCCACTTGTGAGTGTTAGGTTGCTTAATGTGAGCTTGAACTCATGTCTAAACCGATAATTTTTATGCCTAATTAGTAAG
>NZ_JAWOUT010000791.1:0-502 GCF_033339515.1 Vibrio sp. 2130-1
GTATTTTCGGTAAAACTTAATTTTAGTTGGTTAAAGTGATGGTTTTGCCGAGTATCTTGTCTGTCTCTGTCACATTTGGTATAAAAAGCATCACCTTCTTTTCTGGAATTGGCCGATGTCACATCTAAATTACAACCATCTTTATTACTTCTGGATGGTGTGCAAGCAAGGCTCTGTTACCAAGGCCGCGGATGCGCTTTTTCTCACTCCTCAAACGGTGACCGGGCAAATCAAAGCGCTTGAAGAGCGGATGAAAGGTAAGCTAACCAAGCGAAACGGCCGTACTGTCGAACCAACAGAACTCGGACAATTGGTCTTCAAATATGCGGATCGTATGTTTGGTTTAAGCTATGAGATGCTTGATATTGTGAACTACAGTCAGCACTCCAACATTTTGTTTGAAGTTGGTGTCGCCGATGCGCTGTCAAAACGGCTAGTTAGTAAAGTGCTGATGACAACCGTGCCTGAAGACAACAGTATCCATTTACGTTGTTACGAGTCG
>NZ_JAWOUT010000792.1:0-502 GCF_033339515.1 Vibrio sp. 2130-1
TTTCATAAATCACTTTCCAGACCAAAAGATTGCCGAAGGTTGGTTTTGCTTTTAGCTGCACAGCGCTGTGCTGTCGCTCTTGGACAATTTTCCATCCGGCCGCTTCTGCTCTATCTCGTTGAATAACCCCAAGAGTCAGATAAGCCAGAGACCATAGAAATGCGACACGCGCATAATTTCGATTTCGCTTCAGTGCGGCAAACAAAAGCAGGATCAAAATCGGAAGTGAGAAAGCGGGGTCGATAACAGAGATCGTATTCCAGGCATAGCGTGTGTTGCTTATCGGCCAAAAAAGCTGAGTCCCATAGCTGGTGCAAGCATCTAACAGCGCATGGGTGCTATAACCAAGGGCACAATAAAACCAACTCTGTTGAAAGTTTAGCTCTCGTCTTTTTGCAAACAACGGATACAACACTAAAGCACAGAGAAAACTGCCAAAAGGGATAAACAATAATGAATGGGTAAAGTGTCGGTGATATTCCAAAAACAGTAATGGGTCACT
>NZ_JAWOUT010000793.1:0-502 GCF_033339515.1 Vibrio sp. 2130-1
GCGCTACCCAATTACCCCACGTATGACGATTTCTACCTTAATTGAAGCTGCGGGTGGCTTAACTTATAACGCATTTACCATCAACGCCGAGTTAGCTCGTACGGTAATTAACAGTAAAGATGAGCGCGCTTCTATTGATGTTGAGCGTATTGATTTGCGCCAAGCCATCAAAGGTAGTGCTGTTGACGATGCCATTATTGTTGGCAGAGATCGCTTAAATATACTCGAGAAGCCAGACGTCAAACTACAAAGTACAGTAACACTTCAAGGCGAAGTTCGCTTCCCTGGTACTTATACTGTCCGTCAAGGCGAGACCTTAGGCGAGTTGCTTGAACGTGCTGGTGGTCTAACCGAATTTGCACACCCGCAAGGGGCTATCTTTACTCGTGAGGCTTTACGTCTTAAAGAGCAAAAGCTATTAAACCAATATGCCGCAGATATGCGAGCAGAAACCGCGAAGAAAACCTTCCGTGCAGACAGCAATATGGGTTCGGTGATCTCA
>NZ_JAWOUT010000794.1:0-501 GCF_033339515.1 Vibrio sp. 2130-1
TCTGACTCTTCACTAACTAAACTGCGATACTCACGCAACAGCTGGCGGTTGGGCTCAAGAAAAATCTCGCCCGTATAGCCATCAACGATGCCTAATTTACCGTTAACCACATCCGTATTGATGTTAGCGCCCATAACGGCCGGCACACCCAATGCGCGCGAAAGAATTGCAGCGTGTGAGTTTGCGCCCCCTTCAAGCGAAACGACCGCTAATAAATGTTCTTTCGGCACCGATGCTAACAAAGTCGCAGTAAGCTCATTGGCCACTAAGATGATAGGACGATCGATGGCCGCATTCTCTTGCTCACTGTTGTGCAGAAAATACAGCAACCTTTGCCCCAACTCTCGGATATCTTGTGCTCGTTCACGCAAATAGACATCTGACATACGAGCAAAGCGGTTTGAATAAGTTTCGACTACCTGACGCAGCGCCCAATCCGCTCGATCGCCTTTTTCAATCTGTTTCTTAAGATCGCCGCGCAACATTGGATCATTGAGCAAG
>NZ_JAWOUT010000795.1:0-501 GCF_033339515.1 Vibrio sp. 2130-1
CTGCAGGGCATGTTCTAGCTTCGTATTATTCGGAAGGTGAAGTTGGTAAGACGTTAGCTGATAACTAGTGAAAGCGTTGATAGCAGCGCGAAAGGTACCACAAGGTTGCACAAAGAGTTTGGCAACGTCGTTGCCGGTAAAATGCGTGCTGCCATTAAATGCCATGTGCTCAACGAAGTGAGCGTAGCCTTTTTGATTGGCTTCTTCTTGGAACGAACCAATGTGCATCACCAAACGAACCGAAACTTCTTGGTCTTGAGTTGGATAGATGTGGTATTTCATTCCATTGGATAGCTGATTAACGTGCCAGTTGGCATCAGGCTGAATCGGCGTGGATTGTTGTGTCAGAGCACACCCTGACAACAATAACGCGGGGACTAACAATATACTGCGCATAACTATTGCCCATAACTATGATTAAGCCGATCAATATAATCCTCGTTCCATGACCTTCACATTTTTAATGGATTATTTACTGCCCAAATGTGATCTAAATCACCA
>NZ_JAWOUT010000796.1:0-501 GCF_033339515.1 Vibrio sp. 2130-1
GGGGAAGCTTTCACTTCCCCAGGCGTGCGACTGACTCACACTTAATTTTCGCGCCATGCTAAATGTATGACTTACCCTTGTGACTCTAGGAAATTAATCCAAGGGCTCGCCATTGCTCTCATATCCGGAGATTGAGCCGCACTTTTCATTGCTTTTAGAGCATTACTCGGTTGGTTTAACTCAAAATATGCCATGCCACGAATGTAAGAGAGCTCTCCTTTTTGTTCGTGCTTAGCATCTGGGGCGGCGTTTTGCGTAAATTTCGTCGCCTCCGTATATTGCTTGTCTAAAATCATTAGACGAGCAATTTTTATTTGAGTTTTTGCTTGTGGAGCAAGATTGTAAGCTTGTTGATAGACGTCGATAGCCTGTTCAAGTTCTTGTGCTTGCTGCCAAAACGAACCAAGTGTTTCCAAATTTTTTGCGTTGCGTTCTACATGACCATTATCAAAGGCTGCTTGAAGTGTTTTCGCTGCGCGGAAAGGCACCCCTTGATAAGCT
>NZ_JAWOUT010000797.1:0-501 GCF_033339515.1 Vibrio sp. 2130-1
TTATTAACCCGATTGTTTTCTTCCTAATAAATCCATTTGTTGCTGGGTGGTTGCTCGTCGCAGAATTTATTTTCACGCTTGCAATGGCTTTAAAATGCTACCCATTACAACCTGGTGGTTTACTTGCAATTGAAGCTATTGCTATTGGCATGACCAGCCCAGCGCAAGTAAAGCATGAGTTGGTTGCGAATATAGAAGTATTACTACTTTTAGTATTCATGGTCGCGGGTATCTACTTCATGAAACAGCTTCTGCTGTTCATCTTCACCAAAATCCTGCTTGGTATTCGTTCAAAAACTCTGCTTTCGCTTGCATTCTGTTTCGCAGCCGCGTTTTTGTCAGCATTCCTAGATGCGTTGACAGTAATCGCTGTTGTCATCAGCGTAGCAGTTGGTTTCTACTCGATTTACCACAAAGTTGCTTCAGGTAACCCAATTGGCGATCACGACCATACTCAAGACGACACCATCACAGAACTGACTCGTGATGACCTTGAAAACT
>NZ_JAWOUT010000798.1:0-501 GCF_033339515.1 Vibrio sp. 2130-1
CGAATTTGGGGTGATTAAAGGCTACACAATCGAGACGAAACTCGATTATTTCGTAACGGTTAGCGAAATCCCCATTAAGCCGCACTAAAAGGAACACGCATGATTAAGTTAGAAAGAGCCCAAAAAGAAACATTAGCGTCGGCAATTCAAGATTATATGCAGGATGAACTCAGCATTGAGATTGGCCAGTTTGACAGCGAATTTCTGATAGATTTTATT
This sequence comes from Vibrio sp. 2130-1, assembly GCF_033339515.1. Lineage (NCBI taxonomy): Bacteria > Pseudomonadati > Pseudomonadota > Gammaproteobacteria > Vibrionales > Vibrionaceae > Vibrio > Vibrio sp. 2130-1. The sequence continues at coordinate 220 of NZ_JAWOUT010000798.1, forward strand.
ACCGATAAACTAGGCGCAGTCTATTACAACAAAGGCGTTGAAGATGCGAAAGCCGTGATAGAACGTCGAATGCTTGAAATGTCTGATGAGCTTTACGAGATAGAGCAAGAAGTATCAATTTAAGCTTTTGCGCATTCAATACGCCAAAGTTCCTTCAAAATTTTCGAAGAAGTTGATAGATACGGTGCGGTTGGCTGGATGTAAAGGATGGTAAATAATCTGTTACATATAAGGTAAATAGGTTAATGTTGTGTTGCTTGCTCAACATTAACTTAGGAATTT
>NZ_JAWOUT010000799.1:0-501 GCF_033339515.1 Vibrio sp. 2130-1
AACACTCAGCACTTTTCGGTCGCATTTTATGCAGACGCGATAGGTCATAGAGGTGGTTCAGATGCGTTGGCTTATACGGCTCAAGATTCTTCCATCAGTGACATCATTCGCGCATCGGCTTTAGAGCGAATGGCAGGCAATACTGGCCAGAATACGGTGGTTGCGCTTGCTCGCGCCGTGAAACATGAGAACGAGATGATTCGACTGGGTGCTGTTGCTGGCTCGGCAGGGTATGACTTTAGTGACCGTTGGCAGATTTTACAGCCGTTGCTGAGTGATCCGGTGTTGTCGGTGCGAACCGAAGCGGCGGCTGCGCTAGTCAGTCATTATGGGGAAATGAATCCGCTACAAAGAGAGCGCATTCAAAAACCGTTAGATGAATACATGGACATTCAACGCTTTAATGCCGATCGCGGATTTGGGCGAACTAACTTAGCCAATGTATATCGTAGTTTGGGAGAGGCTAATAAAGCGATCGAACTGTATCAACAAGCTATCGAC
>NZ_JAWOUT010000800.1:0-501 GCF_033339515.1 Vibrio sp. 2130-1
TCAGTTTGATGCAGACAAGCTCACAGCCAACGTGGTCGGCATTGCTGCAGGTATTGGTAAACACGACTCAGGGATGCATCAGCACTATAAAGGTCAGTTACTTTACGCGCCACAGGGATGCATGACGTTTGCCCTAAATGATTCCATTTGTATTTTGCCGCCAACCAAAGCAGTGTGGATCCCACCTCACACTCCACATCGCGCCGTAATGACGAATGTTGTGGCGTATCGTTCTGTTTATTTCGATTGTGACAAATTTTCTTGCCCGAAAAGCATCGTGATGATTGAAGTTAACGATCTCCTAAAAGCACTGATCAATAAAATGGCTTTGTGGGAGTGGGACATAGAACAAACCAAAACGAATGCGACAACCATATTGGTTTGGGAAGAGTTTTATCAAGCAAAGCAATTCGAGCTCACTTTACCATTGCCATCGGATCGTCGTTTGGCTTCATTTCGAAACGCGGTGACAAAAGACGGATTCATTGCTCCTGATCTCAA
>NZ_JAWOUT010000801.1:0-500 GCF_033339515.1 Vibrio sp. 2130-1
ACTTGCCTTCATCAAAGCCAAGCGCCTTCGTATTCCATTGTTCATGGAACGTGTTTCTGCTGGTTTTCCTTCACCAGCGCAGGATTATGTTGAGCAAACGCTCGACCTCAACGAGCTGTGCATCAAGCGACCGGCTGCAACGTTCTTTGTGCGTGTTGAAGGTGATTCAATGATTGATGCCGGGATTCACCCAGATGATATTTTGGTGGTTGATCGTTCTGTTCAAGCAGAACACGGTGACATTGTCATCGCTGGCATCCATGGTGAACTCACGGTAAAGGAGCTTCAACTAAGGCCGTGCGTCAAGCTGATCCCAAGAAGCCGGGCGTATGAACCTATCCATATTCCCGAAGGGACAGAGTTAGAGATATTTGGTGTGGTCACCAATGTGGTGCGAAACATGCGCCGTAAGTCGTGACTATCCCATGCCTGTATTTGCCTTGGTGGACTGCAACAATTTTTACGCCAGTTGTGAGAAGCTGTTTCGTCCTGATTTAAAA
>NZ_JAWOUT010000802.1:0-500 GCF_033339515.1 Vibrio sp. 2130-1
GATGTTTCACCGAACGACATTCTACTGCTTGATGATGGCAGAGTTCAATTGCAAGTCACCAGCGTAGAAGGAAATAAAGTCCATACCCGTGTGACCGTTGGTGGCCCATTATCCAATAACAAGGGCATCAACAAAAAAGGCGGTGGCTTATCAGCCGATGCACTCACGGAAAAAGACAAAGCTGACATCATCACAGCCGCAGAAATTAAGGTCGACTATTTGGCCATTTCTTTCCCACGCAATGGCGAGGACATGCACTATGCCAGACGCTTGGCCCGGGATGCCGGCTTAGAAGCAAAACTCGTCGCAAAAGTAGAACGTGCAGAAACCGTCGCCACAAGCGAGTCGATTGACGATATCATCCTAGCTTCTGACGTCGTGATGGTCGCTCGCGGCGATTTAGGCGTTGAGATTGGCGATCCTGAGCTGATCGGTGTTCAGAAAAAACTCATTCGTCGAGCTCGCAGTTTGAACCGCGTCGTCATTACTGCAACTCAAAT